>CAYTBK010000020.1:38164-41488 GCA_964436005.1 uncultured Acidobacteriota bacterium
TCCGGACGGCACCAGCTTCCAGGTTTCGATGGCGTCCTGGAACTGCCGGCAGTCCTGGAAGCGGAGGTCGGGATCCTTTTCCAGCGAGCGGGCCACGACCTCCGCCAGCCGCTTGGGGAAACCCGGCTTGAGGCCGGTCAGGGGCGGGGCGGGCGTGCTGCAGTGGGCCACCAGCGCCCCGGCGAAGGATTCCACGGAGAAGGGGGGGTGCCCCGCCAGCATCTCGTACAGCACGCAGCCGAAGCTGTAGATGTCGGTGCGCAGGTCGATCTTCATGGGGTCGCGGATCTGTTCTGGGCTCATGTAGTGCGGCGTGCCCAGGGCCCCGCCGGACATGGTGCGCCGCTCTTCCCCCTGGATCAGGGCGATGCCGAAGTCGGTGAGGTAGGGGTGCCCGTTGCGGTCGAGCAGGATGTTGGCCGGTTTCACGTCGCGGTGCACCACCCCCTGCCGGTGGGCGTAGCCCAGCGCCCCCAGCATGGGCGAGGCCAGGGCGGCGGCGTCGTCCGGGTGCAGGCCCTCCACGTGCTGGGCCAGGCGGTCCTTGAGCGAGCCGCCGTCGATGAAGGGCAGGACGAGGAACAGGTTTCCTGCTTCGGTGAAAAAATCTATCACGCCGAGAATGTTGGGGTGCTGCAGGCGCGACATGGCGCGCGCCTCCTGCATGAAGCGCGCCTCGAACCCCTCGTCGCCCGCGAACTTCTCCGAGAGGATCTTGACGGCCACCTCGCGCTCCAGATGGATGTGGCGGGCCCGCCAGACCGAACCCATGCCACCCTCGCTGAGAAGGCTCTCCAAGCGGTATTCGCGGATCCGATCCCCTTCTTTCAGGTTCACTCTCTTCTCTCCGTGGGCGGTATGTCCCGACTCCCGGGCCGGGCTCGGCTAAGTGATTCCGTTATTATAAGGTCCCTGTTCCAAGAATCAATGCAAAACGGGGGCTTTCTCCGGGGCGCCCGCCGGCGGCTGCGCCGTCTGGCGGGCCAGCCGGACCAGGTCGGCCGCGGTGACCGCCCCGTCGCCGTCGGCGTCGGCATTGCCGCGGACCCGGCCGGTGCTGCCGGTCAGCAGGGCGCGCAGTTGGCGGGCGTCCTCCGCACCCGGGGCGCCGTCGCCGTCCACGTCGCCGGGCGGGGGCACGTCCAGGAAGGCGGCCCGGAAAGGGCCCCAGTCGCCCTCGCCGGTCCGGCCGCGCACCAGGGCCAGGAAGCGGCCCGTCTGGCCGCTTTCCCGCTCGAACAGGGCGGTGGCCTGTTCCCGGGCGGAATCCCAGCCGCCGTCGACCGGCCGCATGGGCACGCCGGCGCCGGGCAGGCCGGGGGCGACGGAGCCGTGCAGGGGAATCACCCAGCATTCGGCCCCCGTCACCGCCCCGGCGCCGGCCAGGTCGTCGCGGATCACGGCCTCGATGCGGTAGCGCGCGGCGGTTCCCGAACCGTCGTCCAGCGTGACCGCGGGCCGGTCCGGGTCCGGGCCGAAGGCGCTCCGGTACGGGGTGGGCAGGGTGCGGGCGGCGTAGAGCAACGTGTCCAGCATGTCGGGGTAGAGGTACTTTTCGAAGAAGGTGCAGTTCTGGAAAAAGGAGCCGCCCATCTCGAAGGTGAAGCTGGGGATGCCCAGCTCTCCGTACAGCCAGTCGTCGGTGCAGCCCGTGGTGGGGTACAGTTCGCTGGCCTGTTCCGGGACGTACCCGCAGATGCCGGCGAAGCGGCGGCCCAGCCGGGCCAGTTCGGCGCCGTTGGGCGGTGGGTCGGAGGAAAAGCCGAAAGGCCAGAGCACGAGGTTCCCGTAGGAATGCAGGGTGATGAAGAGGCCCCGGGTGTCGGGGGAGGCCGCGTCCGCGGGCAGGGGGCCCCGCCAGTCGTCGAAGAGGCCGAGGCAGAGTTCCTGGATGGCCGCGGTTTCCGGTTCCGACGCGGGGGCTGGGCCCTGGTAGGTTTCGGCGCAGGGGTCGGCGCTGGCGCCGCCCCAGCCGAAGGAGCTGTTGCGGTTCAGGTCGACCCCGAAATCGCCGGCGGCGCAGCCCCCGCCCGCCGACCGGTCGGTGTTCTTCCGCCAGTATTGCCCGGCTTCGGCGTACTTGCGGCCGTCGGGGTTGCTCATGGGCAGGATCCAGATTTCCGAGCGGTCGAGGATCATGGCCGCGTCCGGGTCCTTCTCCGCGTTGGCCAGCAGGTGTTCGGCGAAACGGAGGGCCGTCTCGGCGGTCACGAGTTCCCGGGCGTGGATTTCGGCGAGAAGGAAGAAGACGGGTTTGGGGCCGGGCGTGTCCCGGTTGGTGAGGCGCAGGGCCAGGAGGTCGAAGCCCAGTTGCCCGTCGCTCACGGTTTTGTTCCAGCTGTCGCCCACGTCGTGCAACTCGGCGTAGCCCGGCCAGGCGTCGGCCAGGTCCTTCAGGGCGGCCAGGGTCTCCTCCACCGTCCGGTAGCAGGGGTAGTTCTGGATGCCGGCGGGAACCTGCAGCCGGCGGGCCAGCGAGGGGTCGGCGACGGCGGGGAAGCCGGCCGCCGCCAGGGCCTGGCGCTCGGCGCCGGAGACGTAGACCACGGCCGTCCGGTCGGCGGGTTGGACCTCCCAGACGTCGTAGCCGGCGTGGAGGGCGGCGAGGGCGGCGCGGTCCGCGTAGCGAACGCGCGCCAGCGTGCGCGCGGGGCTCTCGGGGGATTGCGCCATTCCGGCACAGTGGAAGAGCAGCAGCAGGCCGGCGAGCACGGCGATCCTGACAGGCACGGGAACCTCCGCCCGTGCTCGGGTTTGTTTCAGGCGAGCACGGCGGGGGCAGTGTACCACGAAGCCGGGCGCCGGCAAGGCCCGGTCTTGCCGGCGCGGGCTGCGCACCCGGAGGGGGTGTCGAGAATCGACATGGATGAACCGGATGGGCAGGATGGGGCTGCGGGCTGGGCCGGCCCTGGTTCGGCACCGGACGGAAAAACGATGACTGGGGTGGCCCGGAAAGCTGATGCCCTTGTTTCCTCGTTTTCACCGGTCACCTGTGGCACAATGGGCCGTTGCGGTCCCGGCCGGGCGAAAGAGGGCGGGGCCGATTCCGGAAAGGAGCCCGACATGAAGCAAGGAAAGCCATTCGCTCTCGACGAGCGGTACCGGAACATGGGGGACGAGGAGGCCCTGGCCGCCATCGGGGACTGCCGCCGCCGGCTCGGGCCGAGCGTCGTCATCCTCGGCCACCATTACCAGCGCGACAGCGTGGTGCGTTTCGCCGACTTCCTGGGCGACTCCCTGCGGCTGTCCCAGTTGGCGGCCGAGCAGGGCGGGGCGCGGTGGATCGTGTTCTGCGGGGTGCACTTCATGGCCGAGAGCGCCGAC
>CAYTBK010000021.1:0-40935 GCA_964436005.1 uncultured Acidobacteriota bacterium
GGATCACCGTCACACCGTCCATGTCCGGCAGGCCGAGGTCCAGCATGACCAGGTCGGGGCGGAAGGCGGCCGCCGCCGCCAGGGCGGTGGTGCCCGAAACCGCCTCCGCGGTTTCGACTCCGTGCGCGGTAAAGACGGTCTGCAAAAAACGGCGAATGGCCTTCTCGTCATCCACCACCAGCACTTTGGTTCCGGCGAGTTCCGGCGACGTCATCGTCCGCTCCTCCCGATTCTCCGTTCCTCGCGACGTATCTTAGACGGCCTCTGATTTCAAGTCAAAGTCTCCGTACATGTTTTTCGCCCCTGCCGAACCGTCGGCGAACTGCGACCGGATCGCCCGGGCCAAAGCCACCCGCAGCTCATCGGCGGAAGCCCGGGACGAAACAGAGCCGGCAAAAAGGCCGGTCCGCCCGGATTCCGAGGCGAACGGTGGCGTTTCCGGAAGTAGGTTCAGCACCGGGATGCCCAGGGAAAGCAGGCGGCTGCGCAGGCCGGCCATCCTTTCCACCGGTTCGAGGCGCAGACTCAGCAGGGCGGCCGCCAGTTCCTGCCCCCGCCGGCGGACCAGGTCCTCCGCCGAGAAAACATCCTGGAGCAAGATGACCCGGTAGCCGCTGGACTTGAGGCTCCAGGCGGCCGCGAAGCCGCCCAGGAAGTCGTCGTCCACCCGCAGGACCAGTTTTTCCTCCGGCTGGACGTCTTGCGGGGAGCATGCCCCGCCCCCCCAACCGACCGGACAGCCTGCCTTCCCGCGGGCCTTCCCTTTTCCGCCCGCCCGTTTCCGGGCAAACCAGGCGGCCGCCGCCACGAAGAAAACGACCAGAACCAGGTATGCCAAAACTCGCATGTGCACCTCCCCTGCCATCGGCTTCACTGTATCTTTTCCGATGTCAAGGCGGTCTCAAGCTTGCGGGCCGGGAAATCAAGATTCGGTCAAGGAAATGGATGCCCATGTCCAGGCGGAAGGCCATGATCCGCACGCGAAGCCGCGAAGCCCGCGAAGAAGAGCCGGCCGAAAGGGTTCCCTCCCCGGTACGGCCAGAAAGCGCCGGGCTCCATTCCGAACGCGAATCATCCGCCGTCGTCTGGCTAGGGTTATCAATTCCCTACGGAGAATTAATTCCGATATCGCTGCAACAAATCGCCAAAATCTGCAAAATTAGTGTTATTAGTGGTTTAAAACGTCAGGCCGGAAAGCGCCAGCCTGTTCATTCCGTGCATCCATGCTTCCCGTCCTCCGGGAGGGCGGCCGGCGTCAGTAGCCCCGCTCGCGGAGGGCCTCGTCGGAGAAGCCGAAGTGGTGGGCGATCTCGTGGACCAGGGTCTTGCGGATCTGCGCCACGACCTGCCGGCGGCTCCGGCAGATGCGCAGGATGGGCCGGCGGAAGAGGGTGATCCGGTCGGGCAGCGGCGGGTCGGCGAAGAAGGTCCGGGCGGGGCTGGGAACCCCCTCGTAGAGGCCGAGGAGGTGGAAGGGCGAGGCCAGGCCCATGTCCTGGACGATGCGCCGGGGCGGCATTTCCTCCACGAAGATGGACACGTTCTCCAGCTTTTCCCGGAAATCCTCCGGGATCTCGGCGAAAGCCTGTTCGACCAGTTCTTCGAATTCCTCGATGTCGGGAAGCACCGGACTCCTCCTGTTTGTGGGTTGCGGCCTGGAACAGGCTGAAGTATAGTACACTTTCGGGCCATTCCGAAGCGGTCCCCGCGCCCGGCCGGACGCCCGGCCGCGATCGGCGCCGGCGCCGATTCTACCACGCAAGGAGAATGAACCATGTTCGATTCCGACCCCCTGTTCTCCCGTTCCGCCAAAGCCATGCTCCCGAGCCCCATCCGCCGGATGGCCGCCTATATGAACAAACCCGACGTCATCTCCTTCGGCGGCGGCATGCCGAACCCGTCGACCTTCCCCGACGAGGCCCTGAAGGGCATCATGGGCGAACTCATCGACCGCGAAGGCCCCCGGGTCTTCCAGTACGGCATCACCAAGGGACTGGAAGAGCTCCGCACACTCCTGCTCGACATCTTGAAAACACGGGATATCGAAGCCGGCATCTCCTCGGTCATGCTCACCAGTGGGTCGCAGCAGGGGCTGGAACTGCTCAGCAAGGTCCTGCTCGACCCCGGCGACGTGGTGCTCGTCGAGTTGCCGAGCTACACGGGCGCCCTGGCCTCCTTCCGCAACGCGCTGGCCGAGATGGTGGGCGTCCGCCAGGACGAGCACGGCATCGTCACCGAAGACCTCGAGGAGAAGGTCCGGCAGCTGAAAAGCCAGGGGAAGCGCATCAAGTTCCTCTACCTGATCCCGAACTTCCAGAACCCCTCGGGCATCACCATCGCCATGGACAGGCGGCGGCAGGCCCTGGAAATCGCCACGCGGGAAGGCTTTTTCCTCATGGAGGACGACCCCTACGGCGAACTCTACTTCGAAGACACGGACCCGGCCCAGCTCAAGGCCATCCGCTCGCTGCCCGACTCCGCCGCGCACCTCATCTACCTCAGCTCCTTCTCGAAGGTGGTCAGCCCGGGCCTGCGCACGGCCTTCATCGTCGCGCCCGAGGAAGTGATCACCATGCTCGAGCTGTGTAAGCAGGCGGCCGACCTGTGCTCGAGCAGCCTGGACCAGTACCTCATCTACGAATACTGCCGCCAGGGGCTGTACCAGTCCCACCTGGCGGACGTGCGGCGCTTCTACTCCGACCGGAGCCGGGCGATGCTCGCCGCCCTGGAGAAGGAGATGCCCGCCGGCATCCGCTGGACGAAGCCCATGGGCGGCATGTTCGTCTGGCTGACCCTGCCCGAGGGGATGGACGCCGAAGCCCTGGCCATGGAAGCCGTCCAGACCATCAAAGTGGCCTTCATCCACGGGCAGCCGTTCTTCGTCGACGGGTCGGGACGCAACACGCTCCGGCTGACCTATGCCAAGGAGAATGATGATAGAATAGCCGAAGGCATCGCCCGCCTGGCCCGTTTCCTCGAAGCAGGGATGAAACGCGCGTAGTTCGCCGCGCGGTCACCGGCTTGTCCGGCGGAAGCGCGGCGTGACCCGGGTGACAGGAGAAGATTTCATGCGCCACAAGCGGTTCTTTTCTTTCTTGGCCTCCCTGTTCGCTTTCCATTGCGCCCTCGCCCAGCTGCCCAACGACGAGCAACGCCGGGCCAGCTTTTCCAAGCCCTCCGTCGTGCGCATCGTCGACGGGGTGTCCTGCACGTTCCGGTTCGACTGGCCCGAACGGGGGATCTCCAAGACGTACCCGGTCTCCAGCGTCTCCTCCGGGACCGGCTTCTTCGTCAACCCGGAAGGCTACATCGCCACCAACGCCCACGTCGTCAGCACGGGGTGGGCCTTTCACCAGGGTTCCCAGGCGGAAGTCGTCGCCGCCCTCAAAGAGGAATACATCCGCGCCGTAGCCAAGGACATCGGCATCGAGGCGTCCGCCGTCAACGACGAGGTGCGGAACGGCATCCTCAGCCTCACCACGGTGGTGGAGCAGCCCAAGCCCATCCAGGGCGTCCTTGTTCCCGGCAAGCGGCACCTGCCCTTCACCATCGTGACCTTCGGGGCGCCCGTGGGACAGGGCAAGGACGTGGCCATCATCAAGGTGGATGTCCAGAACGCCCCGTCCCTGTTGATGGGCGACGCCGAGAAAATCCTGCTGCAGGAGCACATCACCGTCATCGGCTTCCCCGCCGCCGCCGACACCGACGTGCTGGACGCGCAGTCGGTCATCGAGCCCTCCATTACCGATGGAAAAGTTTCAGCCAAAAAGAACATGGAGGACGGCTCTCCGGTCATCCAGATCAGCGCCCCCGCCACCCACGGCAACTCCGGCGGCCCGGTCATCAATGATCGGGGAGAGGTCGTCGGCATGCTGACATTCCGGGGAGACACGGTGGAAGGCCAGGAAGTGACGGGCTTCACCTTCGTCGTGCCCACTTCCACCATCGCGGAATTCCTGCAGTCCTCCGGCGTCACCAACACGACGGGGACGACCGGCGCCATTTTCAAGGAGGGGCTGGAGCTTTACTGGAACGAGCACTACGCGGAAGCGGCCAAGAAGTTCGAGGAAGTGGAACGCCTCTACCCTTATCACCTGGACGCCCCGAAGTTCCGCCAGGCCTGCTCCCAGGCGGTCGCCGCCGGGAAGGACAAGCCCCTGGACGCGTCCGGCGGCTCCGGTTCCTCTTCGCTGTGGATCTATCTCGCCGTGGGCGGGGGCCTCGTGCTGGTCCTCGCCGTGGTCTTCCTGCTCATCGCGGCGGCGGGACGAAATAAGGTCAAGGACCCGCGGATCTCCGCCTACGACGGGAACGCCTACCCCGATTACCCGCTGCCCCCCTCCTACGAAGCCCCGCCGGAACAGTACCCGGCCGCGCCTTATCCGGAAGCGGCGAATGTACAGCCCTCCTTTCCGGCACAGTCGCCTTCGTATTACCCCGTTCCGCCGGCGCCCGACTATCCGCCTCCTCCGCCCGCGCCACAAGCCTACCCCCCCGCGGCGGCGCCTCCCCCGCCGCCGTACCCGGCCTACTCACCGTCCGCCCGCCCGACGGTTCTCGACATCGCTCCGGATGCAGCCGGGTACGGAAAGACCATCGTCGTCAACCCGGCCCAGATGGTCCCCAAGGAGATCGTTTTCACCACTGGCCCCCTCACCGGCCAGCATTTCCCGCTGACCGCAGAGGGCAGTTGGATCGGCCGGGACCGCAACAGCGCCCTGATCGTCATCCCCGACGGCCGGATTTCCAAGCGCCACGCCTGGATCGGCCTCCACGGCAACGAAGCCGTACTGGAAGACCCGGGTTCCACCAACGGCACCTTCCTGGAGAACCTGGGCACGCCCCGGGTCACCCGGACCGTATTGCGGACGGGCATGACGGTGGTCCTGTCCGAGGCCGACGTGGCCCGCTTCGTGGTCGGCTGAACCGTCTTTTCCCGCAAACCGGGGAGCAGGCCCCATGCCGGACATCTTCGACAGCAGCTTCTTCTTTCAGACGGAAGAAATTCCCGCCACGTACGAAGCGGGGGAAAATCTTGTCGGAAACCCCTGTTCTTCCGTGATACCGGGAATCCAGGTTGTGGCGGACCACCGGGAGGGCCGGAGCGGCGTGGTGGAAGCCTTGCGGGCCGGCCCGGAAGTCAACGTGACGGTGGAGACGTTGCCCCTGGGCGACTACCTGGTGAACGATCGCTTCCTGGTGGAACGAAAACGCCTGCCGGACCTCGTGCAGTCCATCGCGGACGGGCGCCTTTTCCGCCAGGCCGTTCGCCTGACCAACTCCGGCCATCACCCCCTGCTGATCCTGGAAGGCACGGCCCACGACCTGGACGGCTGCCAGATGCGAAGAGAAGCCCTGCAGGGAGCCCTGATCAGCGTCTCAGTCCTCCTGGGCGTGCCGGTCCTTCGCTCGGCGAGCCCGGAAGAAACCGCCCGGCTGTTGGTCTACCTGGCCCGGCAAGCTGGCCGATCCGCTGCCCGCGGTGTCTATCGCCACGGGCGAAAACCCCGCGGTCTGCACGCGCTCCGACTGCACATCCTCCAGGGGTTGCCGGGAATCGGCCGGGAGAAGGCGGAGAGGTTGCTGACCGCCTTCGGCAGCGTGGAAGCCGTGATGAGCGCCGGAACGGACGAACTGGCCCGCGTGCCGGGCATCGGGAAAATGCTGTCACGCCGCATCCGCCGCGCCGTGGGTCGGGAAACGCCCTGAAAAATTGATTTGCCGCTGCGCTTCTCTGCGCCCCCCCGCGGCGCCCCGACCATCATCGCCGTTATCGATGGGTGGGTGTCCACGGCGGCCCGCGAATGGGTGGGTGTCCACGACGGCCCTTTTTCCGACTTGACATTTTTGGCCCCGGGGCCTACTTTCGAAGGCAGCCGTCATTCGGAATGCCTTGATGCGTCAGGGAACCACGAGGGGGACAAGAATGGGACAGACCATGACCGTGACGCGCCGCGTCCGCTTCAACGCGTCCCGCACGCTGTCAGTGCCGACGTGGGACGAGGCCCGCAACCGGGCCACCTTCGGCGCCGAGGCCGGACCCTACCCCGTGGGCCGGGACTTCGAGCTGGAAGTCACCCTCCGCGGCGAGCCGGACCCGGAGACCGGCATGGTCATCAATCTCAGCACGATGAAAATGGTGCTCCAGGAGATCGTCGTCGCCCGCCTGGACTGCCAGTATCTCAACGCCGCCATCCCCCTGTTCTCGGCCATCCTGCCTTCCAACGAGAACCTGGCCCTCTACCTGGTGGGGCTGCTGGACTGCCGCTTCCCGGGGGTCAAGCTCTGCCGGCTGAAACTCCAGGACGCGCCGGACTCCTGGGTGGAGTGGCGGGCCGACCGCTGAGCGAGGGAAACCGCCCATGCTGACCCTGACCTGCCGCTACCGTATTTCCGCCGCCCACCGCCTGGCCGTCCCCGGGTGGGACGACGAGCAGAACCGCCACGTCTTCGGCGTCTGCGGACGCCCGGAAAGCCACGGTCACAACTACTCGCTCCTCGTCACCCTGCTGGGGGTTCCGGACCCGGAGACCGGCGCCATCCTGCCGGTCGGCCTCCTGGACCGGCTGGTGGAGGAGCACGTGCTGCGCGCCCTCGACCACCGCGACGCCACCCAGGTACTGGCGGCGGACGGCCTGGCCCCGGCCACCTCGGAGAACCTGGCGCGCTGGGTGGGCGAGGCCCTCCGCGGCCCGCTCGCCGGCCTCCCCGTCCGGCTGCTGGAGGTGTCGGTGGAGGAAACCCCGAATAATTCCGTAGGCATCTCTTTCGAACCCTGAGGTGAACGATGGACACGAAACGACACATGGTGCAGCCGAACAGTAAGATGAAGCTCAAGGACCACGACCCGGCCGACACCGGGGGCTACCGCGCCAAGGAGGAGGCCCAGGAGAAGCTGGGCCGGGACCTGGCCCGTCTGGTCGAACTCCAGGACGTGCTCTACGCCCACAACACGTACGCCGTGCTGCTCCTTTTCCAGGCCATGGACGCGGCCGGCAAGGACGGGATCATCAAGCACGTCATGTCCGGCGTGAACCCACAGGGCTGCCAGGTGTACAGCTTCAAAGCCCCCTCGGCGGAGGAACTCGACCACGACTTCCTCTGGCGCTGCCTGAAGGCGCTGCCCGAAAGAGGCCGGATCGGGATCTTCAACCGTTCCTACTACGAGGAGACGCTGGTGGTGCGCGTCCACCCGGAGCTGCTCGCCCGGCAGAAGCTGCCCCCGGAACCTTCCGGGAAGGGCCTCTGGAAGGGGCGCTTCGAGGACATCAACGCCGTGGAGCGCTACCTGACGCGCAACGGCACCGTGATCCTGAAGTTCTTCCTGCACGTGTCCGAGAAGGAGCAGAAGAAGCGCTTCCTCGAGCGCATCGACACGCCGGAGAAGAACTGGAAGTTCTCCGCCGACGACGCCACCGAGCGGGGCCACTGGAGCGAGTACATGCACGCCTACGAGGACCTCTTCTCCCACACCAGCACCCCCTGGGCGCCTTGGTACATCGTCCCGGCCGACCACAAGTGGTACAGCCGCCTGGTGGTGGCCGACGTCGTGACCCGCCGGCTGGAGGAGCTGGGGCTGCGCTACCCGGACGTCGGCCCCGACCACCGCAAGGTGCTGGAGGAAGCCCGGGCCATCCTCGTGGGGGAGGACAAATGAACCGCAACAGGCTTGCAGCGACAAGGCGTTTCGTGACATAATCAAGTCAACCTGACCAAAACGGAGGCATTATGTGGTGTCCCAACTGCAGAGCGGAGTACGTGGAAGGCATAACCACCTGCGCCGACTGTGAAGTCTCCCTGGTGGAAACGCTGCCCGAGGACGTGAACGAGGTGGAGTACATTCCGGAACACTGGAAAGTGGTCGCCGAGTTCACCGACGAGGTGGAAGCGAACCTGGCCGAAGGGCTGCTGCAGGAAAACGGCATCGAGTGCCGCGTGGAGAACCAGACCTTCCACGCCAACCCCGTCAACGTTTCGAACGACATTTCCCACCAGCGCATCTGGGTGGAGCCGGAGAACGAGGCGGAAGCGAAGCAGATCCTGGCGGAGGCCGACAACTACGACCTCTGTTCGGAATGCGGGGCCGTGGTGCTGAAGGAAGACACCGCCTGCGAGGAGTGCGGCGCATCCCTCCAGGAGTGACCGCCGGCCGCGCCGCCGCCTTTTCGTCTGCGACTTGGTGGGGGAATTTTTCTTTTCAATTAATCGCCAAGGCGCAAAGTCGCCATGACGCAAAGAAAGGCGGGGATCAGTCCGCCTGGATGGACCGGGACAGGGACGACAGCACTTTGAAGTTCAAGTAGTTGACGATGTTCTTCAGGTCCTGGCGGTACTTGGTCACGTAGCGCACGAAGCGGTCCTCCCGCCCGAAGAACAGGGCGTTCTCCAGTTCCCCCACCGCGTCCAGCAGCTCGATGAAGAGGTGGACCATGCTGCGGTAGGCGGCCTTGACGCGGACCTTCTCCTCCATGGTCCAACGCGAGGGCTGGAACTGTTTGGGCAGCGATTCCAGCTCCTCGACGACCTCGGAAGCCACGTCCGACAGCAGGTCCCCGATCTCCTGGAAGTAGGTCGGGATGTAGTCCTCCGGCTTGTCCAGGCGGCCGTCGGCCATGGACTTCACGCACTCGAACTGGTCCATGAGCGACAGGACGTAGAGGTTGAGCCCGTCCCAGGGGAGGTGCGTCACGTGGGGCTTGAGGAAGCAGCGCCCGACGTAGATCTTGTCCGAGTAGCGCTTCTTGAGTTCCTCCGCGGTGGCCGTGTAGAGCTTGATCTCCAGGGTGTCCTCCTCCTCGATGAACCGCTTGAAGCGGGCCAGCAGGAGGTAGTCGTTCTGGGTGATGAAGTAGGTGGAGGTCTCCAGCAGGCAGGTGTCGACCACAATGGTCGCCAGCAGCCGTTCCTTCAGGTAGTCGAGGACGTCCGCCTTCTCGGCCAGGAGACGCTCCACCCGCTTCTCCAGCTGGTTGCCCACGGGGTGCAGGCTGGGAGTCAGCGTGCAGACCGTGTCGCCCGTCTGGGGGAGCTCGATGTACAACGTGGACCGGACGCGCTGCTGGAAGTCGTCCAGATGGATCTTCTTGAGAGAAGGCAGACTGGGGCGGGACAGACCGCTGATGAAATCCACGATGGCCATGGGCGCCTCCTGCGAGTTGCTTCTGGTGCTATTCTACGCGCCGCGCCAACCAAAGAAAAGTACAAAAGCGTCCACTCGCCCCGGACCCGTCCGAGGCCCGGCCGGGCACTCAGAGCAGGTAGGAGAAGGGGTCGAGCCCCCACTCGGCCGCGGGCTCCTGGCCCACGATCTCGTCCCGCTGGTGAGCGGAGGGGGGACTGGCCAGGTCCACCAGCTGCGGCGACGTCTTGATCCGCTTGCCGGCGTGCATGACGGTGAGCACCACCGGGTGGAGAAGGTCGCTCTCGTTCTGGGCCATGACCACCGCCAGGAAGCCGCTCTGCAGGCGGACCAGGGACCCGGCCGGATAGATCCCGAGCATCTTGATGAACTGGGAGACGAGCGGCTTGTCGAAGTGGAAATCGGTCCACTCGTAGAGTTTGCGCAGGACGTCCATGGGCGGGATGGGGTCCTTGTACACGCGCTGGGCCGTCATGGCGTCGAAGACGTCGCTGATGGAAGCCATCAGCCCGAAGGAGGAAATGCTCTCCTTGGGCAGCTTGCGGGGATACCCGCTGCCGTTGCAACGCTCGTGGTGCTCCGAAACCACGTGCACCGCCTCCTCCGGGATGCCCGGGCAGATGGAGACGATCTCGACCCCCGCCTCGACGTGGGTCTTCATGATGGAGAATTCGACGTCGGTCAGCGCCCCCGGCTTGTTGAGGATGGAATCCGGGATGGACATCTTCCCGCAGTCGTGCAGCAGCCCACCGATGCCCACGCGGTGGGTGACCTCGTGGGGCAGGCCGAGCTGGCGGCAGAAGGCGACGAGCAGGACGCAGACGCTGACGCTGTGCTGGAAGGTGTAGTCGTCCTTCTGCTTGATGCGGGTCAGGCCGAGGAGGGCGTCCTTGTTCCGCAGGATCGACTCGCTGACCTGCTCCACCACGGGCTCGGCCTGCTCGATCCGGATCTCTTTCCCCGCCCGCAGGTCCTGCATCATGGAACGGACCGCGTTCTTGGCCTGAACCTGGATCTCCTTCGCCCGGCCCAGCTCCTGGCGAATGGGCGTGACGGCCGGCGGATGGGGCGCGGCCTCCGGCCTGCGGGCCGCCGTCATCATGCGGCTCTGCAAGTCCGCGTTGACGTCGGCCCGGGACGGGGCATCCTCCACGTCCAGGCCGCGGTCGGTGTCGATGTCCAGATCGTGCATGCCCAGGGCGAGGATCTTGCGCAACTGCGCCTCGTCGCTGACGAGAAAGCGGCTGCGGAAGAACGGGTGGGCCATCCACCCGCAATTCAGGTCGTGAATGAACATGCCGGGCTTCAGCTGGTCCGGCCTGATCTTCTTGATCATCGATGAGCCTCTCCCTCGGAGCCGGATAAAATAGTAATGCTTTTTGGGGGGCCCGGCAAGTGCCATTTCATTCGGTCGGGGGAGGGCTGCGGATCGCCGGGGCGAGCGGGCTGTGGTACAATGTCGCGCTCTCCCGGAAAGGCACAACCGGCGGGAGCGGAGGAGCCGTGTTTTCCAGAAGATTTTATGACGCCATCAAGAAACTGCAGATGCAGTTCGAGAGCGAGCGCAGTTTTTCCATCGAGCTGCTCAAGGCCCTGCTCGGGGATTTCCGGAAGGAGATCAACATCAGCGGCGGGCGCGTCTGGGAAAAGACGGCGGACGGCTTCCGCTGCGTGTTCGAGATGGGCACGCAGAAGTCCCTGCCCCCCGGATTCCTCTTCCCCATGGACCCGGCGGCCATGGACGAGATCCGCCGGCACACCTTCGTCCACCACGTCAAGGGCGACCCGCTCTTCGACACCCCGGCGCAGCAGGCCCTCGACGTGGACAGCTTCACCGCCTTCCCGGTGGACGAGGACCTGAACTACTTGCTCTCCCTCTATTTCGAGGGGAGCGAGGAATTCAGCCGCAACCGCCCCGTCATCGAGTCATTCCTCCGCATCATCGCCCTGTTCACCTCCAACCTGGCGGAGAAGAAACGGGAGGGCAAGGTGCTGGGCGAAATCCTCGCCCTGGCCCACGCCCAGCAGAGCAGCCTGCTGCCGGAGCGGCTCCCCGCCTTCCCCGGCTTCGACATCCATGGCCTGTCCGTCCCCTTCACCACCGTGGGCGGAGACTACTTCCAGTTCTACCCCATGTTCGGCCCGTTGCTCGGCGTCTGCGTGGCGGACGTCAAGGGCAAGGGGTTCAGCGCGGCCGTCCAGGTGACGGCCCTGCACCGGGTCCTGGCCGTGCTGGCCGAGACCAACCTGAAGATCGCCTACAAGGCCCACCTCATGAACCAGGCCTTCTACGACGAGAACTCCATCGAGAACCTCATCGCCCTGGTCTACGGGGAACTGGGGCCCGACGGGCGCTTCTACTACACGAACATGGCCCACATCTACCCCCTCCTGCACCGCCGGGCCCAGGACGACTTCCTCGAGCTCGCCGAGGGCGGCCCCTTCCTCGGGCTGCGGCCGGACGCCGGCTACGACACGGGCATTTTGCTGCTCGAGCCGGGCGACGTGCTGGTCTTCTACACCGACGGCATCCCCGAGATCGAGAACGCCGAGGGCGAGGAGTACGGCCGGGAGCGCCTGAAGGCCCTCGTCCGCGCGGGCCGCGACCTGCCCGCCGCGGCCCTGGTGGAAGACATCTTCCGGGCGAGCGTGGACTTCGCCGGCGACGAGGCCCGGGTGGCCGACGACCGGACGGTGGTGGTCATCCGGCGTCTGGCCGGGAACTGACAACACCTTCAAACCTTCACAAGGACTCAACATGGAAGCATTGATCGACAGCCTGAACCCCGCCCAGCGCGAGGCCGTGCTCTACAACAACGGGCCCATGCTGGTGGTGGCCGGCGCGGGCAGCGGCAAGACCCGGGTGATCACCTGCAAGGTCGCCCACCTCATCCGGCAGGGCCTCTACCGCCCCGAGGAGATCCTGGCGGTCACCTTCACCAACAAGGCGGCCAAGGAGATGCAGGAACGCGTGGCCGGCATCCTGGGCCCCGCCGTGACGCAGAAGCCGCTGGTGTGCACCTTCCACTCCTTCTGCGCCCGTTTCCTGCGCCGGGAGATCGGCGTCCTGGGCTACCCCGCGCAGTTCACCATCTACGACACGGGGGACCAGGAGTCGCTGATGAAGCGGCTCCTCAAGGACCACGAGGCCCCGCCGGCGGTCACCGCCGACCTGGTGCTGGGCCGCATCTCCCAGGCCAAGATCCGCCAGCTCGACGCCCACGCCTACGCCGAGGCCTACGACCGCGAACACGACGAGTGGGTGGCCAAGCTCTTCCCCAAGTACGAGAGCGCCATGAAGGCCGCCGGCGCCCTGGACTTCGACGACCTCATCCTCAAGACCAACGAGATCCTGGAGAAGCACCCCGAGGCCCGGCGCCGGGTCAACGCCCGCTACCGCTACATCCTGGTGGACGAGTTCCAGGACACCAACCCGCCGCAGTTCGTGCTCATCCGGCACCTCACCGCTTCGAGCAACACCATCTGCGTGGTGGGGGACGAGGACCAGTCCATCTACGGCTTCCGGGGGGCCATCCTGGCCAACATTTTGCACTTCGAGCGGGACTTCCCCGGCAGCCGGGTCTTCAAGCTGGAGGAGAACTACCGCTGCAGTCGGAACATCCTGCGGGCCGGCGCCTCCCTCATCGCCCACAACCGCAACCGGCGCGAGAAGGACCTGCGCACCGGCAACCCGGCCGGCGACCCGGTGGGCTTCTTCGAAGCCGAGAACCCGGCCTTCGAGGCGGGGGCGGTGAGCCGGGCCGTGAAGAAGCTGACGCTGGGCGAACCGCGGGCCACCGTGGGCGTGCTCTACCGGACCAACTTCCAGGCCCGGCGCGTGGAGGACGCCTTCCGGGGGCAGGCCATCCGCTACCGGATCGTGGGCGGGCTGAGCTTTTACAGCCGCAAGGAGATCAAGGACGTCGCGGCCTACCTCAAGCTGCTGGCCAACCGCAACGACACCGTCTCCTTCCTGCGGGCGGTGAACACCCCCCCGCGCGGCATCGGCGACAAGACCATCGAGTGGCTGCGGCAGGGCGTCTTCCGGTCGGGGCTGTGCCTGCGGGACGTCATGGAGGTAGAACTCGACCGCGGGGAACTCCCGGGCCGGGCGCGCGCCCCGCTGACGCAGTTCCGGACGCTGCTGGACACGCTGGAGCGGTCCATGCGGGAACTCCGCCTGGGCGAATACGTGGAAGCGGTGGTGCGCGAATCGGGCTACGAAAGCCACCTCCGCAACTCCTCCGACCCCGAGGACGCCGGCCGGCTGGAGAACGTGCAGGAATTCATCACCATGGCCGTCGAGCACGAGAAGGAGGGGGGGACCATCGAGACCTTCCTGGACCGCCTGGCCCTGTTCACCGAAGCCGAGGACGAAGGGGAGACGGCCCGGGTGGTGCTCATGACCCTGCACGGCGCCAAGGGGCTGGAATTCGACCACGTCTTCATCATCGGGCTGGAGGAGGGCCTGGTGCCCCACTCCCGCGCGTCCGTCCAGCCCGAGGACGTCGAGGAGGAGCGCCGCCTGCTCTACGTGGGCATGACCCGCGCCCGCAAGCGGCTCGTGCTGGGCTGTTCGAAGATGCGGCCCCGGGCCTTCAACGCCCCGCCCGAGCCCGTGAAGCCCTCCCGCTTCCTGGCGGAAATCGCCTCCGACTGCCTGACGCGGGTCGACCCCTTCTCCCTGGCCTTCGCCGTCGGGAGCGAGCGCTTCGCGGAGAGCGCCCCGCGCCTGGACGGCGGGCGCCCCCTGGGGATGCGCACCTTCGACACGGCCCAGGACATCGCCGACTTCTTCGGGCAGAAGAAAGGCGCCGCCCCGGCCGGCGGGCACGACGGCGGCCCCCGCATCGTCACCCAGGCGTCGGCCTACCGGCCCTCGCCGCGTTCGGCCGGGGAAAAACCGGCCTCCCCCCCGGCGAGCCGCTTGAAGATCGGGCCTCCGCCGAAACCGGTGCTGTCCACCGACCCGTCGGCACAACCGCGCCCCCGCAAAGGCGACACCGTCTCCCTGCCCGGCGTGAAGCCGGGCGAACGGGTCAAGCACGCCAAGTTCGGCGAAGGGGTGGTGCTGCGGGCCGAGAACACCGCCATGGGCCGGAAGCTGACCATCTCCTTCCTCGGCTGCGGGGTCAAGCAGCTGCTGGAGCAGGTCGCCAACCTGGAAAAGGCGTAACCCCCGTCTACCCAAGCGTCCCGGCGTCTTGGCGTCTTGGCGTTCGATTGCCGGGCAGATTCCAACGCAAAGGCGCAATGGCGCAAAGCCGCCAGGAAGAAGGATCATGGAGAATGGGGAAGCTGCCGAGGTGGCACGGGCCGCGCGGAGCGGTCAGGGTCGCACTTTCGGGGCGGCCGGCGCAGGGACGAGGCGAATGTCGTACCGGGTAGGCCGGTTGTTTCTCACCGTGAAGCCGAGCGGCTGCTTCGGGTCAACCGGGATCAAGCGGTGCCCGACAGCCTCAATTTTCGACAACGTGTATTTCCCCGGCGGGAGGCAGGCGGAAAAGTCGCCCTTCTCGTCGGCCATGACTGTCGCCGACCTTCCCTCGGATTCGAACTCCAGGCCGAGGCGGGGCAGACAGGCTGGCCGTCCTTCATCGGCGTAGGCGACTTTCCCGGACAGGGTCCCGAACCCGGACTCGAAAAAACTCACATACGGCTCCAACAGCATGTGTAGCAGCAACTTGTCGTGGTTTCGCTTGTTCTGGGCGAGGCGAACCCGCGTGTTCGCAACACAAAAGCAGGAGTACTCGGCCACAAGGCGGTAGTCGCCGTCAGGCACGGGCCCGAGGCGGAAACGCCCCTGTTCGTCCGACGACGTGCCCGTCACGAAGCGGTGGTCACTTTCGCTGAACAAGCCGACGCAGACACCGGGAATGGGGCAACACCAGGCATCCTGGGCGACACCCTCGAGGCAGGCCAACTCGATGGGGTTCCAGCCTGCCTGGTTCTGGTTCCGGTATTCCATGGACCCGCAGTCCTGGCCGGCGGCGATTCCGCATCCCCAGAGGATGGTCAGGAAGATGGTCCATCCCGACAAGCGCCTTTTCACGATGAGCAATCCCCCTTTCCGTACCGCCTCGCGCGCACCGACTTTCAGTGCAACCGCCCAGCCCGGGGTTGTGGAAAGCACTGCCGGAAGGCGGGCCCCGGCGGGTTTTGTGTCTTGGTGGTGAAAACTCTCCGCGCTCAGCAGGGCCTGCGCCGGACGCGCCGCCCCCAGCCCGGGGCGACCGTGACGCCCCGGCCGGCCGCGTAGACCACCCGGCCGCGCACCAGGGTCAGGATCACCCGCCCTTTCAGCGTCATGCCCTCGAAGGGGGTCACCTTGCCCTTGGAGAGGAAGGTCTCGCCGCGGACGGTCCACGAGTCGGCGAGGTCGACGAGGGCCAGGTCGGCGTCGCGGCCCACGGAGATGAACCCCTTGCGCTCGGTCAGGCCGAAGCGCCGGGCCGCGTTGCCGGCGATGGCGTCGAGGAAGCGCGGCAGCGCCAGCCGCCTGGCCAGGTAGCCTTCCGAGAGCAGGAAGGGCAACAGGGTCCCCACCCCGGGAATTCCCGAGTAGGCCGTCCAGATGGAGCCCGTGTCCTTCTCCGCCGCCGGGCAGGGGGCGTGGTCCGAGGCCACGAAGGCGATGGTGTTGAGGGCCAGCAGCCGCCACAGCTTCTCGCGCTCGGCGCGCTTCACCGGCGGGTTGGCCTTGAGCGGGGCCCCGATGCGCAGGTAGTCGTCCAGGTCGAAAGCCAGGTAGTGCGGCGCGGTCTCGGCGCTGACGTTGCGGTGGCCCCGGGTCAGCTCGCCGACCCCGGCCGTGGCCACGTGGCAGATGTGCAGCTTGGCCCCGGTCCTGACGGCCAGGTCGACGGCGGCGGTGGCCGCGCGCAGTTCCGCCTCCTCGGGCCGCGACTCGTAGTGCTGGAGCGGGGTGCCGCCGTGCCGCCGGGCGCGGGGTTCGGCCTCGGCGACGAAGTCGTGGTCCTCGGCGTGCAGCAGGACGGGGACGCCCAGGCGGGCGGTCTCCTCGAGCACCCGGCCGAACCGGCCCAGGTCCAGGCGGCCGAAGGTCTCCATGCCCGACAGGAAATAGGTCTTGAACCCCGTGACCTCGGGGGCGAGCTCCCGCAGGCGCTCCGGGAAGCCCTCGTCGAAGGACTGGGCGCTGATGCCGCCGTGGAAGCCGAAGTCCACCACCGACTTCTTCTCCACCTCCCGCAGCTTGGCCTGGAGGTTGTCCAGGGACGTCACGGGCGGCACGCTGGTGCAGGGCATGTCCAGCACCGTGGTGACGCCGCCCGCCGCCGCGGCCATGCTGCCGCAGGTGAAGTCCTCCCGCTCGGTGTAGCCGGGGTCGTCGAAGTGCACGTGCGGGTCGATGGCGCCGGGCAGAACCAGCAGACCCTCGGCGTCGAGCACTTCCCGGTCGCCCTTCAGCCGTGGGCCGATCTCGACGATGGTGTCGCCTTCGACGCGGATGTCCAGGGCCACCGGCTCGTCTGTTTCCGGCAGTGCCACCTGCCCGTTGCGGATGATCATGACGCCCCTCCAGAAATCGCTTCAATGTTCGCATTATACCGGAGTTTCAGGCCAAGGGGCATCTGAAAATGAAGCAAAGGATCGCGGGTGCGGAAGACAGCGCATCCCGCCGTTGCGGGCATCTCCTCATGCGCGTGTGCCCCGCGCGGCCCCCTCTCTCTGGCAGCGGGATCGCCCTGCGTCCCGCCGCCGGGCTCACCGGACGCCGGCTCATTGCCCCGCCTGGAACACGTAGGTCGCCTTGACGTAGAACTCCCGGGAACGGTCCGGATAGGGGGCATGCCACCCGTCGCTGTACGGCTGCAGAAAAGAATATTTGGCGTTCAGAAGGTTCGCCACGCCGAAGCCCAGGGTCAGGCCCTTCACCCCGGTCTCCTTGTATTGGAAGTACAGGTTGACTAAGGCTTTGGGATCGAAAGACGAGATCACCGCATCGTCCTGCGCTTCATTCAACCCGCTGACGCCGTACCGTTTGCTCAGATACACCAGGCTCGGGTTGACAGAGAGGCGTTTCGTCAGTTTGAGGTGACCGTTGACGGTCAGCTTGTGGGCGGGGAAAGCCAACAGGACGCCGTCGTCGCCAGGGACACCGTAGGCGGGCACCCGGTTGTCGTTGGCCCGATAGTAAGAGTAATTCGCCGTGACGTAACCCCAGTTGCCCTTGAAACGCCACTCCATTTCCAGTCCGCGCGTTCCCGTGCGGGGGAAATTGACGTATTTTTCCGGCTGCACCGGGTCCTCGACGTCGTAGAAGTAGACGATGGGGTTCCGGATTTTGATGTCGTAGAAATTGACCGTGACCAGAATGCTCTTGGAAACCAGGTAGCCGACCTCGAATTCCAGGACCGTCGTTTTTTCCGGGCGGATGAGGGGGTTCAGGTTGAGGTTCTCGATGCCCGGGGCCCGAAACGCACGGCTGTACAGGAATTTGAAATGGACCCGGTCGAAATGGCGCATGACGCCGAAACGGGGCACGAAGCTGGACCCGGAACGGGAATGTCGGTCGAACCGGGCCCCGACAGCGATGTCCACCACCGGCGTCTTGATCAGCCCCTGGCCGAAAAAGGCCGCGTTGTTGTACGACAAGGTGGCCAGATTGTTGGAGAACAAACCGATGCGATCGGTGGCCTTTTCGCGGAAAAACTCTGTCCCGGCCACGATGTTCAGCCGTTTGAACGGGTCGTAGGTCGCCGTCACGTTGGCGGTGATTCGATCGGAGGTTTTGTCGACCTGGAGGAAATCGTACACGCCCGGGTATTCGTCAACCATGCGTTGAACGTCGGCGGTGTTGGATTTCCACGGCTCCTGCCGGCGAAACTTGAACCGGGGGGTGACGGTCAGCTTGTCGTTCACCTTGATGTCGTACCAGAAATCCAGGAACAGGGATTGAAAGTCGATGGGAATGACCCAGGGGGTGATGTTGCTGGCGGCGTCGCGCATGGTGGTGTGGTACCGGTCCAGAAAGAACCGGGAACCGAAGCCCTTGTACTGCAGGCTGGCGTTGAGGTAGACATGGTTCAA
Organism: uncultured Acidobacteriota bacterium; assembly: GCA_964436005.1. Classification (GTDB taxonomy): domain Bacteria; phylum Acidobacteriota; class JAAYUB01; order JAAYUB01; family JAAYUB01; genus JAGNHB01. Next base: position 18,194 of record CAYTBK010000021.1, read on the forward strand.
CTCCGATGCGTCGGCCATGGGGTAGGAGTCCCCGTACACGTCCACAAAGTTCCGGTCGCTCCGGTTCCCCTGGCTGACCGAACCGGTGACGGCGACGGCAAGGTCTTTCCGCCTGGTCCCGGCGGACACGCTCACATTCCGTTGCCCCAACGCGTCTCCCATCACCCCATAGGACGAGGACACCTGGGCCCCGTTCAAGTCCTCTGCGCCCTTGGTGATGATGTTGATGACCGCCAATTCCGCGTACCCGCCGTAGATGGCCGACCCGGGTCCGCGGATGACCTCAACGCGCCGGATGCTGTCCACCGGGAAATGCCGTCCAAACGGGATGTTGGAGAAAAGGGCTTCGTTGAACTCCTGGCCGTCGACAAGCAGGAGCGCTTTCCCTTCATGGGCCCAGTTGCCCCGGACGCCGATGCCCACAACGCCCTGGACATCGACGCCGAAGTCGAACCCGGGGATCAGGCGCAGCACGTCGATGAGATCCCTGGCTCCTGAATTGGCAATTTCCTCCTCGGTGACGAGGGAAACGATACTCGGTGTTTCCCGAAGAGAGAGGGCGGTCTTTGTCGCCACCGATACGGAGACTTTCAGCAGATCTTCCAGCGAAACGTCCGATATGTCGCGGGACGCTTCCTCCTGGGCGACGCCGGAGGCCGTGAGAAGCAGGCAGGCCAGGGCCATGGGAATCCCGATTCGAAGGGGATTTCTCGATTTTTGCATGTCTCCCTCCTGTGAGCTTCGGTCTGAAATCCGCGGGCAACGCCACGAGGCCGAACGACAGCGGACCAACTCGGCCGCCGGTTGGCCACCCTCCCGCTTTTCGCCTCGTCGATTTCGAAGACGACAGGAGGTGGGTGCTCCGTGACGCGACCGGAAAACCCGCGACGACACCGACCAAGAGTGTTACATCATTACCTACGGGAAATTATAAACGTAATTTTCGATTTAACGCGAGATAATCCAGACTGGCTTTACAAATTCTCTGAGGAAACGCTTGAACGGCTTCGGGGCCACCGATTCCGACTCCCAGCAGAACGCCTGCGGAGCAGCCAGTCGTTTCACCCTGCGTCTTTCGTACAGCTCCGGGCCTCCCTGGCGCGCTGCAGGAAGTTCTCCAGGGCGCGGAGGGGGGCTTCGTCGCCGTACACCCGCCCGCGGCCGGTCAGGAGATCCTCCGACATGGACCGGCGGAAGGCGGCGTCCCGGCCCAGGGCCACGGCGATCTGGACGTACTCCTGTTCGTCGCGGGCAATCCCCCCGGTCACCCCGGCTTTCCGGAGGATGGCCGCCGTGTGGCGCCCCCGCATGAACCGGCCGGGCAGCGTCACCATGGGCAGACCGTCGTTGAGGGCCTCCAGCGTGGTGTTTCCGCCGGACCACTCCAGGCTGTCGAGGTACACGTCCATCTCCCGGTGGAGGACCAGGTAGGCGCTCTGGGGCAGGCGGGGCAGGAAGCGCACGTGGCGCCCGGCGTCCAGCCCGCGCGCGGCGAAGGCGCGCTCCAGGCGCAAACGGAAGCGCTCGGTCAGGAAGGGGCTGCGCGACTGCAGGAAGACGAAGCAGGCGTCGGGCACCTGGCCGGCGATGGCCGGATAGATCCAATCGTGACGCGGCAGGTACTTGAACAGCGACTGGGTGCACTGGTAGAGGACCGCCTTTTCGGGCAGGCCGAAACCTCCGCGCCCGGGGGATTCACCCTCGACGGTCTGGGGCAGGTAGCAGACGGCCAGGTCCGGCAGGCGCACGAGTTTCTCCGAGTAGTGCGCGTCGCCGTCGGCCGGCTCCATCAGGTCGCTGGTCAGGAAGCAGTCCATGGTCGGGAGACCTGTGGTGACCGGGTGGCCCCACGAGACGGCCTGCAGCGGGGCCAGGCGCAGCCCGGCGGCCATCCCGGCCAGCGCGTGCATGCCGATCTCGGGGTAGAGGAGCACGTGGGGGCGCAGGGCGGCGATGGCCTGCAGGGTGTCGGCCAGGGCGCCGTGGTAGGGCGTCCAGCTCCGGAAGAAGGGCCGGCTGTTCTCCGTGGTGGCGTCGACCTTCCAACCCAGGCTGACGGCGTGCAGTTCGAGGCCGTCCCGGCGCAGCCGGCTCATCCAACCGTTCAGGAAGAGCTTCCAGACCGTGTGGTTGTAGAAATAGGCGCTGACCACCGCCACGCGAAGCGGTTCGCCGGGCTTCGGCGGGGGGGGCGGGGGGAGGACGGCCAGTTCGGGGAAACGGGCCTTCATCACCTCGTGCACCATGCCGCCGAACGTCTTCTGCAACTCGGTGGCGTCCAGGCCCTGGTAGCCCAGGTAGAAGGGGTACCAGGCCAGGAAGGCCTGGTAGGCCGCCTCCGCCCGCTCCGGCGTGTCGAGGCGCAGGCCGTCCCGCAGGCGGGCCAGGTGGCGCCCGTACCACTTGTGGGAGCGCTCGATCTCCTGCTCATCTTCGAAGACGATGGGGAGGTGGGCGACGCAGTGCCCCCAGGCGGCCTTGACCGAAGCCGGGTCGCTCTCCATGGCCGAGCGGAACAGACGGGCCGCCCGGGGGTGGAAGCCGGCGGCGAGGCAGACGTCCGCGGCTTCCACCATGTGTTTCGGCGAGGGGGCCAGGGCGAGGGCCTTCTCGGAAGCCTCCAGCGCTTCCCCGAAGCGGTCCAGTTCCTGCAGTGAGAAGGCGAGGGCCATGGAGACCGGGGCGTTTTCCGGCGCCTGGGCCAGCGCGGCCCGGTAGTGGGTCACCGCCTCGGCGTTCTCCTGCCGGATGCAGTGGATCTGCCCGAGCAGGTACCGGGCGTCCACGTTGGCGGGGTCGGCCGCCAGCGCCTGGCGCAGCAGCTCGACGGCTTCGGGCAGGCGCTTCTGCGCGAAGCGGGCCTGGGCCAGGTTCAGGAGGATCCCGCTGGAGCCCTGGGCCAGGGCGGCCGCCTTTTCCAGGCAGCGGGCAGCCTCGGCGGGCCTCCCGAGGGCCTGGTAGAGCAGGGCCATGTTGTTGGGGACGACCGGGTTCCGCGGGTCCAGGCGGGCGGCCCGCCGCAGGGCCTGCAGGGCCGCCGGGCGGTCGCCGGCATCGGCCAGGGCATTGGAAAGCTCGATCCACAGGTCAGCGGCGTCGGGAAATTCGCGGACGAGGGCGGCCCAGCGCTCCGCCGCCTCGCGGTGGCGCCCCAGCCGGCCGGCGGCGCGGGCCGCGTAGAACCTCGACTCGGCGCCGCCCGCTTCCCCCCGGTCGGAAGTGGCCAGGTCGAACAGCCCGGCCCAGTCCCCGGCGCCGGCCAGGGCTTCCAGTGCGGAGGAAAGCCCCTCCGCCTCCGTCGGGAGGCCGCTGGGCGCCGCGGGACGGTCGCCGCCGGTCATCAGCCTTCCCCCTTTCCGGCCCGACGCTTCCGCCGGAGCTCAGGACGAGAAGTACCAGGGCAGCCGGCGCGCCTTCCGCTTGCGGCGCCCGTACGTCCTGGCCAGTTCGATGAAGATCCCCACCGCCGTATCGACGTCCTTGCATGTCCCGTCGAAATAGAAGTTTTTAATGGGGATGTTGTCATGGTCCGCGCTGATGCGCGGGTAGACGGCCTCGCAGGTGATGCCGTTCATGCAGGTGAAGGGGCTGATGTCCACGATGCCGTCGGCCCCCTTCTCATAGAGGTAGATGGCCTTCCCGGCGCTGAGCGTCATCTCGCCCAGGGCGCCCCAGTGCGGCAGGTACGGCAGGGAGTAGGTCAGCACCTCGCGGATGTCGTGGGGTTCCTCGTAGCCGACCAGGTCCTTTTCCACCACTTCCAGGAGGGCGTGTTCGTCGGCGCGCTGTACGGCGCTCTTGATCTTGGAGCCCAGCATCTCCAGGGACCAACGCTTGCCCTTGCGGCGGATGCGCTTTTCCGTCTCGAAGTTGGTGTACCACACCCACTCGGAGATGTCGGACAGCCACCCCTCCCCGCCCTGGGCCTCGATGCGGCGGATGAGGTGCTCGTTGCTGAACGTGTTGAGGCGGCAGAAGATCTCGCCCACGACGCCGATGAGCGGGCGGACTTCCCGGTAGTCGGCCGCCACGCTGCGGAAGCGTTCCCGGCTGCGCTCCATGGCCTTCACGAGCTCGCGGAGCTTGGCCCCGGCCTTCATGCCGGGCTTCTCCAGCACCGCGCAGACGTCGCCGAGGCTGTCCTCGTGGGCCTGGTCGGCGTCGGCGGGGTTCTTGGCATAGGCGCGGGTCTTGTGCAGGAACTTGCGCAGGGCGTCGGACACCACCAGGGCCCGCCAGGCCGTGCGCATGAGCTCGCCGACGTTGCCGCCGACGCCCTTGTAGCCGTTCTCGCTAGTGGGGGCGAAAACCTGAATGTTGTCCATCTTCAGGTCGGACAGTATTTTGCGCAGCAGGGGCGCGTACTGGCCGTAGCGACAGGGCCCGCCGGCCGTGGGCATGAAAAAGGCGTTCTTGGTCGGGTCGAAGCCGGGCTGCGCCGCCTGTTCCAGGAAGGTGCCGAGGGTGATCTTCTCGGGATAGCACTCTTCCCCGGACGTGTACCGCCCGCCCAGTTCCATGGCCCGGCTCGTGCCGTCAGGGCACTCCTGCGCCTGGACGCCGATGGCCCGGAAGGCGGCGGCGAAGGTCCTGGCCCCCCCGTAGCTCATGCGGGGGATCCAGAGGGTCTTCCCCACCAGGCTGTCCTGCTGGGTGTCTTTTACTGGGCTTTTTTCTTGCTCCACCACCGGAGAACTCCTTTGCTGTCCAGATAGGCTTCGCAGCGCGTCATGACGCCCGCGTCGTTGCTGTGCGCGTCGAACTGGAGAACCAGGAACGGTTTCCCGGACGCTTTGCCGATGAAGTGCTTGACGTAGGAATCGGGGCCGCACTTGAAGTTGGTGATGTAGATCAGGTGCAGGTACGGCTTCTCGAAGGCGATCTTGCCGGCGGCGATGATCTTGCGGCCGTAGTTCCAGAACATGTTGTCGTTGACGTCGGAGATGTCCACCTCGTCGACGGGGAAGAAGTCGATGGGGATGACGTTCACTCCGTAGAAATCCCGCAGCTTCTTCGCCACGTCCAGGTTGATGCCGGAGTCGTAGATGTTGTAAGGCCTCCCCACGAGCACGACGCCGAGTTCGCCTGTCTCTTCCAGGCGCGCCAGGGCCTGGCGCCCTGCGTCCCGCAGTTTGTCGTAGAAAGCCATCTGCGCCTCGTAGCCCTTGTCGAAGGCCCGGCCGAGGGCCCTCTTGTCCACCGGGAACCCCACTTCCCGGAAGTGGGTCAGGAGGTCCTTCTTGACCTCCTCGGGCCCCCAGCGGAAGTGGATGGTGGGCATGAGGAAGCGCTTCTCCGCGGGCGCGAACCAGGGGGACGACCGCACGACGAAGGGCAGCGTCTGCCCCCAGGGGCACATGAAGCTGGCGGGGCGCTGGAAGGGGGACTCGCTGTCGATGATGTTGGGCACGAAGACGTAGTCGGCCTTCTCGTCCAGCAGGTACTTCACGTGGCCGTGGGCGGCCTTGATGGGGAAGCAGGGCTCCGACACGGTGGCCTGCTCGCCGTCCAGGCCGATCTGGCGGTTGGTCTGGGGCGAGAGGAGCACGTCGTAGCCGAGTTCCCGGAAGAAGGTGTTCCACAGCGGGAAGCGGTCGTAGGTGTACAGGGCCCGGGGGATGCCCACCACCGGCCGCTTGCCCGAGGGTTCCTCGTAGCCTTCCAGCATCCACTTGGCCCGCAGCGAGAGCAGGTCCTCCACCACGGGTTCCTTGTTGACCTTGGCGCGCTTGCGGAAGCGGTCGGAGCACTTGTCGCCCCAGTAGACCTTCTCCTCCTCCACGCGGAATTCCTGGATGCTGCAGAAGTTGGTGCAGCCCTTGCAGGTGAACTCGCGCAGGGTGTAGTCGACGTCGTCGAGGCTGTAGCCGCGGAACTGGGTCTTCTCGCCCGTGCAGCCCACCTTCTCCCGCACCAGCAGGGAGGCGCCCACGGCCCCCATGACCCCGTTGAAGGGCGGGATGATAATGCGCTTGTCCAGGATCTTGGAGAAGGCCGCGGCCACCGAGTCGTTGTAGGCCGTGCCGCCCTGGAAGAAGACCACCTCGCCCACGGGGCGCCCGAGGACGACGCGGTTGATGTAGTTGTAGCCGATGGAGTAGGCCAGGCCGGCCACGACGTCCTCCAGGCGGGCGCCCTTCTGCAGGTAGGCGTTGACGTCCTGCTCCATGAAGACGGTGCAGCGCTCGCCCAGCCGGATGGGGGCCCGGCTGGCCATGGCCTTCTGCGAGAACTCGCCCTTGATGGAAATGCCCAGCTCCTCGGCCCGCTCCTCGAGGAAGGAGCCGGTGCCGGCGGCGCAGGCCTCGTTCATGGCGAAGTCGGTGACGACGCCGTCCTGCAGGCGGATATACTTGGAGTCCTGCCCGCCGATCTCGAAGATGGTGTCGACCTTCAGGCCCAGCAGCTTCTCGCCGATGTACCCGGCGCCGGTCTTGTGGGCGGTGATCTCGTCCACCACCATGTCGGCGCCCACGAGCATGCCGATGAGCTCGCGCCCGGAGCCGGTGGTCCCCACGCCGTGGATGGCGACCTTGTCGCCGAACTCGTCGCGGATCATGGAAAGGCCCTCGTTGACCACCTCGATGGGCCGGGCCTGGGTGCGCAGGTAGATTTCCTTGATCACGTCCCCCGCGTCGTCGATGAGCACCAGGTTGGTGCTGACGGAGCCGATGTCGATGCCGAGGAACGACTTCACCGGAAGCGCCTTCCCGTCGAAGGAGTAGGGCGGGATGCGCTCGCGCAGAAGCACCACCTTGTCCATGTCCAGGGGCTCGGCCGTGGGGAAGTCGTGCACCGCGCTGCCCAGGTGCCGCTCCAGCGCTTCCAGGGAGGGGATGGTGGACTTCACGGCGGCGTCCCGCTCCAGGAAGGCGGCGCCCAGGGCGCCGAACCAGCAGCCGTTCTCCGGCAGAAGCAGGTCGCCCTTGCGCAGGTCGAAGGCTTCCTCCATGGCCCGCACCACGCCGCTGTTGAAGGCCACCCCACCGACGAAGGCGGCCCGGGGCTCGACCTTGCGGCCTTTGGTGATGGAGGACTTGAAGTTCCGGGCCACGGCCTCGCAGAGGCCCCGGAGGATTTCCGGAGGGGTGTAGCCCTTCTGCTGGGCGTGGATCATGTCCGACTTGGCGAAGACGGAGCACCGCCCCGCGATGCGGGCGCTCTTGTCGGCCTCGGCGGTGATCCTCCCGACGTCCTCGATCTCGAACAGCAGGCGCTTGGCCTGCTGGTCCAGGAAGGAGCCGGTCCCCGCGGCGCAGTCGCCGCTGGCCTCGTAGTCCGCGATGCCGAACGTCCCGGAGCCGGGGTCGGGCTCCAGTAAAATGTATTTGGATTTTTCCCCGCCCATTTCAAAGATGGTGCGGATGTCGGGGTGCGTCTCCTGGACGGCCCGGCAGACGGCCTTGAACTCGTTGGCCTCGTGCAGGGCCATGACCTTGGCCAACAGGCGGCCGCCGGTCCCGGTGGCCTGGACGCCGGAAAGGCTCTCCAGCGGGATGTGCCGGCGGACCTTCCCGAGCAGCTCCAGGGCGGCGCGCAGGGGCTGCCCCTTGATGCGGGTGTAGTCGGTCAGCAGGATGGGCGGCAGCTTGGGGGTCAGCGCCGGGTCCGGCGCGACGTAGCGGAAGAAGGGGTCCTCCCCGGCGATCTGCCGGAGATGCTCCCGCGAAGCCTCCGTCCCGATGATGGCGGCCTTGACGCTTACCGCGCCGATGTCGATGCCAAGCACGTAGTGCATACCCGTCTCCCCATGGCGGCTTTCCCCCCGGCGGTCGGCGTTTCGAGAACAGGACTCCCCGTCCCGGCCGGAAGGCAATCGAAGATTATCGTATGCCGTGGCACGCTTGTCAACGCCCGAAAAAGGGCATTGACTTCGATGGCCGGGTGGACTACATTTCGGAACGAGAACTGCAAACAATCCAAATCGAGGTGTTGCCATGAAAAAAGCGTTGCCGGCCCTCTGTCTCTGTCTATTCGCCTGCGCTTTCCCGGCCTTTGCCGAGGATCACCCCAAGTTCGACCTCTACGGCGGCTGGAGCCTGCTCCATTACGGCGCCGTGCAATCGGTCCAGGGCAACGACCTGTCCTACACCAGCTACAAGGGCTTCGGCCTGTCCGGCTGCGTCTACCTCACCCCCAGCATCGGCATCGTCGGCGATTTCAGCTGGAACCAGAAAAACAAGGAAGTGTACTACAATATTCTCACCTGGGACGCCAAGGGAACGGCCATGTTCGCCTTGTTCGGTCCCCAGTTCGCCATGCGCAGCCACGAGTCCGTGACGCCCTTCGTGCGGGCCCTGCTGGGCCTCTCCCACGTCAAGATCGACCTGGGCGAATACGAGCTGTTCACCGAGAACAAGTTCGCCTTCGGCTTCGGCGCCGGGCTGGACGTCAAGGTCTCCGACCACGTCTCCGTGCGCGTCGGCCAGGTCGACTACATCCGGGTCACCAGCGGCTATGCCAAGGGCAATGTGTTCCGCTTCGGCGCCGGCATCGTCTTCAACGCCCGCTGACCGTTGAAACAAGTTTCCGCCCGCCCTCGTAATAGCGGTTTCCGAAGCGGGTTTCCCGGGGCCGGCCGGGCGGCGGGCGAAAAATCTCGTTGACTTCTGAACACTTCTCGGATAAAGTTCATCAGGTTTTATCGATTTCGATCTCTACACAAATTTTTGGAGGTGTTTCAATGAAAAGATTACTGTTTGTTTGTGCCATGCTGGTGGTCGGCTCCTTCTTCGTTGTGGCCGAAGACGCCCCGAAGTTCGACTTCTACGGCGGGTGGAACTACCTGCACCTGTCCTCCGACTACCTGTATGACGGCATCAACAGCTACAAGGGCTTCGGTGTGTCCGGTTGCGCCTACCTCACCCCCAACTTCGGGATCGTCGGCGACTTCAGCTGGAACAACAAGAAGTGGGACGACATGGATATCGTCGGCGTCGATGAAGACAGCGCTTCCGCCTACTTCATCATGGGCGGCCCCCAGTTCGTGATGCGCAGCCATGACGCCGTGGCGCCCTTCGTCCGCGGCCTGTTCGGCATCGCCCACCTCAAGGGCGCCTACCGGATGAACGACCACTGGTATTCCGAATCCGCCAACAAGTTCTGCTTCGGCTTCGGCGGCGGCGTCGACGTCAAGGTTTCCGACAACGTCTCCATCCGCCTCGCCCAGTTCGACTACATCCGCATCACCGGCGAATGGACCAAGTCCAACGTGTTCCGCTTCGGCGCCGGCATCGTCTTCAACGCCCGCTAATCGGTTCACCCGACTGTTTCCGGCCGGCCCCTCGGGCCGGCCATTTTTTTTCGCGACCCCATGACCAAACCGCCTCCCATCCCCGGCCGGATCCGCCTCGTCGCCGTCGACCTCGACGGCACCATGCTGGACTCCGGCTACGCCATTTCCGCGGCCAATCGGGCGGCGGCCCGCGACCTGCGCGAGGCGGGTGTCCACCTGGTGCCCGTGACCGGGCGGCGCTTCAGCATGGCCGTCCGCTACGCCGAGATCCTCGGGTTGACGGGCTTGATGGCCTTCCAGAACGGCGCCGTCATCAAGGACGTGCAGAGCCGGCTGGTGGTCTACGCCCGGGGCCTGTCCCTTCCCCTGACCATCAGCGTCATCCGCGAGGGGCGCTCGCTCGGCTTCTCCCCCATGCTGTTCGCCGAGCCCGAAACCGGCGGCTCGGTGCTCATCGAGGACGGCCCCGCCCAGCACCGCCACCTGGACCGCTACCTCGTCCAGGGCTGGAACGACGTCCAGCTCCTGCCCCGCTTCGAGGCGGCGAACCTCCCCGAGATCATCCAGGTCCTCTTCTGCGGCCACGTCGCCGAGATGGAGTTCCTGCGCGGGTGGATGGAACGGCGGTACGGCAGCGACGTCAAGCTGCTGCTCACGGAGTACGCCGGACGCGACCTCTCCCTGCTCGACATCATGGCCCCCGACGTGTCCAAGGGCGACGCCCTGGCCTTCGTGGGGCAGCTGCTCGGCGTCCACCCCGCCGCCATGGCCGCCATCGGCGACAACTACAACGACGTGGACATGCTGGACCTGGCCGGGCTTCCCCTGCTCATGGCCAACGCCCCGGAATCGCTGAAAAGCCGCTTCCCCCGCCTCCTGCCCGACCACAACCGCTCCGGGGCCGCCTGGGGCATCTGGCGCCACGTTCTCAAGCGCCCGGACCGCCTCCGCGAGTGGTTCGGCCCCGACGCCACCCGTTAACACTAGCCGGCGCGACCGCGTTCCGCCCGTAGGCGCCTTGCGATGCAAGGCGCACCTGCTTTCCGCGGCGGGGCGAAGGCCGACGCGCGATGGGCTGCCCTTTGGTGCGCCTTCCGGCGGAAGGCGCCTACGGCAGAACGTCTGTAGGCGCCGTGGCCACTGGCCAGGAGTGCGGCGGCGAGTCTTCGAGACGCCGCTTTCGGCATCGTGGGAGGGGAGGGACACGAACACCAGAAAGACGAAGTTCGGAAAATCAAACCCTCCGATCAAGCATCAAAAACGACTTCCATCCTCCGCGGTTCTCTGTGAAACTCCGCGGTTTTTGTCTACAGATCATCAGCCTCCCGCCGACCTCCCGTTTCTTGTTACCAATGCAGGCCGGCTGGAAGCCGGCGGTCCCCGATGCGCGAACCGCCCGCTCCCGTGCGTCTTATCTGCTATAATTCACGCCCCCCTGCTTCCGGCGTTTGCCATATCCATCCATCTTCTTCTTTTTCTTCGTGTTCTTGGTGCCTTCGTGTTTCCTCCCCCTTCGCGGTCTTCGCGGCTTCGCGCGAGGCCCGGCCGCGACGCCCCCGAGTTCGTCGCGCAGACTGAAGTCTGCGCCACGGCCAGACCGCACTGAAAAATTCACTGGGCACGAACCTTTTCGAGACCGCCGTCGTTTCATGTTCAATGGCCGCCCGGGCCCGCCCCGGCGACGCAGGAACACCCCACGAGGAGCACCAAGATGAAACGCGGAATTTTGTTGAGCAGCGCCCTGATTATGATGATCGTCCTTTCAATGTCGGCTTGCCACCTGAACACAATCCAGGGGAAAGGGCCGATGAAGGCCAAGGAGTACGACCTGGCCGGCTTCAACGGCGTGGAGGCCTCCAGCGCCATGAAAGTGACCATCCACAAGGCGGACCGCTTCAAGGTGTCGGTGTCGGTCCAGGAAAACCTGCTCCCCTACGTCGAGGTGGAAAAGCGCGGCGACGTCCTCTACCTCGGGATGAAGTCGGGACACTCCTACAGCAACATGCAGGTCGAAGCGAACGTGTACATGCCGGAACTCGCCTTTGTCGGCCTCTCGGGCGCCTGCCAGGGGCACCTCGACGGGGAGTGGCTGGCGCAGGACTTCAAGATGGAGCTCAGCGGGGCCTGCAGCCTGGACGGGGCCATCGCCATGGAAGACGGCGTCATGGATGTCAGCGGCGCCTCCTCCGTTTCCCTGACCGGGAAGGCGCGCTCCCTCACCGTTGAGGCCAGCGGCGCCTGCAAGCTGCGGATGGCGCGCTTCTCCGCCGACCGGCTGACGATCTCGCTGAGCGGCGCCAGCAGCGGGGAGATGCAGGTGGAGAAGGTCCTGGACGCCGAAGCCAGCGGCGCCAGTTCCTTCGAATACTCCGGCAACCCCGAGGTCAAGCGCACCGAAACGTCCGGGGCCTCCGACATCGACCGCAAGAACTGATTCCGTTTCCCTTCCAACGAAAAAAGCAAGCGCCGCTCCCGGGAGCGGCGCTTGGCGTTTCGGCGGACGTTCCCCGGGCCGGCGGCGGCGCCCGGGAAACGGGAGGGCCGTCAGACCCGGCTCATGTACTCCCCCGTCTCGGTGTTGACGCGGAGGACGTCGCCTTCCTCGACAAAGGCCGGAACCTGGACGATGAGGCCGGTCTCCATGGTGGCCGGCTTGGTGACGTTGGACACCGTGGCGTGCTTCATGCCCGGCATGGTCTCCACTACCTTGAGGTCCACCGTGGCGGGCAGTTCGATGCCCACCGGCTTGCCCTCGTAGAAGTCCACCGTGATGATGGTCTCGGGCTTGAGGTACGACACGGAGTCGCCGAGCGTGTCGGACGAGAGCCCGATCTGCTCGTAGGTCTCGTTGTTCATGAAGTGGTGCTCGTCGCCGTCGGAGTAGAGGTAGGCCATCATCTGGGTGTCCAGGAAGGCCTTCTCCACCGTGTCGATGGAGCGGAAGCGGTGGTCCTTGGTGTTGCCGGAAGCCAGGTGGCGCAGCTTCGCCTGCACGAAACCGCGAAGGTTGCCCGGCGTGACGTGCTGGAAGCTGACGACCTGGTAGAGGTCGTTGTCCATCTTGATGATGTTCCCTTTGCGGATCTCGGTGGCCTTGATCATTTCGTCATTACCTCTTGAATTTTTTAACCGATGCTTTTCAGCCCGTGCATGTAGGGCTGCAGGACTTCGGGGATGCCGACGCTGCCGTCGGCGTTCTGGAAGTTTTCCACGATGGCCGTCCAGGTGCGCCCGATGGCCAGGCCCGAACCGTTGAGGGTGTGGACCAGGCGGGGCTTGGCGTCGCGGCCGGGACGGTAGCGGATGTTGGCCCGCCGGGCCTGGAAGTCCTTGAAATTGCTGCAGGAGGAGATCTCCACGTAGCGCTTCTGGCTCGGCAGCCAGACCTCGATGTCGTAGGTCTTGGCCGAGGAGAAGCCCATGTCCCCCGTGCAGAGGACGATGATCCGGAACGGCAGGCCGATGAGTTCGAGGATCCGGGCCGCGTCGGCGGTCAGGGCCTCCAGGTGCTCCATGGACTCCTCGGGGCGGGTGAACTTGACGAGCTCCACCTTGTTGAACTGGTGCTGCCGGATCAGTCCGCGAGTGTCCTTCCCGTAGGAGCCGGCCTCGCTCCGGAAGCAGGGGGTGTAGGCGACGTGCTTGATGGGCAGGAGGCCGTCGTCGAGGATCTCGTCGCGGTACAGGTTCGTCACCGGCACTTCCGCCGTCGGGATGAGGTAGTAGGGCGAGCCCTCGATGTGGAAGAGGTCCTCCGCGAACTTGGGCAGGTTGCCCGTTCCCACCAGGGAGGCGGCGTTGACCATGAACGGCGGCAGGATCTCGGTGTAGCCGTGCTGCCGGGTGTGCATGTCCAGCATGAAGGCGATGATGGCCCGCTCCAGCGCGGCCCCGGCGCCCTTGTACACGGCGAAGCGGGCCCCGGATATCTTGGCGGCGCGGTCCATGTCCAGGATGTCGAGGCTCTTGCCCAGGTCCACGTGGTCCTTCACGGGGAAGTCGAACTCCCGCGGGGTGCCGTGTCGGCGAACTTCCACGTTGTCGTCGGCGGTCCGCCCGACGGGAACCGTCTCGTCGGGAATGTTGGGGATGCGCAGCTGGAAGTCGGACAGGGCCGTCTCGATGTCGGGCAGTTCCTTCTCCAGGTCGGCGATCCGCTCGCCGATCTCCTTCAGCCGGGCCAGCTCGGCGGTGGCGTCCCGGCCCTCCTTCTTCAGGCGCGGGATCTCCTGGGAGGCCTTGTTCCGCAGGGAGCGCAGCTCCTCGCTCTCGGCCACCACCTTGCGCCGCCGCTCGTCCAGGGCGGCGAACTTCCCGGTATCGAGGTCCACGCCCCGATTGGCCATGTTATCCTTCACCATTTCAGGATTTTCTCTGAGCAGTCTGATGTCCAGCATTACGTGTGACCCTCCAGTGCGACAAAAAGAGCGCATTCTAAGAAAAATTTCCGGAAAAAACAATATGGAGAGCAGAGGGAATTCGCTATAATTGCCCTCCATACAGGAAGGGCTGTTTCGCAATGGAAAATTCATATCGACTGAAATTCGCTGCGCTGACGGATACGGGACTCGAACGCTCCGGCAACGAGGACAGCATATTGACCCTGAATTTCGCCTCCACCACCGACTCGCGGAACGTGGCCTGCGCCCTTTTCGCCATTTCGGACGGGATGGGCGGGCACAACGCCGGCGAAATCGCCTCCATGACGGCCGTCAAGAGCATCATGCGCACCATCAGCCGGGGGCTGTTCCAGAAGCTCTCCGACACCGACTTCTTCACCCTGCCCGACCACGTCTACAACTACCACTTCAAGAAGGAGCCCTCGCGGCCCCGGTTGCCGAACGCCACCGCCGTGCTCAAGCGGGCGGTGCGGCTGGCCAACGCGGAGATCATCGACCTGTCCCGGAAGAACCCGGCCTTCTTCGGCATGGGCGCCACGCTCACCGCGGCGGTGATCCTCGGCGACAGCCTCACCATCGCCAACATCGGCGACAGCCGCTGCTATTACCTCGCCGAAGACAGGATCACCCTCCTCACCCGCGACCACACCATCGTCAACCAACTGGTCCACCTGGGCAAGATTTCCCCTTCGGAAGCCGAGATTCACCCTGCGAAGAATTTCCTGTACAAGAGCCTGGGCTCGGAGGAGAAGGTGGAGGCCGACATATTCGAGCACCGGCTGGAGGGCCCCTGCTCCGTCGTGCTGTGTTCGGACGGGCTGAGCAACATGCTCACCGAAAGCGAGATCCGGCGGGTCGTGACCAAGGGCAAGGACCCTTCCCGGACCGTCGAAACCCTGGTCAACATGGCCAACGATGCCGGCGGGAAAGACAACATTTCCGTGATCGTGGTGCAGATATCATGAGGCAGCGCAACCGGCTCAACTCCCCCCTGCACTGGCACGAAACGTTCGAGGCCGCCTCCCCGCGCCTCGCCGAAGGGCGGCCGCACCGGCGGAACCTGCTGCAGCCGGGGCACATCTTCTTCAACCGCTATGAGATCATCAAGCGCATCGGCGGCGGGGGCATGGGCAACGTCTACCAGGCCCGCGACATCCGCCTATCCAACCGCCACTGCGCCATCAAGGAGATGATCGACCTCTACTCGGAGCCGGAGGAGCACGAGCGGACGCTCAAGGAGTTCGAGCGGGAGGCCTCCCTGCTCGCCGCCCTCAGCCACACCAGCATCCCGTCGGTCTACGACTACTTCAAGGACAACGACAAGTTCTACCTGGCCATGGAGTACATCGACGGGCTGGACATGAACAAGTTCGCCAAGCAGTACGGGGAGAAGATCCCCGAGCACAAGGTGATCAAGATCGCCGTGCAGATCTGCGACGTGCTCCACTACCTGCACACCAACAAGCCCCCCATCATCTACCGCGACCTCAAGCCCAGCAACATCATGATGACGAAAGAGGACCACGCGGTGCTCATCGACTTCGGGATCGCCCGTTTCCTCACCGCCAACCTCACGGACATCACCACCATCGGGACCATGGGCTACGTGCCGCCCGAGGTGTACGAGGAGAAAATCGAGCCAGCGTCCGACATCTACTCGCTCGGCGCCACGCTCTTCTACTTCCTGACCAACGTGTCCCCCCAGACCAAGCCGATCCTGATCTTCGACTTCACCAAGAACCCCCTGCCGCGGGAGTACAACCCGGAAATCTCCCCGGAAATGAACGAAATCCTCTGCCGGTGCGTGGCCTACAACGCCCGGAACCGCTACCCCTCCGCCTACGCGCTGCGCAAGGACCTGGACGCCCTGTTCCAGAAGTACTTCGCCGACGAGCCGGACACCAAGGACCTGCTGACCCTGCTCAACGACAAGCGCCAGCCGCCGGAGGCGAAGTCGAAGATCGTCACCATCAAGGAAGAGACCAAGCGCGTCGACGGAACCGAGAAATCTCAGCCGCTCAACGAGTTCGAACTCTTCAAGCGCGAGTTCGAGGAAGAGTTCAAGGACTTCATCCCCATCTCCGACGACGTGATCCGCAGCGCCTCCAAGTCGAACTTCGACGTCTACTGCGTGAAGTGCTTTTCACCCCTCTCGGAGAACGACCTGATCTGCTCCAACTGCGGCATCGAGCAGCCCCACTCCCCCTTCGTCAAGGTTTCCAAGGCCATGCTGCGGCTGGACTCCGAGCGGCACATCTTCAACATCGTGAAAGACATCACCCTGATCGGGCGGAAGGACCCGGAGAAGAAGTGCTTCCCCGAGGTCGACCTGTCGTCCCACGACTCGGGCAAGCACGTCTCGCGCCTGCATGCCAGGATCCTCAAACTCAACAACGAGTATTACATCGAAGACCTCAAGAGCAAGAACAAGGTCGTGATCAACGGGAAGTACGTCATCCAGCCCGGCATCACCCACAAGCTCAACGACGGGGACGTGCTGAAAATCGGCCGCCTGGTTTTCACGTTCCGGAAGGAGTAGGCCCGCCCGGCGGGGAGTTCTTGCCCATGATCCAGCACGTTTTTCTGTTCGACATCGACGGGACCCTGATTTCCACCGGCGGGGCCGGGCGACGCGCCATGGACAGGTCATTCCAAACGGTCCACGGCGTTCACAACGCGCTGAAAGGTTTCAAGCTGGCTGGACGCGTGGACGGCCAGATCTACCAGGAGATCGTCGCCTCCCGGAAGGTCCGCCCCGACTTCGTCCGCTACCAGAAGTACTATTTCGAGTACCTGCAGGAAGAACTCCGGGCCAAAAGCCCCCGTGGGCGGGTCATGCCGGGCGTCGTGCCCCTGCTGGAGAGGCTGACGGACCGGAAGGACACCATGGTCGGCCTGCTGACCGGCAACTGGGAGGAGGGTGCCCGGATCAAGCTGGAGCATTACGGCCTCTGGGACAATTTCTCCTTCGGCGCCTTCGGGGACGACGCCTCCGAGCGACGCCTGCTGCCCCCCATCGCCCGGAAGCGGGCGCGGGAAATGGTGCCCGCGGGCGCCATGGGCAAGGGCACGCGGTTCTACGTGATCGGCGACACGCCCCGGGACGTGGAGTGCGCCCAGAAGTCCGGCTGCGTGGCCGTGGCCGTGGCCACCGGCGACTACGGGGTTTCCGCCCTGGCCGACTGGACGCCCCACATCCTGCTGGATTCCCTTTCCGACACGGACGCGGTGTGCGAGCTGCTATTACACAGGGTAGGAGTACCGGAATGGAACTGGACACCGATCTTCGATCGATACAGGAAGTGCGAAATCTTCTGAGGAGGGCCGACGATGCCCACCGCCGGTTCATGGCCTTCTCCCAGGAGGAGGTGGACCGCGTGGTCGAGTCCATGGCCCGGGCAGGGCTGGCCGCGGCCCGGGAACTGGCGGAGGACGCCGTGGCCGAGACCGGCTTCGGCCGCGTCGATGACAAGATCGTCAAGAACACGGTGGCCGCCCGGAACGTCTGGGAGAGCATCCGCCCCCTCCGCTCCGTGGGCGTCGTCCGCGAGGACAAGACGCTGGGCATCGTGGAGATCGCGGTCCCCATGGGCGTCGTCGCGGGCATCGTGCCCTCCACCAACCCCACCAGCACGACCATCTTCAAGTCGCTGATCTCCCTCAAGGGCCGGAACGCCGTGGTCTTCTCGCCCCACCCGTCCGCCCGGCGCTGCATCGGCAAGGCGGCCGACATCATGCACGACGCCGCCGTGCGGGCCGGCGCCCCCCCGGGCCTCGTCGGCTGCGTCTCCGAACCGACCCTGGATGCCACCCGCGAACTCATGCACCACCCGCTGACGGCCGTGATTCTGGCCACCGGCGGGCACGCCATGGTCAAGGCGGCCTACAGCTCGGGCAAGCCCGCCTTCGGGGTGGGCCCCGGCAACGTCCCGGCCTTCATCGAGCGCACCGCCGACATCCCGGCCGCCGTGGAGATGGTCCTGGCCGGGAAGTGCTTCGACAACGGAACCATCTGCGCCTCCGAGCAGTCCGTCGTGGTCGATGCCCCCGTCGAGGCCGAGGTCTGCCGGCAGCTCGCGCGTTTCGGCGCCTGGGTCTGCAGCGCCGAGGAGAAGAAACTCCTGGAAAAAACCGTGGTGAAGAACGGGGGGCTGAACGCCGCCATCGTGGGGCGATCGGCCTGCCGGATCGCGTCCATGGCCGGCTTCCGCGTGCCGGAGGAAACCACCGCCCTGGTGGCGAGGCTGGAGGAAGTGGGCGCCGCAGAACCGCTGAGCATGGAGAAACTATCGCCGATCCTCGGCTTCTACGTCGTGGACGGCTGGCAGGAAGGCTGCCGGACGTGCATCCGCATCCTGGGTTTCGGCGGGATGGGACACTCCCTGTCCATCCACTCCCGCGACGAGGAGATCATCCGCAAGTTCGCCGAGGAAAAACCCGTTTCCCGCATCCTGGCCAACACGTCTTCCACCCACGGCGCCATCGGCTACTCCTCCGGCCTGGCCCCTTCCCTGACGCTCGGCTGCGGCGCCTGGGGCGGGAACATTACGTCGGACAACGTCACCGCCCTGCACCTGGTCAACATCAAGCGCCTGGCCTACGGCATCCGGCCCGTGGAATTCACGCGCGGCCGGGCGATGGCGGAATCGCCCGCCTCCCCCGGGCTCGCCGTGCCGAGCCCACAGACGGAAACCGCACCCGCAGCCGTTCGCCCGGCGGTCACGACCGCGCCCGCCCCCGTTGCCGCCCCGGCCCCGCCCGCCGCCGACGGGCAGGGGGTGGACCGGCAGGCGGTACGGGACCTGGTGGAAGCGGCGCTGAAGGAAGTGCTGCAGGGCGAACGGGAAACTGCGCCGGCGAAGCCTCCGGCCGGCGGCGGCCTGTACTGATCCCGGACCGACCGGCGACAGGCTTCCCGCCCCGGATTTCCCCCGTGGAAAACATCGCGACCGCTGGAGGAAAATGGTGAGAACGCTGCTGCTAGGCCTGGGCAAAGCCTTGACGAACCTGCGCTACCGGACGAAGTGCCCGGGGGCCGCCGAGATCGCCGCCAAAGGGAAGTCGGGCATCCTGTTCCTGCCCAACCACCCCGCCCTGGTGGACCCGCTGATCCTGCGCCTGCACCTCCACCGCCCTTTCGACCCGTACGTCCTGGCCGACCGCGACCGCGTCGGCAGCCCGCTCCTGCGGCCCATCCTGAAGCTGGCCCGCATCATCGTGCTGCCCAGCCCCACGGCCGAGCGCCAGGCGGGCCGGGCCGTCGTCGAGGAGACGCTGGAGCTTTGCGCTTCCCGCCTGCGATCGGGGGCGAACGTGGTGATCTACCCGGCCGGAAGGATCCTCCGCTCCAGGTGGGAGAGCCTCCGCGGGAACAGCGCCGTCTGGGCCATCCTGCAGAAAGTGCCGGACGCCCGGGTCGTCCTGATCCGCACCGACGGCCTGTGGGGCAGCCGGTTCAGCTGGGGCGTCACCGGGGCGTCCCCGGACGTCCCCCGGGTAGTCCGGCAGTGCGTCTGGGACGTGCTGCGGAACGCCGTCTTCTTCCTGCCGAAGCGCGACGTCACCCTGGAGTTCGTGGAGCCGGCTGATTTCCCGGCCGCCGCCGACCGGCAGACCATCAACCGGTACCTGGAAAACTTCTACAACCAGGGCGCCCGGCCCAACACTTACGTGCCGCGGGCGTTCTGGGAACGGGGGGGGACCCGGGTCGTGCCCGAGCCGTCCCTGAACGTCCCGGCCGCTATCGAATTTTCCGGGGAGGACGCCGCCTCCCGCACCATCCAGAAGAACATCCTGGCGAAAATCGCCGAAGTTTCGGGCGCCACCGGCATCGGCCCGAAAGACCACCTCGGTCGAGACCTGGGGCTGGACAGCCTGGCCATCGCGGACCTGGGACAGTGGGTGTCGCGGGAGTACGGCACGGACATTCCCGACATGGAGTCCCTCGTCACCGTGGCCGACCTGCTGAGGTTGGCCGCCGGCCAGGTCACCGCCTCGGCAGCGCTGCCGACGGCCCCCGTACCGGCGAAATGGTTCCGGGCCAACGCGGGCCGGACCGTCGGCCCAAAGGCCCCGACGGTGCCCGGGGCATTCCTGGACCAGGCCCTGCGCACCCCCGGTTTCCCGGCCATGGCGGACCAGTCGTCCGGGGTCAAGACCTACCGCGACATCGTCACCGGCTGCTTCGCCCTGCGCAAGGTCTTCCAGGCGCTAGAGGGCGAGCGCGTGGGCATCATGCTCCCGGCTTCGGTGGCGGCGGCCCTGACCTTCCTGGCCGTTCACTTCTCCGGCAAAGTTCCCGTCATGGTGAACTGGACCACCGGCGAGGGCCCCATGACGCATTCCCTGGACGGGCTGGGCGTGCGGTGCATCCTGACCTCCCGGCGGCTCCTGGGCATCCTCGAAGCCCGCGGCGTCACCCTCAAGGGCCTGGCCGACCGCATGGTCTGCCTGGAGGACCTGAAGGGCCGCATTTCCCTGGCCCGCAAGGTGGCCGCCGCCCTGTCGGCCCGGATCCGCCCCCGGGCCCTCCTGCCCCGCAGAATCTCCCCCGAGGACCCGGCCGCCATCCTGTTCACCAGCGGTTCGGAAAACCTCCCGAAGTCTGTCCCCCTGACCCACGCCAACGTGCTGAGCAACGTGCGGGCCGCCCTCCAGATCATCGATCTCCGGCAGGACGAGGTCATGATGGGCTTCCTGCCGCCGTTCCACTCTTTCGGGCTCACCTGCACCATGGTGGTCCCGCTGAGCACCGGCCTCCGCGTGGTCTACCACACCAACCCCACGGAAGGCGACGCCATCGCCCAGCTGTGCGGGGCGTACCAGGCCACCATGCTGGTGGGGACGCCCACTTTCCTGCGCGGCATCGTCCGTGCCGGGCGCGGTAGCCAGTTGCAACGCCTCCGCCTGGCGATCACCGGCGCCGAGAAGTGCCCGGACTCGCTGTTCGAGGAGAGCGGGCAGAAATGCCCGGGCCTCGTTGTGGTGGAGGGCTACGGCATCACGGAATGCTCCCCCATCGTGGCGGCCAACGATCCCGCCCATCCGCGCCGCGGGTCCATCGGGCGTCTGTTGCCGACCTTCGAGGGGGTCGTCGTCGTCCCGGAGACCGGCCTGCCGGCGGCGCCGGGCGAACGCGGCGAACTCTACGTGCGCGGGCCGTCCGTCTTCCGCGGGTATCTCGGGGAAGGCGTCCGGCAGCCGTTCCGCACTTTCGCGGGCCGGGAGTGGTACCCCACCGGCGACCTGGTGACCATGGACGCGGACGGCCTCATCGCGTTCGCCGGTCGCATCAAGCGCTTCGCGAAGATCGGGGGAGAGATGGTCTCCCTGCCCGCCGTGGAGGAAGTCCTGTCCGCCCGGTTCACCCCGCCGGACGCCGAGACGGCGGTCCTGGCGGTGGAGGCCACCGCCGGGGAAGGCCGGCCCGACCTGGTGCTCTTCACCGTGCTCGACCTGGACCGGGAGACGGCCAACCGGGCCCTGCGGGAAGCCGGCCTCTCGCCTCTGCACTTCGTCCAGCGCGTGGTCCGCCTGGAAGCCATTCCTTTGCTGGGCACCGGCAAAGCCGACTACCGCTCCCTCCGGGAGTCGCTGCGGGAGGAACCGTGAAAAGCAACATCATCAAATTCCTGCCTATCGTGTTCGGCCTGGGCCTGGGCTACGCGCTCTCCGGGGCGTCCTTCTCCGGCTTCGGCCTGGGGGGATGGGGCCTGCTCATCGTCCCGGCGGCGGCTGTCGTGCTGTTCCTGCTCTTCGTCGCCTTCCTGGTCACCCAGGCCCTGCCCCGCGAAGCGGCCATGACGCCCCTGGACGCCCTGCCCGCGGACGAACGGATGCAGGCGTACCTCGGCACCCTGCAGCTTTGCGGCTTCGTTCCCGACGGCCCGGCGCTGCGCGTGGAAGTGAGCCCCGCCGCCGCCGCGGTGCCACTGGTGCACGGGACGGAACCCGTCTACGCCGTGGTGTTCCGCACGGGAACGCTGCCGGCGGTGGTGGGGGTGGACCTGGTTTCCGTCCTGGAGAACGACCGGGGGGGCCTGACCACCAACCCCGACCGGAGGGCCGGCACCTTCCCGACGGACGCCGGCATGTTCCGGCAGATCCTGCCAGGAGCCGAAATACCCGCCCTGGTCGAGAACCACCTTCAGGCCATGCGCTTTCTGGAATCCCGGGGGTTGCGCTTCGGCCCGGCCCGGCCCGCGCGTTTCCCCGAGCTGTTCCGGAAGAGCGTGCTCCGGCAGCGGCAGGTTTTCTTCCGCTCGCCTGTGGTCAACCTGTTCACCGTGGTCTGGCGTTCCGTGACCCTGCGTTCCCCGAGCCTCGGCCCCCTCGCCCGCCAGAAGGGCATCGAGGCGCAGATCGAGCGGTTCCGGTCCACGTTGGGACAAATCCGCTGACCCCGCCGCGCGGTGAAAAGGAGGCCCGGACATGCCCTTCGTCCTGGACGGACACAATCTGTTGCACGAACAGGGCCTGGCTTCGGCGCCGGACGGCGCCCGGCAGCTCGTCGACCGGGTGCGGAGCTTCCTCCGCTCGCGGGGCGGCCGCTGCCATGTGTTCTTCGACGGCGGGCCGTCCGGGGGCTTCGCCGCCGACACCGACCTGGGGGAAATCAAGGTCCTCTTCTCCGGCCCCCGCAAGGCAGACGACGCCATCCTGCACCACCTGCGCTCTTCCTCCCAGGTGCGCAGCGTCACCGTCGTGACCTCCGACCGGGCGCTGGCCTCATCGTGCCGGGCCCTGGGCGCCGACGTCCGCTCCGGGCGTGAGTTCTTCGCCCTGCCCGCCCGCCCCCCGGCCGCCCGCTCGAGGCTGGGCGCGCCCTCCGAAAAACCCACCCACATCGACGTGCGGGAGTGGGAGGAGTTCTTCGCGCGGGACCGGGAAGACGACCGCGAACCGTGAGCGCGGGAGGCCGCGGCCGAGGCGCCAGGCTCGCAATGATCCGACATGGAGGCGACATCATGCTGCGAACGCTGTTGGCTTTCCTGCTGCTGTTCCCCTGGCCGGCCCTGTGCGGCCAGTCCGCGCCGGGCGAGACCGCCCGCGAGAAGCCGCTGGTGGTGGTTCTGGCCACCGGGGGCACCATCGCGGGCCGGGGCGGC
>CAYTBK010000022.1:0-40219 GCA_964436005.1 uncultured Acidobacteriota bacterium
TGCTCCAGAATGGCTCGAACATGCGGTCCATCTCGCTCTTGTCCATGCCGATGCCGCTGTCCTCGCACACGAGGACGCAGCAGGGGTCACCCGAACCGTCCGGATCGCTCGTCGGCCCGTGCACGGACAGCGAGATTTCCCCGCCTTCCGGCATGGCGTTCATGGCGTTCTTGAGCAGGTTCATGATCAATTGCTTCAGCATTTCCCGGTCCGCGTAGATCACTTCCCCGCCGTAGTCGCCGGTCCGGTGGACGGTCACCCCGCAGCGGATGGAAACAGGCTCCAGCACCGCGGCGCTCTCCTCGATGATCTCGAAGGGGTTCACGAAATCGGGGTTCATGCGGATGGGTTTGTAGAAACGCAGCATGTTCGTGACCATGTAGTTGATCATGGCCAGTCCGGCGTCGATGTTCTTCAGCCAGCTCTCCCGGTCGTCGTCGGAGTGTTCCGAGCGGAGCAGCGACGCGTACAGTTGCACGCCGCCCAGCGGGTTGCGGATTTCGTGGGCCAGCTGGATCGCCATTTCCCCCATGGCCGTGAGGCGGGCTTTCTGCTCCCGCTCCGCCTGAAGCTGCCGGAGCTCGGTAATGTCATTGAAAACGAAGATGAAAAGCTCGTCGGTCTCACGGGAGGGGCGGAAACGGGTCACGGACACCATCACCGCGTTGCCGCCGAATTCCAGCTCGTCGTGGCGCTCGTTATCCGCGAGCAGCTTCCGCAGGCGGGTCAGCAGGGCGGGCGGGACCATTTCGAAGCCGCGGGCCGGCCGGGCCTCGGCCCCGGGCGCCTTGCCGGCGGCCATGAGCTGCCGGAAGGCCCGGTTGGCTGTCCGGACCTGGCCGGCGCGATCCAGCACCAGCACCCCATTGGCCATGCTGGAGAGGATGGCGTCCAGGAAGGAGCGGATCTCCTCCTTTTCCGAGAGGTTCTGCTCGAGCTCCCTGTTTTTTTCCTCCAGCCGGCGGGACAGGCTCATCACTTTCTGGGAAAGCTCGCGGTGAACCCTTTCCAGGGAGCCGGACGCCTTCCGGAAATTTTCGAAAGCGGTTAGCAGCAGGTCGTTGCCCATGGTCTTCGCCTCCCGACAAGGGGCGAAGCAAACCAGGGGCCATTAGGGGGCCACGACCCCCGTCAATGTTTTGACGCAAGCTCGGAGCGGATGGCGATGGTGAGGCTCTCGATGTCGGTCACGATGCGTTTCAACGCTTCGCCGTGGTCGCGAAGGGTCTGGTGGATCAGCTGGAATTCCTGGGTGATCCCCTCGTACCGCACGGCGTGGGTGGAGAGGGCCTTGCCGGACTTTTCCAGCTGGAGACGCAGCTGGATGTTCTCCCACTGCAGGGCGACATGGCTTTCCATCTTGTTGAACAAGGCCAGGATCTGCTCCACCGTGAAGGGTTTCGTGACGTAGTCGTAGGCACCTTCATGCATGGCCTGGATGGCGGTCTCCAGACTGGCGAAGCCGGTGAAGACCACCACCGCGGCATGCCCGGCCTTGTTCTTGACGGCGCGGAGAATGTCCATGCCGTTGCCGTCCGGGAAATTGAGGTCGGTGATGATCAGATCGAAATCCTCGACGTCGGAGTTCACCAGGTCCAGGGCCCGGCGGCAGGACGGTGCGGTGTGAATCCGGGAGAACCTCGGCTGCGCGATGCGCTGCAACAGGGTGATCAGGGAAAGGTCGTCGTCAAAGATGAACAGTTTCGTCTGCGGTTTTTCCATCAACATCTCCAAACTGCATTGCAAATGTTTATTTCGGCACTATACCAGAAAACTTTATTCGACTTGCGTTGACATCGTTCCAAGAATTTGGTTACACTCGCCCCCCGTAAAGGATACGCGCGAGGATCACATGGCGGACAAGCGGTTGCAGGTTCTTTTCGTCGCACCCTCCGCTGAACAGGCGGAGCATCTCCAGCGTGCCGCCGACAGGGACGTCGACATCGAAGCCGTGTTCACCCTGGAGGATGCGCTGGAACGCCTGCGGGAACAAGGGTGGGACCTCATCCTGACCGGCGACTGCGAAGCCGGCGCCGCGGTCGCCCTGCTGAAGGCCGCCCGGGACCGGTGCGCCGCGCTGGAGACCGCCAGCGAGTTTCCCGTGTCGACGACCCTCGACGACACCCTGGTGGGGGAAAGCTCCGGCATGTCCCAGGTCCGCCACCTGATCAATCTGGTCAAAGACTACAATTCCACCGTGTTCATTTCCGGTGAAACCGGAACGGGGAAAGAGCTGGTGGCCCGGGCGATCCATTTCGGCAGCAAGCGGGCCAAGGGTCCGTTCCTGTGCATCAACTGCGCCGCCATCCCCAACGACCTGCTGGAGGACGAACTGTTCGGGCACGTCAAGGGAGCGTTCACGGGCGCCCTCCAGAGCCGGAAGGGCTATTTCGAGCAGGCGCATGGCGGGACGCTCTTCCTCGACGAGATCGGCAACATGGGGCACGGCATCCAGCAGAAACTCCTGCGCGCCCTGCAGGACCGCCAGGTCACTCCGCTCGGCTCCAGCCGGTCGATCACCGTGGACGTGCGCATCGTCACCGCCACCAACGCCGACCTGCTCAAACTGGTGGAAGAGAAGAAATTCCGCGACGACCTGTACTACCGCCTCAACGTCTTCCCCATCCGGCTGCCCTCGCTCCGAGAGCGGCATGAAGATGTGCCGCTCCTCGTCCACCACTTCCTGAAAGTCATCAGCGCACAGGAGGGCATTCCGGGCAAGACGATCTCGGAGGAGTGCCTGAAACGCCTCGCCGAGCATCCCTGGCCGGGCAACATCCGGCAGCTCCGAAACGCCGTGGAGTACGCCATGATCATGTCGGGGCGAAGCCAGGTCATCGATTCCCGGCATTTCCGCATCCTGGGCTTCACGCAGGAGGACCCGCCGGAAGCGCCCCGCCCCGTGGACGACGACACCTTCACCGCGGAAGAGCGGCCCGCCTCGTCCCCGGTCCCCGAGGTGGGGGAAGAGGGAGTCGATTTTTGCGCCGTCGTGCAGCAGGTGGAGCGGAACCTGCTGCTCAGCGGCCTGAAGAAAACGGGCGGGAACAAGCAGCGGGCTGCCCAATTGTTGAAAATGAAGCGCACGACGCTCGTTGAAAAAATGAAACGCCTCAATCTGGAAACCGGCGAAGAGTAAAAAAACGTATTGACATTTCTTTGCGATTGGTCAAAATGAGGCGACTTTACTGTAAAAGGTGAGCCATGGAAAACGAAATACAAGGGTTAGAATTCGGATCGGATCGAGAGGAATATAGCTGGGACTTGTCTCCGCGGCGGCGACAGGAAGACGCCGACGACATGATGGATTCCGACGGCGACCTGGGCATGGACAACGACGACGACTCCGCCGAGGAATGGGACGAGGGCGAGTACAGCGAAGACTGGGACGAAGACGAGGACGAGGACGAAGACTGGGACGAAGACGAGGACTGGGACGAGGAGTGGGACGAGGACGAAGACCTCGAGGACTCCGAAGACTGGGACGAAGACGAGGATGAAGACGACAATTTCGACGACTGGAACGAAGACGGGGAAGACTGGGAAGACGAAGACGACGGCGACGGTGACGGCGACGAGAAGGGTTGGAGCGACGAAACCGACGCGGATTGGGAAGAGGACGAAAGCCCCCGCCGAAGGAAATAGCGCTCCGGAACGCCGGATTGGCATATCCTGAAAAATGCGGAGAGCGCCCGAAAGGCGCTCTCCTTGTTTTTTCCTGCCTTCGGAAGAAGGGGTCGCGACTACAGTTTGCCCTGGCTCTTCAGGTTGTCCAATTCCTTGCGGATCAACAGATCAGCCAGGTCGGGAACGACTTCCCAGGCGATGTCGCGGATGATTTTTTCCGACAGCCTCTCGACGACCAGCCGGGCGATGCGGGTCACCAGCGTTTCGTCCAGAAGGGGTTCCGCCTTCGCGGTCGCGGCTTCCACCACGGCCGGCGCCGCCACCTCCTCGGGCAACCCGACGGCAGCCTCTTCCTCGGGAACCGGCTCGAGTGTGCCTACGGCCACCGCTTCCAACGGCGCCTCGGCCGCCTCCTCCATCGCCTCCTCCTCTTCTGCGGGAGGCGCCTGCAGTGAAGCGGCTACGGATTCTTCCAGCGTGCGTTGGCGGGCGATGATATCCTCGATGCCGATGAGGTCGAAGATGCCGAGAATGTCCTCGTCCGAAGGCAACGTGACGTGCTTCTCGAAGGCCTGGATTTCCAGCACATCGTCCTGTTCGTCGGCGACCGGGGCCGCCACGTTGACGAAAGTCTCGAGCGGGGACGGCACTTCCAGCGGAAATTCCTCCTCTTCCCGGCCCTCTTCCACCATGGGGGCCTCTTCCGCGGCGACCGTCTCCTCCGCCACTGCCGGCGGCGGCTCAACGAACGGGGACGGCGGCGGCACGGTGAAGTCGGGGACGGGGACGGGGAACTCCTCCACGATGACGGTGGGCGTCACCGCCACTTCCGGCTCCGGAAGCAGGTACTCTTCCTCGGCCAGGGCCGCCTTTTCTCGGGCCGCGGCGGCTTCCCCTTCCAGCAGGATCTCATCCGGCTGCAGGATAGACCGGGCGGAATCGACGGTCGGGATGACGGTCTCGTCCAGGTCCGTCTGGGCGATGTGGCGAGCGCGCGTGTCGCCGATGCCCAGAAGGTTCTCCTGCTGAATCTGCACGGTTTTGAGCCCTTCCGGCGGCCTGGAGGAGATCAGGTGCAGGGGCGATTCCCGCAAGGACGTGTCGACGACGATGGTCTGGTCCAGCGACGGGGCGGGTTTGGGCGCCTTCGATTTCTCCAGCGCCTGGCGCACCATCTTGATGAGGGCGGTGGTCTCGAAGGGCTTCGTCAGGAAACCATCGGCGCCGACGTTGGCGGCCTCTTCCTTGTCGAACGGCTCGAAGGTGCCGACCAGAAGAATGACGGGCGTGTTCTGGTACGGTTCCGTTTTCTTGACGAAATCGCACACTTCGTACCCCGTCTTGCGGGGCATGAAGATGTCGGCCAGCACGATGTCCGGGTGCAGCTCGCAGATCTTTTCCACGGCGATCTCGCCGTTTCCGACGCAGGTGACATTGAAATCCTCTTCCGCGAACGTCAAGCTGACGACTTTCTGGATCGTTATGCTGTCATCTGCCAACAGAAGCTTGAAAGCCATGGCCTTCCTCCCTCACAATGCCGGACGTTGGTACCGAACTCATTTAACCACAACGCAACAATACATACAAGAGCAATATTTCAGTGTATTCGGAAATATTGCCGATAAAACGCCAGGAACGGATCTCTTATCAAGAGTTGATCTTGGGTTCCGCCTCCGCGCCCTTGTCCTTGCCCTTTTTCTTCCCTTCCTTCTTCTTCTTCTTTCCCTCGTCTGCACTGGTGGCCTTGCCGGAATCCACCTTGATGAGGTCCTTCTCCGCCTTGCCCCTGGTCTCGCCCATGCTTTCCCAGACCGGGTCCTCCCCCCCGAGCCCGATGGCGCCGAACACCACCTTGAACGGGCTGGAGAAAATGGAATCGCCCTTGTAGTAGGTCTTCTGGTTCGCCTCGGCCAGTTTGGCGTCGACCTCGGGAATGGGTTTTTCCAAAGACTTCAGCCGCTCCTTGGCCGTGCCGAAATACTCGCTGAAGGGATAGCCCTGAGCCAGCTGGGCGTAGTAGACCGCGCTTTCGTCGAAGTTCTTGAGGTGGTCCAGCGAGTCGGCCAGGAGGAACAGCGCCCTGTCCCGGCAACCGAAGTTGGGGTAGTTGGACACGCTTTCCTTCAAACGGAAGGACGCTGCCTTGAACTGCTTTCGCTTGTGATAGAACTCCCCCTTGAGCATGGCGCTCGACGCCAGCACGTCGTGAATGAACAGCCGGCGCAGCTTCATCTCCTCCAGGAGCGGGGAGTTGGGAAAGTCCACGATGAAGCGGCTCACTTCCGTTTCCGCCCGGCGCGAATACTTCTGGTCCCGGCTCGGCGCGTGCATCATGTGCATGTTGATTTCCACGATGAAGGCCTGGGCATTGTCCGCGTATTCAGAAGTGGGGAAGAAGAGCCGGAAGTCCCGAAAGGCCTGCTCGGCCTGGAGAAGGTTCTCGATACCCCCCTCCCGCATGAAGGAGTAGGCGATGTAGTATTTCGACCTTTCCAGGAAAGGCGATTCTTCGTACGCATTGATCAGGGTCTGGAAAGACAGTCTGGCCTTGATGTACTGGTTGCGATCCAGGAAGTCCAGCCCGTTCTCGAACAGGGTCTTGTCCGGAAGTGTGGCCGAATCTTGCAGATTGGCCCGTTTATCGCGGCACCCGCTGACAGCGAGGAAAAGGCCAGCGATGAGTAACAATGCAATTGTCAAATAAGAGCGCAATTATCCCTCCCGCACTCAAGCGAAATAGCGGCTATTCTAGCATGGCACGCCGCATTTCCAAGACGGTTTCTTCAGGGGAAGGAGACTGGAACACGGCATTTCCCGCCACGGCGATGTCGACGCCGGAGTCCAGGAGGGCCTTGAGGTTCACCGGGGTCACGCCCCCGTCCACTTCGATGGATACGTCCAGCCCGGCCTGGCGGATGCGCTCCCGCAACCTCCGGATCTTGTCGAGGGACGTCGGGATGAAGGCCTGCCCGCCGAAACCCGGGTTCACGCTCATGAGCAGCACGAAATCCACCCACGGCAGGATTTCGTCCAGTTGGCCCAGGGGGGTGGCCGGATTGAGCGCCACTCCGGCCGGCAGCCCCGCCTTGCGGATGGCCTGGGCGGCCCGGTGGGCATGGCGGGCCGCCTCCAGGTGGAAACTGATCAGGTCGGCCCCCGCTTCGGCGTAGGCATCGACCCACCGCTCCGGTTCCTCGATCATCAGGTGGACATCGAGCAGCAGGCCGGTGGCCTGGCGAAGCGAACGGATGACCGGGGGGCCGATGGTGAGGTTGGGAACGAAATGCCCGTCCATCACGTCCACGTGGACCATCCCGACACCGGCTCTTTCCAGCATGGCCAAGGCATCGGCCAGACGGGTGAAATCGGCGGAAAGAAGGGAGGGAGCGAGATGCCTGCCCTTCCAGTTCGGACGCCGGGAGGCAGGCAGGGAATCACCCTTGGGCATGTCGGATTCTCCTTAGCGGGAACGCAAGATGATGCTGGTCTGCCGGGTAATGGTCGTCCCCGGCGAGGGGTACTGAGAATAAATCTCTCCGGAAGACCCGGAAAACAAAGAAGATTCCTCCTCCAGGACGGCCGAGAAGCGCTGGCGCACGAAAAAGTCGCGCGTCAGGGCGCCGTTCAGGCCGATGACTTCAGGCATGATGAACGTCGAGGCCGTTTCTCTCGGCACATTGACCAGCACGCTGACGGACATGGAATCGTTGCTGGGGCTGCCGGCCGCGGGGTTCTGGTCGAGGATCTCCTCCCCGCCGCCATCCAGAAGCTGGACGTAAGCGATGTGGGAACACCGCATGCCCGATTGCTGCAGGACCAGGTTCGCCTGCGCCAGGGGCAGGCCCAGCAGGGAGGGGACCGGCAGGCGTTTCTTCCCCTCGCTGACGACGATCCGGACCAGGCTGTTGGCCTTGGCCGCCGAACCGGCGGCCGGCGCCTGGCTGATGATGCGCCCGTGCGGAACGGTCAGGCTGTAGCGCGCCTCGCCGGCGTCGCCCCGCAGCTTGGCCTTGTCGAGCAACTGGAGAGCCTTCATCTTGTCGGCGCCCACCACGTTGGGCACGACGACATCCGTCCCCCGGATGGCGATGAGCATCGTGGCGAAAGCGCCGACGAACATGCACAGGAACGGCAGCGTCACCAGGGTGATGACCTTGGCTGACTTGATGAGAAAAGACATGAAGCGGGGCATACCCGGCCCTCCCTTGCGGCACCCCGCTTCTTACCACAGCCATCGCCGCCCTTCAAGCGAAAAGCCGAGCGGAAAGGCTGGCCTGGGAGGGACGGCTGGCATAAAATGCCCCGCAAGCGAGCCGGACCGGCCCGATGCCGGAAGCCCGCCGGAGGAGATTCCGATGAAAAGACGCTTTTCCAAGGAAACCATGGACCTGATGACGGCAGGGACCATGATCCCGTCGTGCATCTTCGTGTCCTGGCTCATCTACAAGTGGGTCCACTACAACGGATGGGTGACGGCTTCCTGGGAGAAATGGTTCATCCTCTTCGGGATCGGAACCGGGTTCTACAACTTCCTCAAAATGGTGAGCGGCGCCGGCCGGGCCGGCAAGAAATAAACGGGCCGGCGGGCGCCTTCCCCGGCCGGGCCGGCAAGGTCAGGACGAGGTTTCGAGGCGGTTCTTCCCTTTCCGCTTGGCCTGGTACAGCGCCCCGTCCGCCCGTTCGATCAGTCGTTCCAGCGAATCGTTCTCCAGCCGGCGGATGGAAATCCCGATGCTGACGGTGACCCTGAAGTCGCCCCGGAGGGAGGCGAACACTTCCCCCTCCACGTCTTTCCGGATTCTCTCCGCCAGCACGCAGGCGCCTTCCAGACCGGTCTCGGTGGCCACAATCATGAGCTCTTCCCCGCCGTAGCGCCCGGCGATGTCGGTCAGGCGGGCCTGCCGGTTGATGATCGCCCCCACCTTGCGCAGGACGTTGTCCCCGGCCTGGTGGCCGTGGGTATCGTTGATAGCCTTGAAATCGTCGAGGTCGAGCAGGAGAAGGGAAAGTTCGCCCCGATAACGGGTGGCCCGGGCGAACTCCTCTTCGAAGCGCCGCATCAGGGCGCCGCGCGTCTGGACGCCGGTCAACTGGTCGACCACGGCCAGCCGTTCCACCGTCAGGTACTGGCGGACCAGCTGGTCGGTCACCTGCCGGAGGTTGGCCGTGATGGTGTCCAGCAGCTCGGAATACTGGCCGAACTGCCCCGCCTGGAATTCGAGGTTCCCCTGCGCCAGCATCTGCAGGTCGTCCATCAGGCCGGAAATCCGGGTGATCAGGCGGTCCAGGGAAACGAACAACCCACCGCCGAGATTGGTCACCACCGGCACGACGCCTATGGACAAACTGTCCAGGCACCGTTTGACCGTGACCAGGCGGGCCACGATTTCCTCTTCCGGCGGCCGCCCGCCCAGGGACTCGGGATCGCAGCCCAGAAGTTCCAGCACCGACGACGCCGGCTCTCCGGATTCCGTTTTCACATGGTTTTCCATCGGTGTTTCCTTTTCATGTTTTCGCATACTACCACCAAATCCGCCCGGTACAGGAAGGATTTTCGTGCGGCAATGATTATTCACGAATGCGTCCCTGCTGGAATCGAGGCGGCGGCCGGGGCGGCCAGGCCCCGGGCCAAACGGCCGGCACGCGGGAAAAAAGAATCAGGAAAAGGGAGTTCAGGCCGGTGCGACAGGCGGTTTGACCGTGGCCGAACCTTTCTGCTGAGGAAGTCCTAGCAGGGCCATGACTTTCTGCAGATCCTCCCAGGCCAGCTTTTTGGCCGAAGGGTTCTGCAGAAGGTAGGAAGGGTGGTAGGTGCAGACCACGTCGGTGGAACGCCACCGCAGCACGCGGCCCCGCAGCGACCCGATGGAAGTCTTGGTCCGCAGCAGGTATTTCGCCGCGGTCCCCCCCAGGCAGACGACGACCCGGGGCTGGACGATCTCGATCTGCCGCTCGACGAAGGCCCCGCAGACGGCGGATTCGTCCTCCTCCGGAGTACGGTTTTCGGGGGGGCGGCACTTGACGATGTTGGCGATATAGACGTCCCGGCGTTCCAGCTTCATGCCCGCGGTGATCATCTTGTCGAGGAGGTTGCCCGCCGGCCCCACGAATGGCCGGCCGGTCCGGTCCTCGTTGGCGCCCGGGCCCTCCCCGACGAACATGAGGTCCGCCATGAGGTCGCCCTCGCCGAAGACGATGTTCGTACGCCCGCCGTGCAGGCGGCAACGGTGGCAGTCGCCGATTTCGGCCCGCAGGGCGGCCATGAGCTTTTCCTTCTCCTGGAGACTCGCCCTCCCGCTCGTTTCGCGCGAGAAGGGAGGGACATCGCCCGATCCGTCCGGCCGAACGGCCTCGGCCGCTCGGGCCGGAGCCGCTTCCCCCGGCTCCGGGGCCGCAGATGTGCCGGTGTCGGCCGCGGGGGCGGTCGGCACGGCCCGCGGCGGAGCCGGAACGGGGGCGGTCGCAATTCTGGCCGGAGCGGGAGAGCGGACAAGCGCATCCCCTTCGGGGGAAGGGAAATCCGTAACGGCGTTGGTCCCGAGCAGCGCGCCGAGCAGCTTGTAGAACCCGTCGTCGCGCTTGCCGCCGCCCACCACGAGATACTCGAGCCCGAAGTCCTGGTAGGCGCTCAGCACGTCGTCGAGGTAGGCCAGGGAATGCCGACGGCTTGAATCTTCGCGTCTGGCCATCAGTCGGTGACCCCCACGTCTTTCAGGAAGGCGGAGCTGTCCCGCCAGCCGGATTCGACCTTGACGTTCAGGTGCAGGTAGACCTTGCAGCCCAGCGTCTCCTCGATCTCCTTCCGGGCCGCGGTGCCGATGGCTTTCAGGCGGCTGCCGCGCGCCCCGATGACGATGCCCTTCTGGGAGTCGCGCTCCACCACGATGGAGGCCTCCACATGCAGCAACCCGCCCTCCTCCTCACACTGGGAATCGTCGTAGAGGTCCATCACCACGGCGGTGGTGAAGGGCAGTTCGTCGCGCGTCTGATCCAGCAGCTTTTCCCGGATCAGTTCCGTCACCATGTAGCGGTCGGAGACGTCGGTCACCACGTCCGCCTCGTAGAATGGCTCGCCTTCCGGCAGGATTCTGAACACCTCGTCGGTGAGGATGCCCACCCCGTCGCCGGTCAGCGCGCTCACGGGCACGTAGGCGACGTAGTCGTGCTTCTGGCGGTAGTTGTCGATGATGGTCAGCAGCTTCCGCTTGGCGACCTTGTCGATCTTGTTCAGCACCAGGATGGCCGGCCGGCCGGCCGCCGCCACCAGGTCGAGGACGAACTGCTCGCCCTGGCCGAAGGATTCCGAGGCGTCGATGACGTGCAGCAGGATGTCGGCGGTCTGCAGCGCGTCGTGCACGAACTGGACCATGCGGCGGTTCAGCTCGTACCCGGGCTTGTGGACGCCGGGCGTGTCGAACAGGACGGCCTGCCCCCGCGCCTCGGTCAGGATGCCCAGGATGCGCCGGCGGGTGGTCTGGGGCTTGTCGGACACGATGGAAACCTTCAGTCCCAACATCTTGTTGACCAACGTCGACTTGCCCACGTTCGTCCGCCCGATCACCCCCACGTAGCCGCAGTGCAGGGGGGATTCCGGCTTCTTTTTCCTTCCGGCGCTCTTCGTCTGTCCCGGTTTCGTCATTTCCCAACCATCCTGTTGTAACAAATTAACAAAAAAAAGAAACGGGGGCCGTCGCGGCCGCCCTTCTACCGCGGAAGAAGCCTCTCCACCTCGTCCAGGATCCTGGCCGCGACGGTTTCCTTGGGCAAGGGCCCGAGGGCGGTTTCGCTCCCGTCCCGGCGCACCAGTGTCACGGCGGTTTCCCCCGGCCCGAACCCTCTGCCCCCGCCCACCACGTTGGCCACCATGAGGTCGGCGTTCTTGGCGGCGAGCTTCTTCCGGGCCGCCCCCACGGCGTCGGAGGTCTCGGCGGCGAAACCGGCCAGGACGCACCCCGGCCGCTTCCGGGCCCCTTCGCGGGCCAAAATGTCCACCGTGCGCACCAGGCGGAGGTCGAGCGGCCCCTCGCCCTTCTTCAGCTTTTCCCGGCCGGGCTCGGCCGGCGTGTAGTCGGCCACGGCGGCGGAGAAGATCCCCGCGTCGGCGGCACCCAGGCGGCTGTCCACCGCGGCGGCCATGTCGGCGGCGCTGCGGACCGGCACCCACTCGCAGGGGAATTCCGGTTCGGGCACCCCGGGGCCCGCCACGAGGAACACCCGTGCGCCGCGGCGGGAGGCCTCGCGGGCCACGGCCGAACCCATGGCGCCGGTGGAGCGGTTGGAGACGAAGCGGATGGGGTCGATGTCCTCCGCGGTGGGCCCCGCCGTCACCAGCACGGTCCGGCCGGCCAGGCTCTTCGGGGTGGTGGCGGCGAAAACCGCCTCCACGATGCGGCCCAGGTCCGCCAGACGCCCCTGCCCCTCCTCGCCGCAGGCGAGGAAGCCCGTCCCGGGCTCCACCACCGCCACGCCCCGCTCGCGCAGGGTCTGCAGGTTCTGCCGGGTGGCGGGATGCTCCCACATGGCCGCGTTCATGGCGGGGGCCACGACCACGGGGACGCGGGCGGCCAGGTAGAGGGTCGACAGGAAATCGTCGGCGATGCCGTGGGCGAACTTGGCCAGGATGTTGGCCGTGGCCGGGGCCACGCACAAGACGTCGGCCCTCCGGGCCAGGGCGACGTGCTCCACCTCCCAGGCCTCCTCCCGCTGCAGCGAGTCCGTGCGCAGGGGGTTGCCCGACAGGGTCTCCAGGGTCAGCGGCGTCACGAACTCCAGGGCGTGGCGGGTGGCGGCCACCTGGACACCGCACCCCTTCCGGACGAACAGGCGAACCAGCTCCCCGGCCTTGTAGGCGGCGATGCAGCCGGTCAGCCCGAGTGCGACGAACAAGGGCTCATTCCTCGGCAGCCTGGCGGGCTTCCAGGGCCTGGGCGTCGATGGTCTTCTCGGTGATGGCGAACTCGATCTTTTCGGCCATGAGCTCGTCCACCGCGCGGTAGGTCGGCTTGACGTGCTGGGTCTTGACCAGGGGCACGCAGCCCCGCTGCAGCTGCTTGGCGCGCTCGGCGGCCAGGAGGACGAAAAGGTACTTGCTCGGTACGTTCGGCGGAAGCTTGATCATATTGAATCCTCGCTGAAAGTTGTCAAAATGCGGCCGACATTGGCCTCGTTCTCCGGGATCCGGTGACGGGCGGCCTCGATGATGGTCTGCACGGACCGGACCGACTCGTCGAGGTCCTGGTTGATCACGACGTAGTCGAAGTTGCGGAACAGCAGGATCTCCTGCCGGGCCGTCTCCAGCCGCCGCCGGATCTCCTCCTCCGCATCGGTCTTCCGGCCGGCCAACCGGTCGTGCAGCACCCGGAAGGAGGGGGGCAGGATCTGGATCAGCACGGCGCGGGGCGCCGACTGGCGGATCTGCAGGGCGCCCTGCACGTCGATCTCCAGCAGGACGTCCAGGCCCTGCCGGAGGTGTTCGTCCACGAAGCGCCGGGAGGTGCCGTAGAAGTGGCGCCCGAAGACCCGGGCCCACTCGTAGAACGCGTCGGCGTCCCGCATCCGGGCGAACTCCCCTTCGCTGACGAAGCAGTAGTCCTTCCCGTCCACCTCGCCGGCGCGGATCGGCCGGGTGGTGTGGGAGACAGAGAAAACCACCTCCGGCATCCCCGCCACCACGCGGTGGACGATGGTGGTCTTGCCCGTACCCGAAGGCGCCGTGATGACGATCAGATTTCCCGTTGCCCGCATGCCCGCTGCCTCCGGCCGTTCGAAACCGGGTCACTATAATGCAACCCGCCCCCAAAGTAAACGGCAGAGTGCACCGGCCTATCGCCCCTCGGGAGGAAGACGCAGGGAGCGGACCAGGCGGAGGACCTCCGCGTGGGTCGGCCCGACGTCCGACCCGTTGCGGAACATCTTCGAGAAGTGGAGTTCCAGCCACTTGCCCCGGTGGATGGTCTCGAAATACCATTGGGCCTGGAAAATCCCCTCGAGGCCGGAGTCGGCCGGATAACTGATGAGGAACCCCTCCGGCTCCGCCACTTTTTCCGAGCGGACCTGGCCGCCCGCCAACAGCTTGGCGAGGCCTGCGCTGTTCGTTTTTCCCAACCGTTCCAGGTCGGCCAGGCTCTGGCCGGCCAGGTCGTCCACCAGCACGCTCAGGCTCAGCCCGTCCGCCTGGTTGTAGAACCCCACCTGGCTATAGGCGCCGCGGATGGGCCGCAAACCGCCGAGCTGCTCGAAGCCGGCCAGGTCCATGAGCACGTCGACGCCGGCGCCCTGCAGCCGCGCCGGCGAGGCCATCCGGACCGGTGGCTGCCAGGAGGCGAGGCGAACCGCCTCGAGCGCCTCCTTCGCGGCGGGGTCGGCCTTGGCGTCCGACATGATGGTGAATATCAGAAGCTGCCGGCCGAGGCCGAGTATGCCTCCCGTGATCACCGGGTATTGCCCCGGTTCGGGGGCCCCCGCCGGCTTCCGGTAACTCCGGTCGGTGGCCTCGTAATAGAACCCCGCCGCCTGCGGGCCGCCCAACGGCTGCAGGGGCAGCTCTTTCTCCACGGTCTGCCCCTCCAGCGCCTTCCGGCCGGACAGGCAGGAGCGGCGGACGCTTTCCGGGGTGGAAAACGCCGGGTCCCCCTGCGGGCTCCAGGCCACCGTCACCTGCAGGCTGCCGCGGACGGGTCCGGGACGCTCGAAAACCATTTCGACCGAGCACTCGCCGGACAGGCCCCGGTGGGTCTCCTGCCAGACGGCCGGCAGGGGGATGGTCAGGGTCCCGCGGCCGGGCACGTACAGTTCACCCGCCCGGGCCAGGCCCTGGGCAGCGGCCAGCCCGGCGATGAAGAGCAGAACGGTTCGGATGGATTTGGCGATCATGGTTTCTCCTGAATGCCATGGGCACGGGAAGGATTGGGCGGATATCCCGAAGCGAGGCTACTCCACGGAGGATTCAAACGTCAAGCCGAATCGCACCGCCGAAACGGGAGAACGGCCTTTGCATTGCGTCCTGGCGCCTTGGCGCCTTGGCGTTGAAATGGACCCGCCCGACCAGAAAATGTCCCGCCCAGCAACGTCATCCCGATGAACACGGCGAGCGCTGTTTTCATGGCGTCCCCCACCCACCGGGCGGCGGGAATCCGGAACAATGGCCGAACGCCGGGCTCTCCGGCCCGCCCCCCCTCTGCCGACGACCGCGCTTCCCAAATTGAACTTGATTTTAACATATTCCGTGAATATGATGCCCCGCCTGTCTGACGCCCGCCGAACGCGACCGGACGGCCTGGAGGCAACCAGGCGTCGGATCGCTCGGCGGCACCGGCCGGGCCCCCTTCGGAACAGGCCGGGCCGCGATTCCGAACCCCCAGGAGAACGCGTTGAAGAAGATCCTGTTCATCTACGGCACCCGCCCGGAAGCCATCAAGATGACCCCGCTGGTCCTCGAGTTCCGGAGGCGCCCGGACGCCTTCCAGGTGGAGATCTGCCTGACCGGGCAGCACCGGCAGATGCTCGACCAGGTGAACGACTTCTTCGGCATCCGCGGCGACTACGACCTGAACCTCATGCAGCAGGGGCAATCGCTCTTCGGCGTCACCGCCCGTTGCCTGACCCGGCTGGAGGACGTCCTCGCCCGGTCGGCCCCCGACCTCGTCTTCGTCCAGGGCGACACCACGACGGCCATGGTCGGAGCGCTGGCGGCGTTCTACCAGCAGATTCCCGTGGCGCACCTCGAGGCGGGCCTGCGCTCCTTCGACAACTACTCGCCCTTTCCGGAGGAGATCAACCGGAAGATCGCCGGGCAGATCGCCGCCTTCCATTTCGCCCCGACCCCGCGGGCCGCGCAGAACCTGGCGCTCGAGCACGTGGCCGGCGCCGTGCACGTCGTCGGCAACACGGTGATCGACGCCCTCCGCCTCTGCCTCGATGTCCTTCGCCGCGACGGCGACGAAAAGCCCAGGGAATCGCTCTCGTTCCTGGACCTTTCCCAGCGGATCCTCCTCGTCACGGGGCACCGCCGGGAGAGCTTCGGCGATGGCTTCCGGCGCATCTGCACGGCCATCGGCGAGATCGCCGCACGGAACCGGGACCTGCAGATCGTCTACCCCGTCCACCTCAACCCCGCCGTGCGCAAGCCGGTGATGAGCATCCTGGGGCCGGTGGGCAACGTCCACCTCATCGAACCGCTCGACTACCCCTCGCTCGTCTGGTTGATGGAAAAGAGCCACTGCGTGCTCACCGACTCGGGCGGCATCCAGGAAGAGGCCCCCGCCCTCGGCAAGCCCGTGCTGGTCATGCGCGAGGTGACCGAGCGGATGGAGGGCATCGAAGCCGGCACGGCCGTGCTGACCGGAACCGACTCCGAGAAGATCGTCTCCTCCGTCGAGCGGGTCCTGACGGACGCCGACCTCTACGGCCGGATGTCCACCGCCTGCAACCCCTACGGGGACGGGTTCGCCAGCGGCCGGATCGTGGATATCCTCGCCAAGGCCCAATAACCCGACGTCCACACGGTCCCCGCTCCCGCAACGACACGGTTCGACAGGCCTCCCCAACCGGCAACAAGCAGCTGGCAGCTTTCTACGCCGACTACGACGAGGCACGCTACCGGGCCCCGAGCATCAGCCCCGCACTCTCCGAAACAACCGGCGCAAAGCGCCATAGCCAGACGCCAGGGCAAAGCGACTGACGAGAGGCGCATTTATCGGAACCAGCCTTCGCCGGCACCGCGGCAGGGGATATTCGCCCCGCAGACCTCGTTGGATCAGCGCCATGTATTTCCGGCCCATGGCTTCTGTGGAGAAATCTCTCCTTGCGTCTTCCGCCGCCGACTGGCTCATGGCGCTCCATTTTTCCGGGTCGCACCCCCAACCCAACGCCTCGACGAAACTCCCAGCATTTCCGGCCTTCGCCAGCCAACCATTCTCCCCGTTCCGCACTGCGACGTCTGTCGTGGAGGTCAGATGAGAAACCACAGGCACACAACCACAAGCCATGGCCTCGAGCAAAGTCAGCGGAAACCCCTCGTAATAGGAGGGGAGCAGAAGAAAGTGGCTATCCAGGTACATTTTGTAA
Organism: uncultured Acidobacteriota bacterium; assembly: GCA_964436005.1. Taxonomy (GTDB): domain Bacteria; phylum Acidobacteriota; class JAAYUB01; order JAAYUB01; family JAAYUB01; genus JAGNHB01. The sequence goes on from CAYTBK010000022.1 coordinate 16,693, forward strand.
ACGGCTGTCGCCTCCAGCGGCCCGTGAAAGACGACCTTGTCCGCCACGCCCCAAGCGACGCACCGGCGCCGGAGCTCTTCTCCGTCCGGGCCTTCGCCGACCACGTCGAGGCGGCAATCCGTCATGTTTCGCTGGTAGGCGGCCAGAATTTCCGGGAGAAGGAAAACCCCTTTTTGCTCTTGATACAACCTGCCTACGTACATCAGCCGCACGGGGCTGCAGAAGGGCCTTCGGACCGACAGTTCGTCGCCGGCGGGAACATCCACCCCGTTGCAGATGGTCTCCACGAAACGTCCCGGCAACTTCCCCGCAACCAGGCGGGAAATGTTTGGCCCGACCCCCACCGCTACGTTCCACGCCGACGCGTTGGCACAGCCGACAGTCAGCACGGGGCGGTGGTCATTATGGACCACGGAGGAGACGAAGGTTCTTTCATCGAGCATGGCCAAGGAGGCCTGCGCATACCGGGCATAGTTCAGGATGACGACGTCATGATTCTCGCGACGGAGCCATGCCCCCACCTGCCAGTAGTGGGCCAGGTTCAGCCGGCGTTCCGGCTCTCCGCCCGGGACATGTACCGTGCGCAAGCCCTGCTCAGCACCGCGGGAAAACCAATCGCCCTGGTTTTCCGTGGTCACCAGCGTCACGTCCAACCCATTTTGCTGTAAATATGCACCCAGGCGAAACAGAAAATTCTCCACCCCGCCTCGGTTCAGGGCGTACGTCACCAACGCAACGCTCGTACGCGAATCGGCCTTCATGTGTTCTTTTCCGCTTGGATCCATAACCCTAACGGTTCATTGGAATGAAACAACAACCGATTGCGCAGCCAACCGAGGGCATGTTTCAGCCCACCGGGCAGAACCTCCGTACGGATGATACCGCCCGATATCCTGGAGAGACCGGTCTCCGCCACAAGTCGGGCCAAAGAGCCGGCGGTATGAAAGCAGAGGTGGATGGGAGGGAGCCAATCGGGCCGGATTGCCTTTTGCACAGATGGAGCTGCCCAATTGGGAACAGTGGCGAAAAATCTTCCTCCCGGAACCAGGCAATCCTTGATCTTCCGGACGAAATTCACGGGATCCGGAAGATGCTCCAAGACTTCAAAAGCGGTAATGGCCTCGAAGCAATTCCCGCGCCCGGCCAGGGTGTCCAACCCCTCAGTCGAGATGTCCAGGGTGGTATACTTCCTCGCAATCTCAACCGCTTTCTCGGAATGATCGATTCCTGTTACTGTCCACCCCTTGTCGGAAGCGGCCAGGCAGAAACGCCCCACGCCGCAGCCCACATCCAAAAGCCTCTTTTTCCCGAACGGTTTGACAGAACGAAAAAACGGGCGGTAGGTGCCGATTTCGGCAAAGTGGGCAGGGTTGCGCGCCCAGGCCACAAGATCGTCGACCTGGTTCGACTGGTATTCGTTGCTTTCATAGACGCTGGAGTAGTCCACGAGGACTCCCCAGGCTTCCGGGGCGAACCGCAAACCGCACCTTGCACAAACCGCGATGGAATACCTGCCCAGACATACGCCGGCAGCCTCGGCACACCCCTGGCAGACAGGGCAAGCATCGGGTTTCATCCATCCTCCTCAATCGTCTTCCCTGGTGGGGAAAATATTCCGCCGACCCCAGGCATAGACCGAGACTTCAAACATATCCCATTCGCATTCTATGATTTCCAGGCCAATGTTTTCCAGGCACAACCGCAATCCGGCCGGGGAAAAACGAAAGTAGTCCTCCGGCGAAGGGTGATACGGCCAAGAGAAAACCGTAGCGACAAAAAGGAATCCTCCGGGGCGCACCGCCTTTGCCAGGTGGGCGCAGAAACGGAAAGGATCCCGGACGTGTTCCAGGGTGTCGAACGACACGACCAGGTCGAATTTCTCCTGGAGGGGCTTCAGCACTTCCGGGTCCAAAAAATCCGCATCGATGGTGGCTTCCGTCTGGATGGCCTGGGCATTGAATCCTCCGTCCAGGAAACAGATACCCGGGATTTTCTTCAGCAGCGGGTTCTCCGTCACAACGGTTTGCCCACGCTTGCAAAACAGACGCCTCCCGATCCGGGCAAGGAGGTTTCTTCTCTGTCTGCTGGCCGACCGGGGCGGAACGACGGACCGGTCCAACCAGACGTCCCTGGTCCCTCCCACCTCCAGGCAGCTGACCTTCTCCGGATCCACCCGGTAGCGGCACATGAGATTTAGAAATTTGTCGACGGCAGTTTGTCTCATCGGATCTTCTCCAGAATTCGGCGACGAAAGGAGGGGCTGACTCCCCAGCGAAAGGACACCAGGGCCGCTGCCGCCATGGCCGGCAGAAGTGCGATCAGGCGGAGCCTGGGAGCGAGCGCCACGGCCGGCAAGGCCAGGGCCAGGATCGTCCCGCTGGAAAATAGGACCCGTTGCAGTATCGGCTTCGACACGACGCGAATGCGATACAGGTACGAAAATCCCCACAGCGTCATGGCCAGATAGCCGGCCAGCATCCCGGCCGAAAGCGCCATCCCGCCCCAGCGAGGCAGCAGAACCAGCACCGTGGCGAGGTAGACGATGGACCACCCCAGGTTCAGCAGGGCGGCCACCCACATTTTCCCGTGGGCCTGGATGACGGCGCCGACGACGTTGCCCACCCCGGCGATGCCGACGCCCGCCAGCAAGACGACGAAAAGCGGCACGCCCGCGGCGAACTCCCGGCCGTAACACCCCAGAACCAGGTCCGCCCCGTAGGCCAGGGCGACCACGGACGGCACCACGGAAAGAATCGCGCAACCCAGCGAGATGTCCAGCACGCGCTCGGTGTGATCTTGGCCAGCCTGTTCCAATCCGGCGGCAATCATCGGCATGGTGACGTTCGAGAAAATGGTGGGCAGCAGGATCAGCACGTTGCGCCACTGGTTGGCCGCCCCCAGCACCCCCAGTTCGCTCCAGCCGCCGGGGTGGTTGGCCAGGAGGGCGTTGGCGGCCCACAAGGCCGGCGTGGCGAGCAATTGGCTGAGAAGGGCCGGCAGCGAATAGTGCAGCAGCATGGGAAACGATCTCCGGAGCGGACCGCGGGAAAGGCGAATCCCGTAACCCCGGCACTGGCCCAGCAGGGAAATCCAGGAAGCGATACACCACACGACGCCGGTGACTGCCTGTGCCGCGATGGCCCCTTCCAGCCCCCACCACCAAACACCGACAATCATGGCGGGGAAAACAAACACGCCGCGCAGGAAGTTGATCCGGGCGATGGTGCGGAACACCTCGAATCCAGCCAGGGAACTGTTGAGCATTCCGCCTAGGGCCGTAAAGAACAGCACGGCGGCGGCCAGGCGCAAAGGGACCACCAGCGTTGGAGCGTTCAAGACCTCCGCCGCGAGGAATGGCGCCGACACGACCAGGGCCAGAGAGCACATCAGGCCGCCCACCACGGTGATCGCCAAAGACAGCCAGAGCACCTTCCCGACTTCCTCCGGTTTCGTCTGGCGGTATTGGGCGGCGTACTTGATGGCGGTCAACCCTGCCCCCATGCCGGCAAAAATGCCGAACATCAGGACGGTCCCGTTGATCACGTCGAAGCGGCCGAACTGCTCCCGACCCAACAGGCGAGCCAGCAACATCGACGCGAGCATAAAAAGCCCCTGCGAGACCACTGTCCCCACCAAGGCCCAAAAGGCTCCCTTCGCGAAGCGCATGCCGAGCGGCGATGCCTCCGGAAGATCGGTCGCCTTGAATTCGCCGGGTGAAAGGGGGGCCATCTCAACCTCTTTTCCGCAAGCGACAGCGGAGTATTTTCAATGAAAAAGCCAACTTTGTGAAAACTCCCCAGGCCGGCAGGCGTTTGCGGAGCCGCGCCAGGACGCTTTCCATCGATCCCGCAAAGCATTTCCACCTGTCGCCCACGAAAAGCACCACGGAAACCAGAAAGTCATCTAACCCGTTTTCCGCTTGCATGTCGCCCACGCAATCCCGAGTTCGGCACCGGCCGGGTTTTTTCCGCCCAGGCGATGCGCCAGAAAGGCGAAGTATATGACAAGGGCCAATTTCAGGAAAGAACAATGCCGGGTGGCCGAGAAAAAAGCGGTCGCCGGAGCCGGCAAACCCGGTTTTCATGTGTTTACATTGTTTCATTTTCCCGAAATCCGGGATCAGCACGTCACGATTCCCCGTCTCCGACATCCGGCGCCCGGTACGGCGCCCAGCGCGCCAGGACGGCGGCTTCGCCTTCCTCCGCCCAGCGGCGGAGGATCAGCACCGCCGCCAGGCCGTGGTCGTCGGGCGGGCCGCTCTTCCCCGGACGGCCCGCCCGGCCGCCGGTGGGCGACGCCTTCTCGTGGGGGGAAAGGGGGAGGCCGCGCATCATCTCCCCGGCCTCCCGGGAAGTGTAGCGCTCGTCGACGCCCAGCGCGGGGATGCCCAGCCGGCCGGCCAGCTTGCGGGCCACGTTGGCCGCCAGCCGGGCCGAAAGGCCGGCCTCCCCGCCCGGCGTCAGGGGGTAGCCCACCAGGAGAAGCTCCACCGAGCGTTCCCGGCACAGGGCTTCCAGGGTGTCGAGGTCCTCTTTCCGGGAACGGCGGCGCAGCGTGGGCAGCGCGTCGGGGAAAGCCCCGCCGGCGGCGGAAAACGCCATCCCGACGGTGGCCCCGCCCACGTCCAGCGCCACGATCCGCTGCGGCGCCCCCGCCCCGCCCTCCGACATGCCGTCAAACCTTCAGCAGGCCGACCAGGGTCAGCACCAGGCCGCCGGCCATGAGCACCCCGGCCAGGACCAGGAGGATCTTGGCCGCCGTTTCCTTGGAGCGGATGGTCTCCTCCTGCGACTTCAGGGAGACCAGGAAGGGGAAGGAGCGGTCCGACGGGGCCTGCAGGCTCAGCCCCCCGCCTTCCGGCCTGGCTTCGGCCGTGACGAAGACGGTCCGGCCGACCGGCAGGGCGTGCTCCTCGAAGTGGTAGCCGATGGTGCGGTGCCCGCCGGGGGCCATGGCGACGCCGCCGAGGTTCAGGGAGAAGGCGCCCAGTTGGAAGGTCAGGCCGCCGCGCTCGGGTTCGAAGCGCGACAGGACCTGCTCGGCGTCCATCTCCGCCCGGTCCGGGTGCACGCGGACGGACCCCGTGCTGTCGGAAACGGTGAAGGGGCAGCGGCGCTCGTTGGAGGAAACCGTCGTCCGGTTGCGGCGCGTCTTCTGCTCCTCGCGCTTCTCCTGCTCGTTATACTCCCGGTAGGTTTCCTCGGTCTCGCGCTCCACGCGCATCCGGTAGTGGACGCACCGGGTCTGGGAGATTTCGCTCGACAGCGGCGCCTCGCACGACACCTCGCCGCGGACCGCGACGACGCCCGAGCACCTCCCGGCCAGCACGTCGCCGATGGTGCTTTGCTTGATGGACTTGAGCTTCCCGGCCTTGGCCAGGGAGACCGACCGCCCCCAGAGACACGCCCCGCCGATGATGATCAGGACCAAGCCAGCGATGCACAGAGCCATGGAACCTCCTCGATGCAGATCTTTATTGTTTCGCTATGGTAACCCCGCATTTGCCGGAAGGGATGAGCCAGGGGCCGAGCGGCTTGCCGTCCCGCACCCCGTAGATGGCCGTGGCCAGGGAGTCCCCGAACAACTCGAGGCCCTTCAAATCTTTGGGCGACTTCAGCTCCACCTTGAGGCGGGCCACGGAGACGATCCCGCCCGGCGACTTGGCGCTGGTCTGCACGGCGGTGAACTTGAGCACCCCGTCGGCGTTGGCCTTTTCCAGGGCGGTGGAGACGGGCTTGCCGGAAAACTCCTGCGTCGCCCCCCCCGTCACCTCCAGCACCCGGGCGACCTTGGGGTCGAAGCGGAAGCCCAGCACGTAGGCCCCCAGGATGCACGGCTGCTGGACCACGCCGTCCGGGGAAACCTTCACCGTGGAGAGATCGACTTTCGCCTCCAGCACGAGTGTCTTGCCCTTGGCTTTCGGGGTGGTCAGGGCCAGGACGGCCTGCCCGGACACGCCGCTGCGCACCTCGGGCCGGGCCGCGTTTTCCGCCGAGCGGCCCGCCTCCGGTTTCGCCACCGCCTGGGCGGCGGCGACGCCCAGGCAGCCCCACATGGCCAGGACCAGGGCCAGGGCGCAGGCCATATCGATTCCCCGTTCCGACGATTTTCGACGCATGGCAATTCCTCCAGGATCTGTATGCTGAAACGGAACCATTCTCCCGGCGGCGGAAGGCATTGTCAAGACCTCTTTGCCGCCCTTCCGGCCGGGAGCGGGCCAACGGAACATCCCGCCCCGAGGGAGGTGACGACGGCCCGGTGGGTTGGAGTCGGGGGAGGGGGCGGAGCCCGGGACGGGTCAGAGGTTTCGCAATACGTCCGAAAGCTTTTCCGCGCCGGGGAAGAGCGCGGAGACGGTCCAGCCCAGGATCAGGGCCAGGGCCAGGACCAGGGCGAACGGCTTCCAGGTGGCCCGGAAAACCCCGCCGGCCCAGTGCCCCAGGGCCCCCTGCCGCGTGCGCCGGACCAGCCCCATGGCCAGCGCGGCCTGCAGAGCGGCCTCCGACAGGATCACCGGCGCCTGCCAGACCAACAGGACCGCCGCCCCGAAGATCACCGCCAGCAGGGCGAGGAGAGCGAACACGACGATGAGTTCCTTGTCCAGGTCGAAGTCCCAGGACCCCGACGGGCCGGAGGTCCCCCTGGCGGTCGCCGGCGACGCCCCCCCGGCGTGCCGGGCGGCTTCGTCCAGGGCCACCGAGGCCCCCGCGCCATCGAAGCGCCCGCCTCCGCCGAGGAAATCCGACGGCCCGCCTTCCGCAACGAAACCCGTCGCTTCGTCCGCCCAGTCCGACCCGGCGTCCGAGGTTCCCGCCTCCTCCCGGCGGGGCGAGGGCAGCACCAGGTACAGCCAGGCCTTGACCAGGAGGAAGAAGACGAGGTAGGCGCCGGCCACGGCCAGGGCGTAGCGCAGCACCAGGCCGTGCAGGCCGGCCAGGAGGAGCAGCTTGCTGAACAGGGGCCCCGACAGGCAGACGCCCAGCAGGATCAGGGTCATCTGCAGGCGCAGCCCCCGGCCCGCCTTGAACCGCTCCAGGAAACGCTCTTCCGGCACCTTGTCACGGGATCTCATGCGCCTGTCTCCTCGACTTGATGTTTCGCCGGCGTCCACCCGGCCGCCCCGCTGTTCCCTTGCCCCATTGTACACCTCGGTTTCACCCCGGCCAGGAGAGAAACCGCCGGGTTTCCCGCAGGGCCGCGGAATGAATTGAATCCATTTGCCGGGCGTGCTAGATTCCGGGAAACGACCTGTTTTTCCGGAGGATGTCATGGGTGTCCGCAGATTCCGTTCCTTGACGCGCTGTCTGGCCTTCCTGCTGGCCCTGGGCTGCCTGGCCCCGGCGGTCCTCGCCGCCCCGGTGAACGGCAAGGTCTTCACCGTCCGCCAGCCGGACGGCGCCGCCCTGCCGGTCCGGGTGTACGGCGACGAATTCTACCGCCGGATGACCGATTTCGACGGCTACACCCTCGTCCGGGACCCGGAAACGGGCTGGGTCTGCTACGCCCGGGCGGTGGCGGGGGGCGACGTCGAGTCCACCGGCATCGCGGCCCGCCCGGGAGAGCAGGCCCCGGCGGGCCTGGCCCGGGACGCCCGGCCGGACCCCGGCTGGCTGGACCGGGAGGTGGCCCGGAAGAGGGCGCGCCGCGGCCGGGCCGTCGACGGCCCCCGGCCGTCGCCGCCGCCGCCCACCACCGGAACGCGGCTGGGGCTGTGCATCCTCATCGACTTCCCGGAAACCCCCGGCACCTTCACCCGGGAGCAGATCGCCGACTTCTGCAACCAGGCCGGCTACACCGGCAACGGCAACAACGGCTCCGTCCGCGACTTCTTCCTCGACGTGTCCGACGGCAAGCTCGACTTCTCCCACGAGGTGTACGGCTACCACCGCGCCGCCAACCCGCGCTCCTACTACGACAGCCCGGACAAGGAGAGCTACGGCGCCGCCATGCTCATCGCCGAGGCGCTGGAAGCGCTCAAGGGCCAGATCGACTTCACCCGCTTCGACCTCAACGGCGACGGGGTCATCGACGCCATCAGCGCGTTCTACGCCGGCGACGCCCCCCCCGAGAACAACTACGCCCTGTGGCCCCACATGGCCAACTTCACCCAGACCGTGCCGCTGCAGTCGTTCAGCGCGCAGGGCAAGTCGGCCGGCGACTACCAGATGACCAACATCGGCAGCTCCCTGGTCATCGGCACCTTCTGCCACGAGTGCGGCCACATGGTCTGCAAGTACGTCGACTACTACGACACGCGCCAGACGCCCACCGGCAACGGGCTGGACACCTGGTGCCTCATGTCCGCCGGCAACCAGGCCGCGGACGAGAAGAACCCCACGCCCCCGCAGCCCTACCTCCGCTGGAAGTCCGGCTGGCTGAGCCCGACGGCGCCGGCCAGCGGCGCCAACACCCTGCCCTGCTCCCTGAAAAACGCCCTGATCGTCACGAAGCCGGGGTCGGGCGACAAGGAGCACTACATCCTGGCCGCCTTCCGGAACGCGGGCCGGATGGGCGGCTACGCCGGCAGCGGGCTGGCCGTGTTCCACATCGACGAGAACAAGGACGGCAACGTGGAACCCGAGCGCACCCTGGAAAAACACTACGAGGCCGCCCTGGTCCAGGCGGACGGGCGGAACGACCTCGAGACGGCCGAAGGGCGGGCCAACGCCGAGGACCTCTTCTACAGCGGCAACAAGGACACCCTGGGCGCCGCCACCGCCCCCGACTCCAACTGGTGGGACGGCAGCGCCTCGGGCGTGGTCCTGGGCGCCATCGGCCCGGCGGGGGGCGAAAGCGTCTCCTTCACCTTCGGGACCGCCACGGTCCGCGAGGACGTCAACCGCGACGGGACGGTCAACGCCGCGGACCTGACCCTCCTCTCCGCCTACTTCGCCGGGACCGAGGCCGGGCTGCCTTTCGGGCGGGAATCGGCGGACGTCAACGCCGACGGGAAAGCCGACGCCCTGGACGTGCTGCAGGTGGCGCGCTCAATAGCCCCCTGAACCGCCGCCGGCCCGGCAGCGGCTTCACGCCACCGCCGGGCAACCCGGCGACGGAACCGTCCGGCTTCAATACATGTCGCGTTCTTTCTGGACGATTGTCCTCTTCCGTCCGCAGCGAGGGCAACGGTAGACATACCTGACCTTCCGCCCCAGAAACGGGAACTTGAACCAGGTGATGCTGAAGTAGGGGGTGATGCCGATGGCGAAAGGGTCTATCTTCTCCTCCAGGTCCATGCCGGTTTTGCACCTTTTGCAAAACGGATTGACCGGGTAGCCGCGAGCCATGGCCATACCGCTCAAGATGAGAACTGCAACTACGACAAAAATCAAAACAGGCATGGACGACCACCTTCAAAGGCATTCTGCGGCCGCTCTCCCCCAGCCGGAAAGACACTTGAAACAGTCTGGAGAGCAGTCCTCCCGGGCGAGGATGTCAAGACGTTCCCGGCGCACCGGTCCAACGGACGGCCGTTCTTGGCCCGAAGGCGAGGAACGGCAATTGCCGGCCCCGTCAGGGGGTCATGCTGTATTCCTTGACAACGATCGTTTCTTTCCTGCCGCAGCGCGGGCAGCGATACGTGTACTTCACTTTCGCGCCGATCAGGTTCGACCGGAAGGCCGGGCCCTTCTGACTTTCCACTTCCAATGCCCTGTTGCACTTATCGCAAAACGGCGGAGCGATGGGGTCCGTGCGCAGCAGGTCGCGGACCACCAAAGTGACCACCAGAACGGCGAGGCAGATGTAAAGCTCCATGGATGACGCCCCCCGGCATCGTTCAGGCGCCCTACGATACCACAAGCACCTTCGCCTGTCATCCCATGGGCGGAACCAGCCGGCCGGCCCGACGGAAACGGCCGAAAGCCGGGCCCGCCCGTCGGGGACCCTTTTCCATCCCGGACGTAGCGTCGCGCGAGGAGCGGCCCCGGACAGGGCCGGCCAGAAAACCCTGCCGCCGGTCGGCGGACGTGGTATCCTGTCGCGGAACACCCCACATCACGAGGTATCCCGGCGGGATACGGAAGGAGGAACCTTGAAGCGAAGAACACTTTGGAGCGCCCTGACCCTGCTCGCGGCCGTCCTGGCCACCGCCCCGATCTACGGGCGGGGCGCCGAGAAGGATTACACTTTCGACCTGGTGGACTGGGACAAGGAAACCGCCCACCTGCGGGAGCCGGGGGGCACGGTCCGGTTCCGGATCTATTCCACCGAGGTCCGGAACGAGGAGGCCCTGGACAAGCTGTACCACGAGCAGATCCTCCCCGTGCTGCGGCAGGAACGCGAGACCCTGCACCAGGCCCTGCGCCGGATCGACACGCAACTGGGCAACGAACAGCTCGACGAGGCGGCGGTCAAGGCCCTGGAAAACGAGGCCCAGGACGCCTACCACGACTCGGTGGACCGCATCCTGCAGTTCGTCCGCAAGTGGAACCAGAGCGACGACAACCCCTACCACAATTCCAAGGCCTTCTCGCTGGGCGGTTTCGCCTCCTGGCAGAACCCGTACCGGCGCCAGCCGGTGGAGAAGACCTGGTCCTCCAGTTCGAGCCACACCGAGACGCGCGCCGTGGAAACGCCGCGAGGGACCGCCCTGCGCACCACCACCACCACGAAGAGCTCCTCCTTCAGCGTGGGGGTGGACCCGGCCGGTGCCATCATGGGCCTGACCGGGCTGTTCGGGAAAAAGCGCAAGGCGCCGGTGGAGCCGCCCTACCTGGCCCGCGTCCGGGAAATCGTGGACATGACCGATGCGCTGTCCGAACTGGACGACAAGGACAACAAGGTCTACGCCAGCTTCATCGAGGAATTGAAGAATTACCTGGGCGCCGAGGGCGGCGACCGGGAGAAGTCGAAGAAACGCCTCCTGTCGCTGTTGAAGACGGCCGCCACCGCGAACCAGGCCGTGCTCGCCAAGGCCGCGGCCTTCGCGCCCCTGCCGGAGAAGGCCCTGGCCGCCGGCGCCGGGAACGACCGGAAGATCGCCGAACTCCTGCGGTCCATGGTGCCGTTGACGGAACCGCTCACCGAAACCGTCCGCAATGTGGGCACGGAGATCGGGGCCGTGCGGCAGGCGTTGGACGCCCAGACCGAACTCCGCCCCCCGACCGAGGCGCTCCTGAAAGCCATCGCCGAGCGGGAACGGCAGACCGGCGCGCTGCAGGACCTGGGCTACCGGATATCCGAGAACTTCGACCACTGAAACGCACCGGGGGCGGGCCGGCGGCAGCCGCCCGGCCCCCCGCCATGCCCGAAACGAAAATCGGGGACCTCAGGCCAACTCCTTGCCTTCCTGGGCGCCCGTATATCGGTCGTGCAGGTCGACCAAAGGGTTGGTGTGCTGAGCGCCGAGGGTCCCGAGATAGCGGCACACGGAGTAGCTTTTCGCTTTTTCCAGGTAGCTCTGTTCCCAGGCCGCAATCTCCTCCCGGCGCTCCAGTGCCTCCGGCAGCCGGAGCTGGATGGCCGGATGTTTCATCCGGTAGGGTTTGGGGGTCAGCCGGGCCCGGTAGCAGCGCTGCTTTTCGCACAGCATCCAGTACAGGGGGTCCGTGTGCAGCTTCCGGCTGATGACGTGCGCCAGTCGTTCCGACGGCAGAATCTTCTCCCCGGTCACGATGACCCGAAAGCCCCGGCAGGTCCGGTACAGACGGAACCCCAGCACGGGGCGGCCAAGCTTGCCGCGCAACTTGTCCACGGCCTGGCGGAGACGCTCCTCCGGCGCAGCGGCCGCCTTCCGGGAAAACCAGCGGAAGAACGGAGCGGGGGGTTCGTCGACGTCCAGGATCATGAGATGCTCCGTGTTCAACACATGCGCGCCGTAACGGTTCCGGGTGATGACGGCGCCTTCGCCCGCATCGGCCACCTGCTCCTCCCGGATCTCGACCTCGTAGTCGTCGAACCCGTGTCTTTCTCCTTCGATCTTGCGCTGGAGGGCGGCGCACTTCCGCCGGCCCGCCTGACGGGCGTCCTCCTCCGAGAGGTTGGAGCCCCCCAGGAAGACAGCCGGCTGCGTAGTCCCGTCGAGCTGGAGCGTCCCCTCGTACTTGGCCCAGAACCGGAATGATTTCATGCCGACACCTTCCCCTGTTTCGCCCGAAGTCTGCCCCCCGAAGGAGCGGGCATGCGCAACATACAACTTTGATTCGATTTGATCAAGGCCGGCACGGGGAGCGAACCGCCGCCGCCAGCCATTTCTCACGGCGACCGAACCCGGGCGGGGGCCCGGGCGTATACCCCGCGCCAGGAGGATGAGGATGATCGAAGACAGCGCCGTCATCCGGATGTGCCGGAAAGGGGACCGGGAGGCCTGGGCCATCCTGATGGGCCGCTACGGGACGCCCCTCCTCTCCTTCTGCCGGCGCCTGGCCAGGAGCCGCGACGAGGCGGACGATCTTTTCCAGGACACCTGGGTGAAGGCGGTGGAGGCCATCGGCCGCTTCGACGAGGCGCGCCGCTTCACCCCCTGGCTCTTCACCCTCTGCGTCAACCGGCACCGGGACCTCTGCCGGCACCGGCAGCGCTGGTGGAAAAAGGTCCGCGGCTTTTTCACCCGCGACGACGAGGGGGACGAGGGCGAGGAGTCCCGCCTGCCCTCGCCGGCCGAGACCGGGGAGGAACAGGTGCTGCGCGGGGAAGAGGGGGAAGCCATGCGGCGCTGCGTCGACCGTCTGGGCGACGCCGTCCGCACCACGGTCATCCTGTATTACTTCCGCGAGTTCGAAGTGAGCGAGATCGCGGGGATGCTGGGGGTACCCGAAGGCACGGTGAAGTCCCGGCTGGCCGCCGGCCGGGCGAAAATCAAGGAGATGTGGGAAGGTGGGCGATGAAACAGACGGACTGGGAAGAGGCTCTCTCCAACTACATCACCCGGACGGAACGGCCGGACGACGCCCTGCTCGAGCGGACCCGCCTGGCCATGAACCGACGCACGGCCCGGCTGCTGGCTTCCGTCACAGCGGTGGGCCTGGCCCTGACCGCCCTCGTCTCGCTGGGGGTGTTCCTGGCCGTCTGGACGTCCGGCACCGGGCTGCTGGGGTCCTTCTTTTTCACCAGCCTCTGGCTGGCCCTGTCGCAGGGGGTCATGGCCCTGGTCTGGGTCTGCCGGAAGGACGTCGGCCGTATCGGGCTGGACATCGACCGTCTGGTCCAGGGACTGTAACGAAGGCGGGCTTCCCGGAACCGCCGGAATCGAATTCACACAGGAGGCTGTCATGCAATCCAATTCGCCCTTCAAATACGTCTTCATCGGTTTGTCCGCCATGGTCGTGCTGCTCGTCGTATCGGCCTTCACCCTGATTGTGAACCCCGGCATATGCCCCTCCCTGGGCATCAAGGTCGGGCACGGCCTGGCCGCGCACGAACGTCCTCTCTTCTACGGCCTCATGGCCTTCGCCACGGTGTTCCTCTTCGGCATCCTGGCGACCATCGCCGCCGTGGTGTACCGGGACGCCCGCAAGCGCGGGCTGGACCCCTGGTGCTGGGCCACGGTGGCCACCTTCGTCCCCAACCTGATCGGGATCGTCATCTACCTGATCGTGCGCGCAAACGTGAAGAAGACCTGCGTGAACTGCGGGCGGGGCCTGCAGGGGGACTTCGTGGCCTGCCCCTACTGCGGCCGGAACCAGGAGACGCTGTGCCCCTCCTGCCGGACCCCGGTCTCGCCCCAGTGGAAGGTCTGCCCCTTCTGCGCCCGGCCGCTGGCGGCCGAAGGGGAAGCGCCGGCAACGCCCCACGGTAGATGAATAATTTTAACACACTGAAAACAAAGGAGGGAGTATCATCTCCCTCCTTCCGTTTTCGGCGCCGGGCTGTGCTATAATCCCCTGTTCGGCCGGCAGGCCGCGAGGAGAAGACGAATGCGCATCGCGCCCGGAACCGCCATTGACTACCTGAACGACGTCATCGCCGAGTTCAGGAACTTCGAAGCCATCGCCTCCCGGGTCCAGCCCTGCCCCGGGGAAGTCCCGCAGTTGCCCGGGCTGGACGTGCACGGCCTCATGCACCCCCTGAACGGCGTCGTGGGCGGCGACCACATCGTCTACGTCGACTTCAACCGGCGCTTCGACCTCGACGCCCGCATCCGCCAGGCCGAGGCGGGGGGCAAGGCGGACATCGCGCGCGAGCTGGCCCGGAACCGGGAACGCGCCGGCATCCTGCTGGCCGACGTGTCCGGCCACCGGCTCACCGACGCCGTCCTCACCGCCATGCTGCACCAGGCCTTCCTGGTGGGCGTCCAGTACGAATTGGAGCTGCACGGCAAGATTACCACCAGCCTGTTCGAGAACATCAACACGCGGTTCTACCAGTCCACCTCCGTCGGCAAGTACCTGACCATGATCTACGCGGAGATCACCTCCTCCGGCGCCCTCTCCTTCATCTCCGCCGCCCACCCCTACCCGCTGGTCTTCTCCAACGAGTTCGACCGCTTCGTCGACATCGCCGAGGAAAACCTGGTGCGCTTCCCGCCCATCGGCACCATGCCGGAGCGGGACAACGTGGACGGCAGCCGCCACGGGGAGAGCCCCCTCGGCGAGAAGGCCCCCTACACCGTCAACGAGATGCGGCTCATGGGCCTCGGCGACATCCTCATCCTCTTCACCGACGGCTTCGCGGAGCACGAGGGGCCCGACGGCACCCCCTACTGCCGCGGGGAACTGGAGAACACCCTGCGGCGGATCAAGCACCGGAGCGCCGGCGAGATGTCGCGGCAGATCCTCGACGAGATGCTTTCCTTCGGGGAGCCGGAGGATGACCTCAGCTTCGTGGTCATCAAGAAGACGGCCTGACCGCCCGGAAGCCTCCGGGCTCACTTCACCCGTTTGTACACCATCTCCATGTTCTTGAATTCCTTCCCGTCGGGCCCCAGGTCGTAGCTGTCCATCCGGCGCGCATCGGGACCGAGCTCGACTTCCACCGAGCGGCTCTTCCGGAACTTGCCGGTCACGGGGTCGGGCATGTCCCCGACGTAGCGGACCGTTTTCCCGTCGGCATCCGGCTGGCCCTCGGTGTAGAAGATTCCCGTGCTCTGGGAGTCGATCCAGGTGGCGACGAAGGCTTTCTTCAGGTTGTCGTAGCCCAGCAGCCCCAGGCCCTGGAAAGGCTGGCCCATGGCCGTGCCCTCGAATTTCTCCAGCAGGTAGCGGCCGCCCATGATCAGGGTGCACTCGGTCCGGCCCTTGCTGACCTCGGGGGGCATCCCGGGCCTGGGCCAGAAGGTAACTTCCACTTCCCAGACCCCCGCCCGCCGGGCGATGAAGGCGTGCTGCTCCCCGGGCGTGCCGTAGCGTGCCCAGGCCTGCATGACGGCCGCCGACGGGTCTTCCTCCCCGGCCTTCCCGGATTCTCCCCCGGCCAGCGGCCAGCCGGCGCACACTCCGGTCATCAGCATCAAAAACACTACGAGACGTTTCATGGTCACCTCCCACAAATCTGGTTTCCATTCCAGCAGGCCTTTCGGACAAGTTACGGTACCGTCAGGATCACCGCAGAGACAAGATCGGTTTCGGTGGCTGCCGTGGCAAACATATCTCCCGTTTCTTCATCAATAAATAAGGCTTTTGTTATCCATGGAAATCTTATCGTCTGCATTCGGGCCCGTCAAGGAAAAGCAGCTTGGCAAAAACTCGCTTGTTTCTCCTGGTTCCGAGCCCCACAACGTGGGGCGACTGTGCGTAGCCCCGGGAATCATCACCGATGCGCAGGAGTCACGGAAAGGCAGGCCAACCCCTCACCAACACCCGCCCAGGGGATTCACCAGTTCTGTTTTGAGAGGGAGTGGCAGTCTGTCTACAGGCCCATCAACTCGAACTTCTTTATCAGCATGGCCTGAGGCAGGTGCTTGCTTACATTGATTTGGATGAAATACCAACGTGCCCCATTCGTACCATACAAGGTGTAGCAATCAGGAAGACCTTCTGCCTTATCAATAGCGAACGACTGTTCCACTAAAATGATCAATTCCGTTCCGTTTTCCTGTTTTTGGTTTTTAATTGCAAAATAATAAAGGCCATAACCGCTGGCACCTCTATTCCAAACTGGCTCCTCGCTTTCGGAATCGCACAAATTTTTTAAATATTCCTTTTCGGAGATCAACTTTCCCCGATACTTCCCCCTCATTTTGCCGACGTTGATTCGGCTGGAGGGTATCTCACGCAGGTAACACTCGAGAAATGTCTGCAATGACAACGTGTTCGACGAAAGTTCAGCAAAAAGCTGCGGAACATTGACAAGATCGAACCTGACAACATCATCAAACACGATTACGTCAGGCTTGACAGCTTTCGTTCGGCTACTCTCGATACAGTTTAAAGCCTCCGCCAGGCTTGCCATCGGATCCGAGCTGCTTTCGCCGTAAACACATTGCGCAATCAGAAGCAGCAACCAGGGCATCAGGAATTTCTGCACAGCAGCCCTCTCCTTTCCGGAACCGAACCCCAATGTCTCATGATGGTCCGCCAGAATCATGGTGTGCTTAGCGCTAACCGGAACTCTGGCCTGGCCCCATCTTACTGTCGGTCTCCCGTCCGGTCAAGGAAGCCGGCCGCTCAGGCGATGGTCTTCTTCATCCGGAGGGTGGCCACGGAGAAGGTGACCGCCCCGATGACGGCCAGCATGAGGATGGGCAGCCACAGGATGTCGATGCCGACGCCCTTGAGGAAGATGCTGCGCACGATCACCAGGTACCAGCGCAGCGGGTTGGCCCAGGTGAGCGCCTGCACGGCGGCGGGCATGTTGGCGATGGGGAACATGAAGCCGCTCAGCAGGATGGACGGCAGGAAATAGAAGAAGTTACTCATCATGGCCTGCTGCTGGGTGCGGCTCACCGTGGAGATCAGCAGTCCCACGCCCAGGATGGAGAGCAGGTAGATGGCGGTGGAGCCGAAGAGGAGGGCCAGGCTGCCCCGGATGGGGATTTCGAACCAGAACACCCCCACCGCCGTCACCAGGGAAACGTCGACGAAACTGATGATGGCGAAGGGGATGGTCTTGCCGAGGATGAACTCCCAGGGGGTGATGGGGGTGACCATGAGCTGCTCCATGGTGCCGCTCTCCTTCTCCCGCACCACCGCCATCGTGGTCAGGATCATGCTGACCAGGGTCACCAGCAGGGCGATGACCCCCGGCACGAAGAAGTTGCGGCTTTCCAGGTTGTCGTTGTACCAGGCCCGCGTGCGCGCCTCCACGCCCCCCTGGATCTTCCGGCCGGTGCGGGCGAGGATCTGCACCGACATGGTGTCGCGGTTGTACTTGGCGGCGATTTTCGACATGTACTGCATGATGATGTTGGAGGTGTTGGGGTCCGAGCCGTCCAGGAGGAGCTGCAGCACCCCCGTCCGGCCCGCCCGGACGGCCTCCCCGAAGCCCTTGCGGAAGTGCACCAGGCTCTGGACCTCGGCCGAGTCCAGCAGGAAGTCCGCCTCCGCCTCGTTGGCCGGGCGCGCGACGATGTCGAAGTAGCCCGACCCGGTCAACCGGCCGAGGAACTCGCGGCTCTCCACGGTGTTGTCGGCGTCCAGCACGCCCAGGGCGATGTGCTTCACGTCGGTGGTCACGGCGTAGCTGAAAATCAGCAGCTGCACGATGGGCAGGACGAAGATGACGCCCCGCATGCTCTTGTTCTGGAGCACCTGGATGAATTCCTTGACGATCATGCGACGGACTCTCTCGTTCATGGCTTGTCCTCCCGGGCCTCAGGCCAGGCGTTTGCGGAAGCAGGCGACGCACAGCGCCGTCATGACCGTGGAGAAGACGATCATGAAGGCCACCTCCCCCAGCATGGGGGTCACCCCGAGCCCCTTCATGTAGACCCCCTTGGTGACGGCGATGAAGTAGCGGGCCGGGAAGAGGTAGGTCAGGCCCTGCACGAAGGGGGGCATGTTGCGGATGGCGAAGACCAGGCCTGACAGCAGCAGGGCGGGCATGTAGGTGACCACCATGGAGATCTGGCTGGCGTTGAGCTGGATGCGGCACAGGATGCTGATGAACATGCCCATGGCCAGCGAGCCCACCAGGAAGACGAAGGCCAGGGCGACGAAGAGCAGCCCGCTGCCCCGCATGGGCACCTGGAACACGTACTTGGCCATGAACATGGAGAGGAAGACGTCGCCCATGCCGATGACCACGTAGGGCAGCAGCTTGCCGAGCACCAGTTCCGAGCCCCGCACGGGGGTGGACACCAGCTGCTCCATGGTGCCGTTCTCCCACTCCTTGGCGAAGGTGAGGGAGGTCAGCAGGGAGGCCAGGATGACCATGATGACGGCGATCTGGCCCGGGATGATCAGGTTGCGGGACTCCATGTCCGGGTTGTAGCAGACGCGGCCCCGGGTGTCCAGGGCCGGCCGGGGAACGGTGGGGCTGGCCCGCCGCATCTCCTCCAGCCGGATTTTTTCGGAGAAGCCCTCCACCACCGTCTCGGCGTAGCCCAGGGCCAGGGTGGCCGTGTTGGCGTCGGAGCCGTCGATGAACACCTGCACCGCCGCCAGCCGGCCGGCATCGATCTTCTGGGCGAAATCCCGCGGGATCACCAGGGCCACCAGCAGGGAGCCGTCGTCGAGGCCGCGCTGGAGGGGCGCGTACCCGTCGGCGACTTGCTCCAGGGAGAAGTACCGGGAGCCGGAAAAGGCGGACACGAGGTCGCGGCTGTGCGCCGTCCCGCTCTGGTCCCACACGCCCAGGGGGACGCGCTCCAGGTCCAGGGTCAGGGCGAAGCCGAAGAGCGCCAGCAGCACCATGGGGATGAAGAAGGCCAGGGTGAGGCTGCGGGCGTCCCGCAGGATGTGGATGGATTCCTTCCGGGCGACGGCCAGCATGCGTTTGGGGTTCACGTCCGCACCTCCTGCCGGGGGGCGGCCGCCCGGTCCCGGTTCTCGATGAGCGACACGAAGACGTCCTCCATGGAGGGGACGATCCGTTCGATCCGCTCGGCCCGCAGGCCCTTTTCCGCCAGCGCCGCGGCGATTTTCGGCAGGACCGCCTCGGCGTCGGCCGCCACGGCGTGCAACCCCCGGCCGAAGAGGGCGGCCTCGCGCACGCCCGGCACGCGCTCCACGCAATCCAGGGCCTCGGGTGCGCGGTCGCAGGACACGTTGATCACCGCCTCCTCCATGGTCTCCCGCTTCAGGGCGGCGGGGGAGCCCAGGGCGATCATCTCGCCCCGGTAGATCAGGGCGACCCGGTCGCAGTACTCGGCCTCGTCCATGTAGTGGGTGGTGACGAAGACGGTGACGCCCTTCTCGGCCATTTCGTAGATGAGGTTCCAGAACTGGCGGCGGCTGTTGGGGTCGACGCCGGAGGTGGGCTCGTCCAGGAACAGGATGGGCGGCTCGTGCAGCACCGCGCAGCCCAGGGCCAGGCGCTGCTTCCAGCCGCCCGACAGGGTCCCGGTCTGGCGCTTCTCGTGCCCTTCCAGCCCGGCCGTCTTCAGCACCCAGCGCTTGCGCTCCTCCCGCCGTTCGCGCGGGATGCTGTAGATCCCGCTGAAGAAGCGGATGTTGTCCTCCACCGTGAGGTCCTCGTAGAGGGAGAACTTCTGGCTCATGTAGCCGATGCGGCGCTTGATCTGCTCCGTCTCCCGCCGGATGTCGAAGCCGGCCACGCGGCCGCTGCCCCCGGAGGGCAGGAGGAGGCCGCACAGCATGCGGATGGTGGTGGACTTGCCGGCGCCGTTGGGCCCCAGGAAGCCGAAGATCTCCCCGTTGGGCACCTGCAGGCTGACCCGGTTCACGGCCACGAAATCCCCGAAGCGCTTCTCCAGGTCCTGGATGTCCACGGCCAGGTCGGGCCGGGCCGGGACGGCGGCTTCCTTGCCCCTAGTTTTCACGGCTGGCCTCCTTTTCCGCCAGGGCGGCCACGAAGACGTCCTCCAGGGTGGGAACGGCCAGGGCGACTTCCGCGGCGATGCCTTCCCCGCGGAGGAAGGTCTCCAGGAAGTCGGGACCGGCCGAGTCGTCGGCCAGGATGACGTGCATGGTGTCGCCGAAGACGCCGGCGCTGGCCCCGGGGATCTTTTCCCGGACGGCCAGCGCGGCCCGGCGCACGTCCGACGTGCGCACCTGGTAGACCGTCCCGTGCAGGATGCCCTTGACCTCCTCGGGGGTCCCGCAGGCCAGCAGCCGCCCGTTGGCGATCAGGGCGAGCCGGGAGCAGCGCTCCGCCTCGTCCAGGTAGGCGGTGGAGACGAAGACCGTGACGCCCTCCCGCTGCAGCTGGTAGAGGATCCGCCAGAAGTCCCGGCGGGAGACCGGGTCGACGCCGTTGGTGGGCTCGTCGAGCAGCAGCACCTCCGGCGTGTGGATGAGCGCGCAGACCAGGGCCAGCTTCTGCTTCATCCCGCCCGAGAGCCGGCCGGCCTGGCGCTTCTTGAAGGCGCCCAGGTCGCTGAAGGAGAGGAGCCGGTCCATGGTCTGCGCGCGCCCCCGGCGGGGGACGCCGTACAGGTCGGCGAAAAAGTCGATGTTCTCGGCCACGGTGAGGTCCGGGTAGAGGCCGAAGCGCTGCCCCATGTAGGCGATATGCCGCTTGAGGGCCTCGGCCTGGCGGCGCGCGTGGCAGCCGGCCACCCAGGCCTCGCCGGCGCTCGGGGTCATCAGGGCCGCCAGCATGCGCATGGTCGTGGTCTTGCCGGCCCCGTCGGGCCCCACCAGGCCGAACAGCTCGCCCTTCCGCACCTGGAAGGAGAGGCCGTCCACCGCGGTCAGGGCCCCGAAACGGCGGGTCAGGCCCTCGGCCCGGATGGCCACCCCGTACTGCGTGTCCACGGATACTTCCTTCATGCCGCCCTCCGTTCCCGGGCCGGGCCCGGGCCTGCCCACCTGATGCCGCGAAGCCCCCGCCGGCTAAAAGCATCTGAAATGCAATCGTTCAACTCTTTCACAATCCCTTCCTTTCGCGCCCTTCGCGCCTTCGCGCCTTCGCGTGCGAAAACCGCTTCCCGCCTTCGCGCGGACATCCGTCAGCGCAGGGGGATGAAGGCGTCGGCCGGCATGCCCGGCTTCAGCTCCAGCGCCGGATTGTCGATGAGGACCTTGACCCGGTAGACGAGCTTCACCCGCTCCTTGTCGGTCTGCACCACCTTGGGAGTGAACTCGGCCTCCGAGGAGACGAAGGTGACCGTGCCGAGGAAATCCTTGCCGGGCAGGGAGTCGGTGCGCACCTTCAGCTTCATGCCGGGCTTGACCCGCCCGATCTCGGTCTCGTCCACGTAGACGCGGATCCAGGGGTGGGCCAGGTCTCCCACCGTGACCACGGGCGTGCCCAGCGAAACGTACTCCCCGGTCTCGATGTTCTGGGACATGACAACCCCCACGAACGGCGACCGGATCACGGCGTAGCCGAGCCGCGTCCGGGCCATGGCCAGGTTGGCCTTGGCCTGGTCCAGGCGCGCGCGGGCCTGGTCCTTGTCTTCCTGCCGCGGCCCCTTGCGGACCAGGGTGTAGCGGGCTTCCGCCTCCGCCAGGGTCCGGGCGGCCTGCTCGATCTGCTTCACCCGCGCCCCCTCCCGGGCCAGGGAGAGGCTCTCGCGGGCCTCCCGCAGCCGGCTGGCGGCGTTTTCCCGGGTGCTCACCGCCGCGTCGAACTCCCGCTTGGCCTGGACCTTCTTCTCGAACATGGCCTTGGCCCGGTCGTACTCCAGGTCGGCCCGCTCCGCTTCCGCCTCGGCGGCCCGCACGGCCGCCTCGGCCTGGGCCAGTTCCTGGGGCCGGCTGCCCGCCTGGAGGTCCTCCAGGGCGGCCCGGGCCCGCCCGGCCGCCGCGGCCGCCTGCTCGATCTCCTCGGGCCGCGAGCCGGCCTCCAGGGCGGCCAGGTAGGCGGACGAGGCCGCCACCTCGGCCGCGGCCTGGGCCACGGCGACTTCCAGGTCGGCGCACTCCAGCGTGGCCACCACGTCGCCGGCCTTCACCATCTCGCCCTCGTTGACGACGCGGCGCGACACCTTGCCGGCCAACTTGAAGCTCATCTCGGCGTCGGTGATCTCGACGTTCCCGGACACCTTGAGGTGCCCGGGGATGCTGTTTCTGCCGTTCCCCCCGCAGCCCCCCAGGGCGACGAGGGCCGACAGCAGCGTGAGAACCGGAACGAACCTGATTTTCATGTCTTTCCTCCTGCGGGCCGCCGGCCGGAAGGCCGGCGCCCGTCCACTGGTTCTTCGAAAAATCGTCTACGGCTCGATGGACCTGGCGAACAGGCGGAAGGCGACGTCCAGTTGCCGGACGATGTCGAACTCCCCCCCCGTGAGATACCAGGCCATGGCGGCCGGCTGGAACATCCCCAGGTACTGCAGGGCGATGCTGGCGGCCGGGATATCGGTGCGGATCTGGCCCTCCTTCTGCCCCCGGGCCACCACGCCCTCGATGAGGCCGAAGAAGCCGAACAGCAGCTGGCGGAAGCGCTCCTTGCGGGTGAGCTTCCCGGCGAAGGCGTCGTCCGAGAAGAGGAGCTTGGGGATGGCGTTGAACTCCATGACCAGCTCGAGGTGCCCCGTGAGGATGGCGCGGATGATCTCCAACGGGGAGGAGTGCGACTTCTCGGCGTTGGCGACGATGAGGCGGAAGCGGTCGGCGACGAGTTCCAGGGCCGTGTCGATGATCTCGGCCTTCCCCGGGTAGTGCCGGTAGATGGCCGAAGGGACGACGCCCACCATCTTTGCCACCCGGTCCACCGTGAGGGCCTTCACCCCCTGCGAGGCCACGATGCGCAGCGCCGCCTGGGCGATCTGCTCCCGCCGGACCTCGGTCTCCACTTTCGCTGCGCGCAGGCGGACTTTCCTTTCCATCCCGTCCTCCCT
The DNA here is from genome assembly GCA_964436005.1 of uncultured Acidobacteriota bacterium. Taxonomy (GTDB): domain Bacteria; phylum Acidobacteriota; class JAAYUB01; order JAAYUB01; family JAAYUB01; genus JAGNHB01. The sequence goes on from CAYTBK010000022.1 coordinate 39,476, forward strand.
GTTCCCGTGAGCCCGGCCGCCGTCAGCGCTGCCAGCCGCCGCCGAGGGCCTTGTAGAGGTCGACCTGCGCCAGCAGCTCGGCCAGGTAGCCGGCCGCCAGGTTGTTCTGCGCCGCGAAGTACTGGCGCTCCGAGTCCAGCACCTCCAGGTAGCTGGTCAGGCCGCCCTCGTAGCGGATCCGCGCGAGCTCCGACTGCTCCTTCAGCGTGGCCGCCAGCAGCTCCTGCTCCCGGATGAGCTCCTGCAGCTTGGCCCGGTTGGCCAGGGCGTCGGCCACCTCCTTGAACGCGGTCAGGACGGCCTTCTCGTACGACGCCACCGCCTGCCGCTTGAGCGACTCCGACACCTTCACCCCCGAGCGGATCTTCCCCGCGTTGAAGATCGGCAGGCTGACGGAAGGCGAAAACGCCCAGTTCCAGCTCGGCCAGGTGAAGAGGTCCGCGCAGTCCCGGCTCAGCGTCCCCGCCGCCCCCGTCAGGGAGATGGAGGGGAAGTAGGCCGCCTTGGCCACACCGATGTTGGCGTTGGCCGCGACGAGCTGCTGCTCCGCGGCCCGGATGTCCGGCCGCCGCTCCAGCAGCGACGAGGGCAGCCCGGGCGGCACCGTCACCAGGCGGCGCTCCTTCAGCAGCCCGGCCGAACGCTCGACGGGCCCGGGGTTCCTCGCCAGCAGCAGGCTGAGCGCGTCCTCGGCCAGGGCGATCCGGCGCTCCGCCTCCGGGATGGCCGCGGCCGCCGTCGACA
>CAYTBK010000023.1:0-37523 GCA_964436005.1 uncultured Acidobacteriota bacterium
TTCTTCCAGCGGGTCTACGGCTGGATGTTCCTGGGCCTGGCCGTGACGGCCCTGGCCGCCTTCTACACCGTGTCCGACTACACGTTGCTGTACACCATCGTCACCAACCGGATCCTCTTCTACGGCCTGATACTCGGGGAACTGGGCCTGGTCTTCGCCATCTCCGGCCTGGTCCGGAAGATGTCGCCCGCCCTGGCCGGCTTCCTCTTCCTCGTCTATTCGGTGCTCAACGGCCTGACCCTCTCGGTGATCCTGCTTGTTTTCACCGAGCAGTCCGTGGCCATGACCTTCGTGGTCTGCGCCGCCATGTTCGGGGCGCTGTCGGTATTCGGCCTGGTGACCAGGCGGACGCTGGGCGGCCTGGGCTCCTTCTGCTTCATGGGGCTGATCGGGCTGATCGTGGCCAGCCTCATCAACCTCTTCTGGCCCAGCGGCATGCTCCACTTCCTCATCAACTGCGTGGGGATCATCGTGTTCGCCGGCCTGACGGCCTACGACACGCGCAAACTGAAGGAAATGGCCGTGGCAGTGGACCCGGACGGGCAGGAAGTGCGGTCCATCGCCGTGGTCGGCGCCCTGGCGCTGTACCTCGATTTCATCAACCTGTTCCTGTTCCTGCTCAATTTCCTCGGCGACCGCCGATAGGGGGCCTCGGCCCCCTTGGGCCCGGCCGGAGCTTCGTGGGCGACGACGAACTGCTTGCCGGTTCGTCGGAACGCCCACCGGCGCCGGCCGGAGCCACGTCGTCGGCAGCTTCCGGTTCCTGCTCGCGCTGCTCTCGCCCTTTACGGAATTCTATTGTTTCTTGCACAATGCGTTGTGGATGGAAAGGAGCTCCTCGTCCTCCGGGAAAGCGCCGATGGCTTCCTCCAGTTGCCGGAGGGCGGCCGGGAACAGGCGCGCCTCGAGCAGCGACGCGACCAGCCTTTTCCGCAACGACGCATCCGCCGGGAACCTGGCGATGGCGGATTCCAGCAGGTGGCGCGACAGGCCGGGCGAAGCCAGGCGCTCCAGTTCCGTCGCCAGGGCCATGACGCTCTCCGGTCCCCCCCGGCTGTCGGGGTGTTCGGCGAAGGCCTGGACGGCCCGTTTGGCAAACATGAGCTTGTGCGCGCGCAGGAAAAAGAGGGCCAGGGCGGACAGGGCCGGGAGGTCGAGGCCGGTCGGCCGACCGTCCGGGGGCGGGTCGAGCAGGGGGGAAAGGGCCGCCGGCAGTTCGTTTTCCGGCAAGGCCAGCCTGAGCAGCAGGATTTTCAGGGAAGGGGACAGGCCGCCCGCGGACCGCGCGGCCGAAAGCAGTTCGGGGCTTCCCCGGCGAATCGCCGCCTCGAGGCCCTTCCGGTCGCCGGCAGGAAGGTGTTGCAGCAGGTCCCGGAGCGCGGCGGCCCGGAACTCCTCCCGGGTTTCGTCGGGGGGAAGCAGGTCCAGCAGGTCGTGCCCGATTTTCGCTCTGTCGATGGCCACGTCAGCGGAAGGGGCGGTGCCGCCTGCCGAAAGGCAAGCCCCCCTCCAGTACGAGAGGAGGGCGGCGGCGGCCTGGGCGTCCCGGCGCCCGGTGCGGTAGGCGTTGGCCCGGATGAACAGGGGGACGGTCTGGGCCGGGTCCTGGGCCAGCGATTTCTCGGCCAGGGAAACCGCCTCCGGCCATGAATCCGGCAAGTTCGCCAGCAGCATGGCCAGGTCGTTCCAGACGGGCACCAGGCGGGCGGGGTTGTTCTCCTCCGCGAGGCACCTTTCCAGGAGCGCCCGCCCTTCCTTGTGCCGCCCGAGCAGGATGTACTGCCGGCCCAGCAGGTAGACTCTTCTCAGGTCGCCGGGGTCGTCGTCCACGTGGCGCTGGAGCAGGGCGAGATTCCTTTCCCATTTCCCCCGCAAGGTTTCTGCGTCCGTCGCATAGCCGAGGTGGTCGATGACGATCTCGCTGTCGGCGATGGCGCCCCCCGCTGCGAGGATGCTCTCGACGACCTGCTCGTGGATGCGCCCGCGGAAGCGGAAGCGGGGATCGTTGCGGAAAAGCCGGCACTGCCGTCCCGTTTCCACGAAAGGCGTGTGGCCGGCCACGGCCGGGCAGCGGATGGTCACGAATACGCCTTCCACTTGTGTTCCCAGCATTTTCCGGATCAACCGGGCACCGCGGGCGTCGATCCGTTCGTCCGCGTCGATGGACAGGATCCAGTGGCCGGTGGCCTCTTCCAGGCACCGGTTGCGGGCGGCGCTGAAATCGTCCGTCCAGGGGATGGAGATGCGTTTGGCGGGAAACGGTTCCACCAGTTCCACGGTGCGGTCCGTGCTGCCCGTGTCGGCGACGACGATTTCGTCGGCCACGCGCCGCAGGCTTTCCAGGCAGCCGGAGATCCAGTGTTCCTCGTTTTTCACGATCAGGCAGGCGCTCAGGTCAGGTCGCATGGTAATTCCTTGGCGGCGATCGGGTTCAGAAAACTCTCTTGTAATGCCGGAACCCGGCCGATATAATGCCATGATTTCATGCGAGGGGAACCCCATGACGAGAATTTTTCTGGACGAAAAAGAGATTACGGCTGAGCTGGAGCCGGGCAACGATCTGCGGGCGCTGTTCGACCAACTGAATAAACTCGTCACCGACAGACAGCTGTTCCTCAAGGAAATCGATATCGACGGGGAAACCGTTCCCGCCGATCAGCTGGACATCGACGCCTGGACGAAGGAGAAACTGGCCGGCGTCGCCGAACTGAGGATCTTCTCCCGGACCGCCAGAGCCCTGGCGACGGATACGGTTCAGGGCATGATGGCCTACCTCGACGCCCTCCCGCCCCACATCATGGCCCTGGTGGACGAGTTCCGCCGAGGCGAGGAATCGACCGCCTACAGCCGGCAGGTGGAACTCATCAAGAACCTGGGGTATTTCTTCGATCTCCTGAACCCGGTCCAGCAGATCGGGGGCTTCTCCTTCGAAGACATCGTCGTGGATGGCCGTACCGCCACGGCGGTTTTCGAGGAGTTCGGGGAGATCACCAAGGAAATGATGGAATGCATGGAAGAAGTGAATTCATTCCTGCTTTCCGACCTTCTGGAATTTGAAATCATCCCCCAGGTGGGTCTGTTCAGCAAGATCCTCGCCCAGACTTTACCCTACCTGAAAGAATAGCGTCTGACCGCAGCGCCGCCCCTTCCACGCTGGTTTCGAGAATCCGGATGAACTGCCGCGGAAAGCTGTCGCCGGCGTCGCCCATGGCCTGGGAAATCCCCTCCCAGCCGGGGTTGGCGTTCACCTCGAGCACCACCGGGCCGCGGGGGGAAACCAGGATGTCGACGCCGGCCATGGCGGCGCCCACCACGTCGGCCGCCCGCAGGGCCAGGGCTTCCAGGGCGGGGTCGGGGGCCAGCAGCGAAACGCGTCCCCCGAGGGAAAAGTTCGAGCGATGCTCCCCGGGCGCCGCTTCCCTCCTCATCAGCCCCAGGACGGTTCTTCGCAGGACAAAGGCCCGGATGTCCCAGTGCTCTCGGCCCGGGGCGGGCAGGAACGGCTGGACCAGGAGCAGCGCGTGCCGGTCGGTTTCCCACAACCTTTCGACGGCGTCTTCCAGGTCCCCGTCCGTGGCGGCCAGCAGGATATCGCGGCCCTGGGATCCCATCGACGGCTTGACGATCCAGGGGGCATTCCCGATCAGTTGCCGTGCGTGGGAGAGCTGCTCCTTCCGGCGGACGACCATGGTGGGCGGAACGGGTATGCCCGCCCTGGCCAGCCGCTCCAGGCTCGTCACCTTGTTCCGGCAGCACTCCAGCGTCTCCACGCCCTGGAGCAGCTTCTTGCCCCGCCTGGCCAGCGAGTCCAGCAGGTAGAAATCGCCCCGGCACTGCACGCGCAAGCTGATCTTGGGAATGACCAGGTCTGCTTCCCGCAGGGCGTCGACGCCAGGGCCGGCGATGATGTCCTGCCCGTCGGGGCCGGTGAGCGCGAACAGGATCTCCCCGTGCCGGACCAGGCGGCACGGGTGCCCGAGATCGGCGGCGATCCGGGCGAAATCGAGCAGGGCGGGGGAAAAAGGTTCTTCGGTGGTGGTCGTGGTCAGTATGGCGAGGTTCATTCCGTCTCGCCGGAAGCCGCCTTGCGCAGCAGCTCCGCCTGGTAGTGGGTCAGCAGGGCGTTGATCACGGTGTCGATGTCGCCGTCCAGGACGGTGTCCAGTTGGTGGATGGTCAGGCCGATGCGGTGGTCGGTCAGCCGGTTCTGGGGGAAATTGTAGGTCCGGATCTTCTCCGACCGGTCCCCGGAGCCCACCTGGGTCCTGCGGTCCTTGGCGATGGCCTCGTTCTGCCTGGCCTGTTCCTGTTCGTACAGCCGGGCCATGAGAACCTTCATGGCCTTGGCCCGGTTCTTGATCTGGCTTTTTTCGTCCTGGCAGCTGACCACCAGGCCCGTCGGGATGTGCGTCAGGCGGACCGCCGAGTAGGTCGTGTTGACCGACTGGCCTCCCGGTCCGGAAGAGCAGAACGTGTCGACCCGGATGTCCTTCTGGTCGATCTGGACCTCCACTTCATCGGCCTCCGGCAGCACGGCCACGGTGACCGCCGAGGTGTGGATCCGGCCGCTCGCCTCCGTCGCGGGAACCCGCTGGACGCGGTGGACGCCGCTCTCGTGCTTGAGCCGGGAAAAGACGCGCTCGCCTTCGATTTCGGCGATGACTTCCTTCCACCCGCCCACGCCGGACTCGCTGGCGGAGATGACGGAGATCTTCCAGCGGTTGCGTTCGGCATAGCGCGTGTACATCCGGAACAAGTCCGCCGCGAAAAGGGAAGCCTCGTCGCCTCCGGTGCCGGCCCGGATTTCGAGGATGACGTTCTTCTCGTCGTTGGGGTCTTTGGGCAGGAGCAGGATCTTCAGGGATTCTTCCAACTGCGCCTGCTGCGCTTCCAGGCTGGTGCATTCCTCCATCGCCATCGCCCGCAGGTCGCCGTCTTCGGAGGCGGCCATCTCCCGGGCTTCCGCCAGTTGGGTCTGCACCGTTTTCCACAAGCGGTAGGCCGAGGCGACCTCCTCGATGCTCTTGAGGGACTGGGCCTGCTTGCGGTACTCCGACGGATCGGAAACCACCGCCGGATCGGCCATCAACCGCTTGATCTCTTCATATTGCGTTTCGATGCGCTTGAGCTTGTCGAACATGTTTTCATCCGAATTGATAGTGTTTCCGGACCGCCTGCAGGATTTTCCAGCGGCAGTCCATCCCTTCGGGGAATTCGACGAAGTCACCCTGGCCGAAGGACCAGGTGTGCCCGTACGCGGTAACTTCCACTTTCCCTTCCAGGAAGTAGCACCGTTCCCGCTCACTGTAGTGCCAGGCGAACTCGGACACTTCCTTTTCCCAGACCGGCCAGGCGAAGACGCCCTCCCGGGTCAGTTCCTCCCGGCCAGGCTTACGGATAGAAATTTCCATCACCATGCTCCTGTGACTGTGGAATGGCGCGGGAATGGTTCCGCGCTCCGCTCAAGACTCCAGGGCGCAGGCCGACATGGTCGGCTCCTGCGCCGGCGAATTTCCTTCCCGGCTGCCGTTTCCCGCCTCGTTCGGGAGGCATTTCTCCTGCTTGATCTTCTCCTCGATGGCCAAGGCGTTCTGCAGGGCGCACAAAGAGACTTCCAGCATGTCGTCGGAGGGCGGCTTGGTGGTGATGCGCTGCATGAGCAGGCCCGGCGCCATCAGGGAGCGACAGAGGAAGTTCTTCGGGAAACGGGCGCTCAACTTGATCAGTTCGTAGGAGATGCCCGCGATGAGGGGGAGGAGGAAGACCCGCGACAGCAGCTTCAGCCAGATGTTGTCGAAGCGGAACAGCGTGAAGACGACGATGCCGATGAACATGACGAAGAGCAGGAAGCTGGTCCCGCATCGGGGGTGCAGGGTCGTGAACGGTCTGGCCGAGTCGACGTCAAGGTTCCCCTTGGCTTCCCAGAGGTGGACCACCTTGTGTTCCGCGCCGTGATACTGGAAAACGCGGTGGATGTCCTTCATCCGGGAGATCAGCAGAAGGTAGGCCAGGAAGACCATGAGCCGGATCAGACCGTCGATCACGTTGAAAAAAAGCCAGTTCTGGTGAACCAGGTCAACGGCTTGTCCCGACGGGGCCACCGAGGGACCGCCCCCGTACGCGGCGCCCGTGATGATCGCGCTCAGCCAGTACGGAAAGTAGACGAACAGTCCGATGGCCAGGGCCATGGAAAACACCATCGTAACGGTCATGAACACTTTTTCGCTGCGCTTTGGCCTGGCTTTTCCCGCCGCCGGCCGGGACGTGGGGGGAGCCGTCGCCTCCGCCGCCGGTTCGGTCGCCGGGGCGGGGAGGGCGCCCGGTTCCGGCTTCTGCTTTTCCTGGTCCCGTTCGGCGGCCATGGCGGCTTCGGCCGAGAAATTCAGGGCGCGGATTCCGAGCACGAGCGACTGCACCAGAATGGCGGTCCCCCGGACAAAGGGGATTTTCAGGATCGGGTAGCGGTCGGTCCAGCGAGGGACCCGCTCTCCGGTGGTGACGATTTCCCCGCCCGGAACACGCACCGCCACGGAATAGGCGTTGGGGGTGCGCATCATGACGCCCTCGAGAACCGCCTGCCCGCCGACGAGGATGTCCGCTTCCGTTTTCTTCTTGGCCATGCGTTTATCTCTCCCGTGAGAAAGAAAAAAGGGTTGTCGGCGAATGTGCGACAACCCTCTTCGGAAAATGGCTCGGCTCTACTTGCTTTCTTTCTGGGCAAACGTCTTGCCGTAGCGGCGGGAGAACTTTTCCACCATCCCGGCGGTGTCGACGAGTTTCTGCTTGCCGGTGAAGAACGGGTGGCAATTGGAGCAGATTTCCAGCTTGATCTCGTTCTTGGTCGAACGGGTCTCGAATACGTTCCCGCAGGCGCAGGTCACGGTGACGGTTCCGTATTTCGGATGGATTCCTTTCTTCATGTTTTCTTCCTCCAGTCATGCCGGCGCGTACGGCATGGTAAAAATAAGAGGGCTTTATACACCACGAAGTGCCTGCCGGCAAGCGTTTTCTGCGGAAAAATGGCAGTCGGGGACATTCGGGTGAAAAAAACGTCCGGGGAAGGGGATACTGGGCACAAGATATGAAAAAGACAACAAATAGTATTGGACACGGGCATTTTTTTCTGATAGTTTTCGGCCATTCCATTTGAGCTCAGGAGGAAAGATGACTAAGGCTGAAATCGTGACCAGACTCTGCCAAAAAGTGGAAATTGGCAAGAAAGACGCGGTTGTCGTGGTGCAGACCGTGCTGGAGAGCATCGTGGAGTCCCTGCAGCAGGGGGACAAGGTCGAATTGCGCGGATTCGGCAGCTTCAAGATCCGGACCCGGGGCCCGCGCAAGGGGCGGAATCCCAAGACCGGGGAATCCGTGGAAGTCCCCATGAAGAAGATCCCCTACTTCAAACCCGGAAAAGAGCTGAAAGAGATCATCAACCGTTGACAAAATGGATTACCTCTGGACTCCATGGCGTTATCAATACATCTCTGAGATTGGCGCTACCGAGGGGGAGTGCGTCTTCTGCCGCCTCCCCCAGTTTGATGAAGCCGATGTGTTCATCGTGCTTCGTGGTGAGTATAACTATATCGTACTCAACAAGTTTCCTTACACTTCCGGGCATTGCATGATCATTCCTTACCGGCATTTCGGACTTTTTTCCGAGATCCGGCCGGAGGAAATGAGCGAGATGATGGCGCTGGCTCAACTTCAGCAGTGCGCGCTCACGGAAATCTATCGTCCGGAAGGCTTCAACATCGGCTGGAACCAGGGGCGCTGCGCCGGGGCCGGCGTGGCCGACCATATCCACCTGCACATCGTGCCCCGCTGGGTCGGCGACTCCAACCTGGTCGGCGTGATCGGCGAGACCAGGACCCTGCCCGAGGACTTGAAAACCACCTGGACAAAGTTGAAACTCCATTTCGACGAAAGGAGGGGAAACCGTGGCCCTTGACCCTCAAATGAAAATTCTGCTGGTGGAGGATGCAGCGACGATGCGGAAGATGGAAGTCCGCATCCTCGGGCAGATCGGCTTCGGGAACATCGTCGAAGCGGTGAACGGCAAGGAGGCGCTGGAGAGGTTGGAAACCAATCCGGACGTGAAGGTCGTCATCAGCGACTGGAGCATGCCGGAGATGGATGGCTACGCCCTCCTGCTGCACCTGCGGGGCAGTGCGGAGCACGCCAAACTCCCGTTCATCATGGCGACCGGGCAGGGGGACAAGGAACACGTCGCCCAGGCGACGGACGGGGGCGCCAACGCCGTCGTGGCAAAGCCTTTCTCCCCGGACGAACTGAAAACGCGGATCAACGAGATCTTCGGCGTCGTGACGGCTCCGACCTCTGCCGCCCCGGTGAAAAGGGAGACCGCCGACGGGCGGGTGCTGCTGAAGGCCGCCCACATCCAGATCACCGACCACCTGGCGCTCGGCGTGCTGAAGCACCACATCGGCAGCGGGACGGTCGCTCCCCACACCTTCGGACTGGAAACGAGGTGCATGCCGAACTGGAACATGGTGCAGTCTTCCCTGGAAAAAGGGGAAGTCGACGCGGCCTTCATCCTGGCCCCCGCCGCGATGGACCTTTACAATTACAAGGTCCCCATTCGTCTCGTGCTGTTCGCCCACCGCGACGGCAGCATCATGGTGCGCAACCGGGTCGGCGACTACCGCAAACCCTACCAGCAGTTTTTCAAGCACAAGACGTTCTTCGTCCCCTACAAGATGTCCATTCACAATATGCTGGCGCACAAGTACTTTTCTGACATGGGCCTTCGCCCCGGGGTGGCCGGCAACGAGTCCGTCAACGTCCTGTTCGACGTGGTCGCGCCGGTCAACATGCCCGAGTTTCTGGGGGAAAACCCCAATGCCTGCGGCTTCATGGTGGCCGAACCCATCGGCTCGCGCGCCATTTCCGCCGGCATCGCCGAGAAGCAGGTGCTTTCCAGCGAAATCTGGGGAAACCACCCGTGCTGCGTGGTCGTTTTTCGGGACGAGTTCATCCAGCGCTACCCGGACACCGTGTTCGAATTCACACAGATGCTTGTCCAGGCGGGCCAGTTCATCAAGAACGATCCGGCTGCCTCCGCCGGGATCGCCGTGGATTTCCTGGATCCCCAGAAAAAGATTGGGCTGAGCGAAGACTTGTTGAAGAATGTTCTGACCGACCCCCAGGGCATCCATACCGACGACCTGTACCCCTCGCTGGAGGATCTGGATGTCATCCAGCGGTACATGAAGGAAAAGATGGGGATCGGCGCCATCATCGAGCTGGAGAAATTCGCGGACCTCCGTTTCGCGGACGAGGCAGTGAAGGGGTTGCGGAAACAGAAGGCGGAGTCCGGCGAAGTGCTGGAAGTCACCGATACGAGGAAGAAGAAGGCGTCCTCTTTCGGCCTGCTGAAGGAAACGGCCGGGAAGGGGATTCATGCCGGCAAGTACATGATCTTCAAGCTGGCCGGTGAGCAATACGGCATTCCTGTCCTGGACGTGCGGGAAATCATCCAGATGATGCCCATCGTGGCCATCCCCCGGCTGCCCTCCTTCGTCCGGGGCATCATCAACCTGCGCAGCCGCGTGATCCCCGTGATCGATCTGCGGGAAAAATTCGGCATGGAGTCCATCCCGTACACCGAACGGATGTGCATCGTCATCGCCGAAATCGCCGGCAAGGGCGGATCGGCTCTCATGGGGGTCATCGTGGACGCCGTACAGGAAGTCATCGACATCACCGAGGGGATCATTCAGGAGACGCCCTCTTTCGGGGCCCAGCTGAACACTTCCTTCATCATCGGGATCGCTCGCACCCCCGGGCGTATCACCATCCTGATGGACGTGGAGAAAGTGCTCACCCAGCACGAAATGATGGCGCTCACCGCCGTGGCGCCCGGTGCAACGGCCTGAGCGGCCTCCCGCGCAGAACCACAAAAGGCCAGGGGAAACCCTGGCCTTTTCTATTTTCCCGAAGGAATGCCTTTGGGGAAAGCGGTTACTCGATTTTCACATTGCCGCGGGTTTCCAGGTCCTTGACGAAGGGGGGCGGGAGCTGAAAGCCCAGTTTCTTGGCCGCCGAAGCTGCGGTGGCGGATTCCTGGTACTTGCCCTGCATCAGGAAGGCGACGGCCAGGTTGAAGTGAAGGGGGGCCAGCTTCCCGTCCCTGGCGATACCGGACTGCAGTTCGGTTTCCGCTTCCGCCGCTTTGTTCAGGCGAAGGTAGGCGGCGCCGAGGTACAGGTAGAAGAGGGCCGGGATATCCGCCGTCGCGTCAGAGTTCGCAACGACCTGGCGGTTGTCTTCCTTGCGCGCATCCTGGCTCGCCTTGCCGAACGATTTGGCGAAGCCGCCGGTCCGCCCCGCCATGTTGGCGTCCTGGCCTTTCTGGGCGTAGTCACGGTCGTCGGACTGCTGGCGCATCTGGTCTTTCTGACGGGCATCGTGCAGGGCGATGTATGTTTCCTTCGCCTTCAAGTACAGATCGAGCGCTTTGGCGGGATTGCCCTGGGCCATCTGGATCTTTCCCAGTTCGACGTACGCCCCGGGCAGGAGCGGATAGGCTTCCAGCGCCTGGTTGAAGAGCGCCTCCGCGGCGGGGAAATTCTTCTTCTCGCTTTCCTTGCAGCCGTTTTTGAAAAGACTCTGGGCTTTGTTCAGGTCCGCCGCGTTCGCCTTCTGGTCGGCTGGACCGGCGAGAAGGGCGGAAGCGAAAAGGGAAAGGAACAAGGCGAAAGACAACAGGAAATAATTGCACCCGGCAGGGTTGCCGAGGTGCCGGCGGAAGGCTCGGTCACCTGATGGCATGGCACTCTCCTTGCACAAGAATAAATATTCGGCGGCCGGTTTCCCGGCGCGATGAACGGTGATACGTAAAGAACGGGCATCGGGTTACAGGGAGATTTCCTCGAACGGGACCCCCTCCCGCAAGCGGGCTTTTTCCTCGTCGATGATCCGCAGCGCTTCCAACACGATGCCCGTGTTGGACCCGCGAAGCGTCTCGGGCGGATTGGGGGGGAGCTTGGGATCGAACATGAAGTCGCCGCCCACCAGCTTGAAGAGTTCGATGATGGCCCCCTGGCCCGTCTTGTCCTTGAAATTCGCGTGGAACATGGCCCCGTCGTGGAAGAAAATCTGCCCTTCCCGGTCAGTGAAACGTATCCGCAACACGCCGGTCTTGCGGGCCGATTCCAGCATCTGGATGACGTCGCCCAGGCCGATCTCCTCGAGTTTGCCCCGGATCAAGTCGGCCTTTCCGTAGGTCTCCTCGTCCAAAGCAAGCTTCAAGCGCCTCATCTCGTGGCGGATCCATTCGTTTTCCTCGTCGAGGTTCAGCCATTTTTCCAGCAGGTGATAGGCTTTGCGCACCTCGCTCTGGCGCAGAAAAAGTTCGTACAGCTTCGGGTAGAGGTTCAGGACTGCCTGGAGGTCTCCCACGAACAGCTTGAATTCCACTAGCTTTTGAAGCGCTTGCGTGTTGCTTTCGTCCTCGGCCAGGATCCGCTGCAGGGCTTCCGTCAGGCGTCCGCCGAATTCGTGGTAGCGGGACAGGTCCAGAAGACCGATGATGTCCATCGCCATGCCGAAATTCCTTCTCGTTGTCGCGAGATCGACGAACTGGAACAGGATTTCGTCCCCCTTGGGCGCGATCATGAACAGCTTGTGCAGGAGCCCCAGCAGGTCGTCTTTCCTGCTGAGTTCAAACAGGATCTGGAGCCGGTAGGGCAGCAGTTGCGGATCGGATTCCCCGCCGTCTTCGGCCATGGAATTCAGCAGCAGGAAAGCGTCTTCGAAGCTGTTGAGTTTCATCAGGCCGTTGAGTATCGTCATGGCCACATCGCGGTTGGCCGGTTCCATCTGGTGCACTTCGTAGAGGTGCAGGCAAGCCCGGGCGTAATTCTTCCTTTCGAACAGGAGGTTGCCGGCGGTGAGGTGCAGGTCTCTCGCCTTGGAAAGAAGTTTCTGCTTGGCATAATGGTCGGCGAGATTCTCGATGGCTTCCAGGTTTTCCGGGTCGAGCTTGATGATTTTCTCATAAAAGAAAATGGCCTGGGAGGGTTCGATCTTTTCCCGCCGTTTCGCCGCGTTGAGAAGAATGCCCACCGCCTCGCGAATCTTGCCGTCGCGCTGGTAGATGTCGGAAACCGTGGCCAACAGGGTGTCGTTGTCCGGATCGTGGCGCAACATCTTGTTGTACATGGTCACGGCCTTCGCCGTTTCCCCCGCTGACAGGTAGAGGTTGGCCGCTTGTTCAAAGCACCTGAAACCCAGGCGCTTGTTGCCGATTTGAAACAGGAGTTCTCCGACCAGACCCAGGGCGTCCTTGTCTTCGGGCTCTCGGGTGAGGATTTTCCTGTACTTCCCGATCGCCTTCTCCAGTTTGCCCTTCGCCACGCAGCGCGCAGCGGATTCCATCAGGGCGTCTCGATCATAGAAAAGCATGGCACCCCTTTACCGGTCAGGATTTCTTGTCGGGAACTGGACGGGGATATCGGCACTGAAAACGGATCCGAATCCCACCTCGCTGCGAACGGACAGTTTGCCGCCATAATGCTCGACGATTTCCTTGCAGATGGTGAGCCCGATGCCGAAGTGTTCGTGGTTGGAGATCTCGTCCGGCCGGCGGGCGTGGCGGTCGAAAATGGTGGGAATGATGTTCTTGTCGATTCCGCGGCCCGAGTCGGAACAGGTGAACAGAAGGAAACGTTCTGTCCTCATGGGGTCGGCGGTTACGCTGATCTCCACGAACCCGCCCTCGGTGTTCCGGATGGCGTTGCTGACTATTTCCGAGATGAGAAAGCGGATTTTGTCTTTGTCGGCGTGCAGCAGGGGCAAACCGTCGGGCACCGATTCCTTCCACTCCAGATTGCGGGCGGCCACCAGTCCACCGAAAGCGTTGCGCACCTCGTTGACGGTTTCGTGGACGGGGAAATCCTCGTCGATGAAGTCCGACGGCTGGAGGTATTTCGGTGCCGCCAGCTTCAACCTGTCCAGCAGGGAGGCCAGCTTTTGCGTTTCCTCCCGGTACACGCCGATCACCTTTTCCAGGTTGTCCAGGTTCGTCGTTCCCACCTTGTCCAGGATCCGTCCGGCCATCTGCATGGAAGACAGGGGCTTCCCGATGCCCGAATTGACTTCCCGCCAGAGCGACTCCCGCAGCATGTCCATCCGCAGGACGGGGACCATGAGCACGCGCAGGTTCTCCAGCTGGATTCGGGTGTCCTGGTTCTGCAGCCAGAGAGACTTGACCTCCTCCTTCAGCTGAACGATGGTCTTCTCGCTCCGCGTCTCGCTTTCCCTTGCGCTTTCCAGGAGCCTCCGGTTGTAGGCCTTCTTTTCGAACGACAGGGAGGTGACCGTGGCCAGACGGGACAGGAAGACCAGATCGTCGCCCGTGAAGGCTTTCAGCACGCTGGATTCGTTGATCATCTGGTAGACGGTGAGCAGGCCGAACTGTTGCCCGGAGGAGTGGATGGGGACGCTCAAGAAGGCCATGACCCGCTGGCGTTTCAGTTCATCCGCCAGCGCGATGCGCTGCTTCGGCGACAGCGGCTGATCTTCATAGGAAAAAATGTTGAAGCATATCGGTTTGAGGGAAGAGAAGAGCTGGTCGGCGAAGCTGACGTCTCCCGCCAGCCGGATGCCGGCCAGGGGGTCTTTCTGAAAACCGGAAATATAGCTCTCTCGCAGCCGGTTGGCGTTCCGGTCGAATTCCAGCAGGCTGCCGTGGGTGGTCTGGAAGGTGAGCAGGATGGACTTGAAAATCAGACGGGGAAGATTTTCCGGATCGAACTTCTCCGTCAGGGCCTGATTGATCTGACCCAGGATCGTGAATTCCCGGTTCCGTTGTTCGAGCTGGTTCTTGGCGGCGTTCAGCTCGTTGTACAGCTCGACCATCTCGATGTTGGTTTCCACCGCCTTTTCCAGCAGTTTGGCCTGGGATATGTCGTCCTTGTGTTCGATCACCTTGACGTTGTGCGCAGCTCCGCCCCCCGTGAGCTTGGAAGTGGGGGGCTCCTCCTCGGGCGCGGTCCCCACGCGGGTCTTCCGCTGGTAGGTTTCCTGCACCGCGTCGAAGGATCGGTCGATCTTGTCCTCGATCGTCGACACGGAAAAGTCGGGGAAATCCTTGTTGAATGCGTTGAGCACTTCCAGGATGGCGTATTTCAGTGTCTCCAGGACGCCCGGGCCGGATACCGCCGAGGCGCCGAAGGACGGCACTTTGCGCTCGTTGAGAAACCCGTTCATCTCTTCCGTCGAGTAGATGTCGATCTTGTCCTGCTTGTTGAACTGCAAGACCAGGGGGATCGAACTGTAATTGAGTCGGTTGACCTTCAGGTTCTCCAGCATGTTCTCGTAACTGGCGCGGTTTTCTTCCAGGGAGGACCGCGTGGAATCGGCTACGAAAACAACGCCGTCCGCCTTGTTGAGAACCGTCCGGCGGGTCTGGTTGTAGCGTACCTGGCCGGGCACGGTGAACAACTGCATCTTTATGCTGAATCCGTTGATGATACCCAGGTCGAGAGGGAGCAAGTCGAAGAACAGGGTCCTGTCGTCGCCTGTATTGATGGAAAACAGCTTGACCTTCTGGTTCGGAAAGAGGACTTGGTGAACATAGATCAGATTGGTCGTTTTCCCGCTGAGCGCCGGGCCGTAATAAACCAGTTTCAGTTTGATTTCTTTATCTACATGAGATATTTGCGCCATATGATGTGCTGTCCTCCGGGAACGCCGTGCCCATCGAAAATTATAAAGAATACCCTTCTTCCGAAACAAGGAATATTTTGATATTTCAGAAACTTCTATACTCTTTCGGGTGAGAAAGGGGGAGCCCGGGAAAAACAAAATGCTTGAAAAAGAAATAATAATACTTGACAATATTCAAAAAATTTTTTATTTTTCCGTTGCGAACTCCATACATGCCTTTGGGAGGACAACATGCAGAAAACAGTTGGCGTTCTTCTTTCCGACAGCGACGGCTCGCGCAGGAAGGCTCTTGCCGCTGCCTTGCAGAAAGAAGGCTATACGGTTCGGGAGGCCGATAATGTCGAGGCGCTGGCCGAAACGCTGAAAAATGAAACGATCCAGTTGCTGGTGTACGATATGGATGCCTTTGAGACCGCCAGGGGAGGGCAGTTGCTGGAAATCCGCCAGGTCAATCCCCGGCTCTGCGTGGTAGCCCTCTCCAAGGCGCCCACGGTCGAAATGGTCGTTTCCTACATGAAGGCGGGCGTGAGCGATTTCGTGAAGAAACCTTACGAAGCAGGCGACTTGGCCCGGATCGTGGTGGAAAACGTTAAGGCGAAGAACCTGGCGGTGGCCTCCGACGTCCACATCAACCGTTCGATCGGACAGAAAATCCGTGTCCTGCGCAAGGAAAGGGGCATGACCCTCAAAAACCTGGCCAACCGGACAGGCTTGTCCGTCAGCCTGATCTCGCAGATCGAATTGGCGAAGACGTCTGCCTCCGTCTCCACGCTGTACAAGATCACCTGCGCCTTGAATTCCAAATTGAGCGTGTTTTTCGAGGAAGTATAGAAGAAGTAGCGCTGCTCCCCGTCCCGCTCAGGCCTTTCTCCTGCCGGCAAGGGCATCGGGGGGCCGGGAGCGGTGCGTTTTTCCGCTTTTCAGTCGTCGCAGCAGCACCCACCCGCCTGACTTTTCCCGGGACAGGAAGGATACATCGAGCACCCCCGCTCTTCGCAGCCGGGACTGTGGTGCGTGATGACCGCCGTGGCGGAATACACTTTCACCGTATCTTCGCTTCCGCAATGGGGGCACGGGACGGGAGTGTAGTCCCCTAGGCGGCAAAGGGTTTCGCTCCGCTTTCCGCATTGATTGCAACTGAATTCGTAAATCGGCATTGGATTTCTCCCTCAAGTGTTGTCTGCCGGAGGAGGATCGTCCTCCCGGTCAGGCCCGGCTTCCGCCGGCTGTTCTCCGGGGGGGGCGTCTTCGGCCGTGGCGGGGGACTCCTGAAATACCTGGATTCCCTTTGCCTTGGAATCAAAGAGGGTGTTGGCGCTGGGACGGTCGGCTGCTCCCTCGCCGATCACCTCCTCGATTTCATCCATGGCGGGCAAGTCCCGGATGGAGGCCAGCCCGAAGTGGAGTAGGAATTCCTTGCTGGTGCCATACTGCATGGGCGAACCGACCACTTTGCGGCGGCCTCGCGGCGCGATCAGCCTCTTTTCCAGGAGGGTTTTCACGGCGCCAGCGGACTTGACGCCCCGGATGCTCATGATCTCGGGCACCGTCACCGGCTGCTTGTAGGCCACGATGGCCAGTGTTTCCAGGGCGGCCATCGATAGCTTGAAACCTGGCCTCGATTTCAAGAACTGCCGGACCGCTTCGTGGCATTCCAGCCTTGTCGACAGCCGCCAGCCGCCGGCAACGAACCGCATCACCACCCCTCGCCCCGGCGTCTCGTATTCCTGCGACAGTTGTTCCATCGTGGCGACGAGAGCCTCCTTGCCGGCAGCGGGGAAGGCGGCAAGGAGCTGTTCGATGGTGACGGGGTCTTCCGACACGTACAGAATGGCCTCGAGGGCTGCTTTCAGCGGCGTGTCCATCAGGCCGCCTTGTGCCGGCGAATGATCAGGATGTCTTCCCCGAAACCTTCCTGCCGCAGCAAGACGAACTTCATCCGGGTGAGTTCCAGCATGGCGATGAAGAAAACCACGACGTGGAGGCGGGAGATCCCGGGGCGCAGGAAGGATGAAAAG
Source organism: uncultured Acidobacteriota bacterium (assembly GCA_964436005.1). Lineage (GTDB taxonomy): Bacteria > Acidobacteriota > JAAYUB01 > JAAYUB01 > JAAYUB01 > JAGNHB01. Next base: position 16,710 of record CAYTBK010000023.1, read on the forward strand.
CGGATGGTCTTCCGCGTCTTCAGGATCTCGCGGATTTGCTCGATCTTTTCCGCGACGGTGATGGCCTCCCGCTCGAGTTCCACGATGCGCCTGTCCTCCAGCCGGCGGAGAATGCTGCGGAAGGAACTAAGGAGATCCATGATGGAAACCGACACCAATTCTTCCTCGTTGGGGATCACTTCTTTCATCCGGGAAACGCTCCAGGTTCCGGACTCGACCTCCTGCCGGGTGTAGAGGTCCTGGGCCGCTTCCTGGAATCGTTCGTACTCCAGCAGTTTTTCCACCAGTTCCCGGCGCGGGTCCTCGTAGTCTTCCGCTTCGGCATCGGATTCCTCCTTGGGGTCGGGCGGGAGCAGCATGCGGGACTTGATCAGGATGAGCGTGGCGGCCATTTCCAGGAACTCGCCCGCCACGTTCAGGTTCAGCTCGCGCATGGCCTGAAGGTACTCCAGGTACTGCCCGGCGATCAGGGAGATGGGGATGTCGTAGATGTCGATCTCCTGCTTGCGGATCAAGGAGATCAGCAGCTCGAGGGGCCCTTCGAACAGGGGCAGGCGGATTTCGTTCCTTTCCCCGGAGACGATGATCTCCCCGAAATCTCTGCCGTCGGTCGGTTCCAGGTTGTTTTCCTGCACCGCAGTCAGGTCGGAAGCGCCGTGTGCCATCAGACAACCAGGTTCAGGAGATAGGAGATCAAGTTCAGGACCGGGTAGATGACGACTTTCATCACCCCCACGTAGAACAGGAAAATCAGGATGATGAAGCCGTAGGGCTGAATCTGCATGTAGGCTTGCCGGGCCTGGAACGGAAGGAAGTGTTCGAGGATGTGGCTCCCGTCCAGGGGAGGAATGGGGATCAGGTTGAAAACGGCCAGGATCGCGTTGATCAGAAGGCCGTACTGGAGCATCATGTTCAGCGGTATGGCGAAGCGGGGGTCCATGGAAATCGCGACAAAGCGAAGGAAAAGGGCGTAAAAGGCAAAGAAAAGGATGGCCAGCAAAATGTTGCTGAGGGGGCCGGCTAGAGAGACGAGCATGTTGTCCCGGGACGGCTTGCGAAAATAGCGCGGGTCGACGGGCACGGGCTTGGCCCATCCCAGCAGCGGGAAATTGCTGATGAAAGAGAGAATCGGGAAGATCAGGGTCCCGAAAAGATCCATGTGCGGGATGGGGTTGAGGGTGATGCGGCCGCGGCTCCTGGCGGTGGGGTCGCCCAGTCTCCAGGCCGCCCAGGCGTGCGCACACTCGTGGACCGTCAGGGAAAGAAGAAGCATCGGAAAGCCGAACAGCAATGGCCGATAATCGAAACTCGACAGGTTCATGCGCACTCTCCACAATCGAAAACGAACCCGGCAGAGATGGTTCTGCCCCTCCCGGAAACGACCCGGCATGATACAACAACGCAGCTGTGGAAACAACGTTGTTGCACAGCGTCGTCCCTGGACACGTTTCTTGCAGGACATCTTTGCCTTTTCCCCTGTTTTTCTGGTATATTCACCGGTTACAACTGGATGATCTGGCAGCGGGAACGCCTCGGCCGGAAGTCGTCCGGGCGGTGGCCGGGGTGAATCGGGCGACAATTTTCTAATATGGAAGGAATAATGAACATTCTGATCACAGGCGGTGCTGGCTTCATCGGATCGCATCTGGCGGAACTCCTTCTCAGCCGAGGAGACGATGTCACCGCCCTGGACAACCTGTCCACGGGCTGCGTGGAGAACATCGCCCATCTGGAAGGCAACGCGCGGTTTCATCTCGTGGTGGGCGACGTGCTGGAACGGGATCTGACGGACAAGCTGATGGAAAGATGCGACCGGGTATACCATCTGGCAGCGGCCGTGGGCGTGGAACTGATCGTGAAGAAGCCGTGGGAAACCCTGGCCACGAACATCCGCGGGACGGAAGTCGTGCTGGAGATGGCCTGCCGTTACCGCAAGAAGGTGCTGATCACCTCCACGTCGGAAATTTACGGGAAAAACACGAACATCCCCTTGAGCGAAGAGGACGACCGGATTCTCGGCTCGCCGCTGAAGAGCCGGTGGGCATATTCCACCTCGAAGGCCGTGGACGAGCTGCTGGCCTACTACTACTGGAAGGACCGGCAGCTTCCGTCCGTCATCGTCCGCCTTTTCAACACGGTGGGTCCCCGGCAGACCGGCATGTACGGGATGGTGATTCCGCGGTTCGTCGGCCAGGCCCTGCGGGGCGAACCGATCACCGTGTACGGCGACGGTTCGCAGACCCGGTGCTTCCTTCACGTGCGCGATTGTGTGAAGGCGCTGACGTCCCTCATGGAGAGGCCGGAGGCGCTGGGGACGGTGTTCAACATCGGGAGTACGGAGGAAGTCTCCATCCGCCAGTTGGCCGAAAAGGTGATCGAGCGGACCGGGAGCAAGTCGAACCTGACTTTTCTTACCTATAGCCAGGCGTACGAGGACGGGTTCGAGGACATGCAGCGTCGCGTCCCCAACACGAACAAAATCAAGTCACTGACTGGTTTCGAGCCCAGTTGCTCGCTGGACGACATCCTGGACGACGTGATCTCCTGCATCCGGGAAAAAGGGGACGATACCAGGCGGCGCGAAGCCCTCTAGGCCGGCGGGACGTTTCATGTCGCTCCACCTACCGGTGTTTCTGTTGGCCCTGGGCGTGGCGGTGTCCGTAACGGCCATCGTCATACCCCTGGCGAGGCGTTGGGGACTGGTGGCCAAGCCCAGGGCGGATCGCTGGCATCGCAAACCGACCGCCCTGATGGGGGGGATCGGCATCTTCCTCGCGTTTGCCATCGCCTGCGCCACGTATGCTCCTTTCAGCCGCAACGTGCTTATCGTTCTGGGCGGAGCGGGGGCGGCCTTCCTCTTCGGCCTGTACGACGACCTCAAGGAGACGCGCCCAGGCTTCAAGCTGTTGTTCCAGGTCCTGCTGGCCGCCACCGTGAGCGCCCTCGGCCTCCGCATCGGGTTCATCTCCGACCCCTTCGTCTCCACCGGCCTGACGGTGTTCTGGATCGTTGCCATCATCAACGCTTTCAACATTATCGACAACATGGACGGCCTGTCGTCGGGGATCGCCGCCGTTTCCGGGATTTGCATTTTTGTGTATTCGGTGCAGCTGGGCAATGCCGAAGTGTCCGTGCTCGCCGCCGCCATCTCCTCGGCCTGCCTGGGGTTCTTCATCTTCAACTTCAACCCGGCCAAAATTTTCATGGGGGATTGCGGAAGCCTCTGCATCGGTTTCGTCATGGCGGCCATCACGATCATGAGCACCTGGCGCAGCGCGACGAACCTGCTCTTCTCGATCTGCACTCCGGTCTGTTTCCTGGCCATTCCCATCTTCGACACGCTGCTCGTCTCGTTTCAGCGGCGACTGCACGGCCGGCCCATTTCCATGGGGGGGCGGGACCATACTTCCCACCGGTTGGTCGTCCTGGGCCTGTCCGAACGCAAGACGGTGCTGCTGCTCATGGCGATCAGCCTTTCCTGTGGTTTGAGCGGCGCATTTTTCGACCGGTTCGGGCCGCTCGGCACGGTCGCCCTCTTCGGCGCGCTCGCCGTTTTCATGATCCTCTTCGGCCTGTTCCTGGCCGAGGTCCGGGTGTACGGGACCGCCACCCTATCCATGCGGAAGGGGCTGCTGGGCGCTTCCCTCCGTTTTCTGCACAAGCACGCGCTGACCATGGCGGTGGACGCCATCCTGCTGGCCGTCGCCTACATCGTGTCCTATCTGCTGCGATTCGAAGGCGTGGTGACAGGGAGCAACCTGGAACTGATGTGGAACTCGCTCCCGGTGATCGTTGCGGTCAAGATGGCGGTTTTCCTGCTGGCCGGCCTGTACCGGCACGACTGGAAGCGGGCGGGGCTCCGGGGGTTCTTCAGCCAGGTGAAGGGCAACGTGCTGGCCTCCGCGGCCGCCATTTTTGCGGTTTTGCTGCTGTACCGCTTCCAGGGTTTTTCCCGGGCCCTTTTCGCGGTCGATTTTACGGTGGCCATGGTCTTGACCACCGTGGCGCGGTTCTACCCCAGGATTTTCGGAGAATACATCCAGGGCAGCAGCGACGCGGGCGGCGCGCCGGCCTTGATCGACGGGGCGGACGACGCCGGGGAAAACCTGCTGCGCACCCTGCGCACGAGACCCGACCTGGCCATCAACGTCGTTGGCTTTCTGGATGACGATCCGGAACAGGGGAGGGCGATCGTCTCCAGCGTTCCTGTCCTGGGGCAGTGGGAGGACCTCCCCCGGTTGGCGGAGGACACGGGCGCCAGGCGGGTGCTGATCCCCGAAAGGCCCGCTAGCCCGGAAGATACGGACAGGAAGTTGCGGATCGCTGCCGAGGCCGGCGTCACGGTGGAGAAGGTGACCCTGTCTATCGTCCGTCTCGGCGAAGACGGGCCGACCGGTGCAACATGCCGCTGAGCGTTTGCCACCGTGTGCTTCTCGACGCCCGGACGGCGACCGACAAGTTCCCCGGCATCGGGAGGTACGTCGGCTCCTTGTCCGCTGGCTTTGGACGCTGCGACTTCGCCGGCGGCGGAAAGCCCCCTGTCTCCGTCCTCGTCAGCCCATCTTCCCGGCCCCGGTTTGAGCAGGGGCGGTTGCCGCTGCTGGCTTGTGCCCACGAAGCCTCCTCCCTCACGGGCAATCTCGGGTTGCCTGGCCTCGTCCGCCGGAATGATGTGTCCCTGTTCCACGCCACCTGGTTCTTCAACCCGGTTTCGCCCCGCTGCCCCACCGTGCAGACCGTGTACGACTTCATCCCCTACGATTTCCCCGAGTATTACAGTCGCGGGAAACGGTTGGCCATCCGGCTGTTCACCGGATTGTCTCTCCGGAGGGCCAAGGCGCTTCTGTGCATCTCCGAATTCACGTTGAAGCGTTTGGCCCACTGGTATCCCGGGGCGGAACAGAAAGCCGAAGTGATACACCTGGCCGTGGACAAGGCTTTCTCGGTGACGGCCAGAGAAGGCTCCGCGCACGTCGCCGCCAAATTCGGGCTGGTCGCGCCGTATGTCCTTTACGTCGGCAGCAACAAGCCGCACAAGAACCTGGAGTGCCTCATGACAGCCTGGCAGGCCTTGCGGGCGGAAGGCGGCGAGAACGCCAGTCGCCGCCAACTGGTGATCGCCGGGCCGCTGGACCCCCGGCACGCGTACGGGACTCCTGAGTCCAGAAAGGGTTGCGATCCTGCCGCTGTGCGATTCATCGGGCCCGTCCCCGAAGTAGACCTGCCCCCGCTGTATGCGGGCGCGGACCTGTTCGTCTTTCCTTCCCGGCAGGAAGGCTTCGGCTTCCCGGTGCTGGAATCCATGGCTTGCGGGACTCCCGTGATCTGCGGAAACAGCTCGAGCTTGCCGGAAGTGGCGGGGGAGGCGGCTCTCCTGGTGTCGGTGGACGATGCCGCCCCGCTGGTGGCGGCTCTCCGGGAAGTGCTATCTTCCCCCGCGACCCGCCAGGAGATGAGGAACCGTTCCCTGCAGCGGGCGGCCCGGTTCTCCTGGGAGGGCACGGCCGAACGCACGCTCGCCGCGTATGAGCGGGTATGCGCCGGCCTGGGGAATCCCCACCATTGACTTTCGTTTACGCTGTTTGCTGGCCTTCGGCCCCTTCCGCTTTCGGCTTCAGGAACCGGTTGTACAGAATCAAACCAACGACGGTGGCCGCACCGATGGCCGCGAAGATCAGCCAGAGCGTCCGCGGCTGGTTCAGGTTGTCGACGTAGTGCTGGTACAGGTTCGCCCCAAGAACGCCGGCGATGCTGGACCCGATGACTCCGTACAGGCTGCTGTAGCCCATGTACATGGCCACGCGGTCCTTGGGGGCGATCTGCCCCACGTAGGAGAAGAACTTGGGGTGAGCCGTCATTTCGCCGACGGAAAACACGATGTTGCCGAGGAGAAACACCCAGATGCTGGGAGAAATCGCCAGGATGCCCATGCCGATGGAACCGAAAACGATGCCGGTGATCATGGTGGGAAGGGCCGGGGTTTTCTGGAAGATCTTCGAGATGATGAGCTGAAGGCAGATGATGGTCCCGGCGTTGATCACCGTCACGTGTTCGACGTCGAAATGCCAGTTCATGTGGATGCCGACCATGCCGAAGGCGCCGTTGATCATGGCATTGAGCGCGTCGGCCCGGATGTAGGCCTGGACATACCAGAGCACGGAGTCGAACATCTGGAAGTACAGGATCCAGAATCCCGAATACAGGAAGATCATCAGCAGGAAGCGGAAGTGTTCCCGGTATTTCGTCGTGTCGGACGGGTCTATGGCGAAGAGGGACAGCAGCGTCATGTAAATGACCGTGCAGAGGATCCGGCTGAAGAGGGACAGCCCGGGCAGCAGCCAAATCAAGGCGGCCATGGCCACGGCGAACCCGAGGACGGCCGGGCCGCGCGCAGATGCGACCAACCGGTGGAGCAGGGGGCGCAAGAACAGGATGAGCAGGCCCGTGGCCGCCATGAGAATGATGAAGAGAAGGAAGAAGGGCCGGTTTTGAGTAGACTGCAGGGCGTTCGACAAGGCGGCAGGGTCGACCATGGCCAAACGGGGGTCTTGCCTGGCCAACTGGGCGCAGGCGTCCTTGGTCAGCGAAGGAGTCAGCCTTTCGCCGACGACCGTGAGCAGCAAGGGCTCGGTATCCGAAGCGGCCGGCTGCACGATCGTCAACGGGGCCCCCTTGTCGATTACCAGAATGACTTTGATTTCTATAGATTTTTCCGCTAAATGGATTTCTTTGGCCAGACTTTCTGGAAGGGGGCAGCCGATGCCCTCGCTCCTCATTTCCGCTACCAGGCGGTCCAGGAATTTGGGGACATTGTCCGGCCGGAAAATTTTCAGATCGGCCGGTTGGCCCTTCCGGGCAGGTTTGAATTCGTAATCCCGCCCGTCCAGTTCGTTCCTGACAATTTGCAAGGACAGCGGCGAATCGACAGCGGCCGCCGAAAACTTCCTGACATGGAGAGATCCAAAATGCGGCGAGAGAAATGATGTCAGGGATACAGCTCCTAATACCGCAAGAAAAACAATAATGAGAACGCGCCAAGATTTCCGGCCCATGACGTGCAGGATGAGCACCAAGGGAGAGTAGACGATTTCGAAGGCATCGGCGACCGTCTTCAAAATGCCCTTCGGGGGTTTGTCCGATTTCTCGGGGGGCGCGCTACGGGAAGGGTCCTTGAAAAAAAGCAAGGTGGGCAAAAGCATGGCCCCGGTGCAAAGCGCGGCGGCGATCATCACCCAGGACCAGGAGATACTCTTCAGCCAGGGAACCAGGATGAGGGGAAACAGGAAGGCGCCCAGATTGATGGACCAGTAATAAATCCCGAAACCGAGAGACGAGGTCTCCTTGTCCGTCATGCGGGCGATCGTCCCGGAGCCGATGGGCTTGAATACTCCCGCCCCCAGGGCCATGACGACGAGAGCGAGGAAAACGGAAGTGTATTCCGTGGCCTGGGCGGTGAGGAAATACCCGGTGCCCAGCAGGGAAAAGGCCACCGTGAGCGCTTTGCGATAGCCGAAACGATCCGCCAGGGCACCCGCCACGATCGGCAGGAAGTAGAGGATCGGCTGGATGACGCTCTTGATGACACCGACGCTGTCCTTGGGGAAGTTCAGCACTCCCGTGAAATACACGGACAGGATGCTCATCATCCCGTAGTAGGATCCTCGCTCAAAGAACTCGAAGAGGATCACCAACCAGAACATAGCCGGAAAACGTTTGCGCACTGCGGATTTTCCCATTCGGCATCTCCCGGGGCAAAGTGGGCGTACATACGCTCGGTATGGACTGCGGACGGCCATTCTAGCACGGACGCCGCCGTATCGTTTGCGGAAAGAAGGGGCCGGGGGCGACCGGTCCCGCCGGATGACCTCACCTGAAAAAAAACGTCGGACCGCCGAGCGCGAGAGATCACTCGATGCGATTTTTCCCTTTGCGCTTCGCCCCGAACATGGCGTTGTCGGCGATGGATAAAAGAGAAATAGGATCCTGAGCGTCTTCTGGGCAGGAGGCCAGGCCGAAACTGGCCGTCAGATTGACCGCCAGGTCCTTTTCCCGGAGGAAGACCGTCGACGCAATGGTTTCCCGGATTTCCTCCGTCTTTTTCAAGGCGTCTTTCCGCGTCATTCCGGGGAGAACGACGACGAATTCGTCCCCGCCGTAACTGACGGCATACCCGGGCGGGATGATGCAGCTGTCGAGTGTCCGGGCGACCTCCTGCAAGGCCCTGGTGCCGTGGAGGTGCCCATAGGTGTCGACGACGTGTTTGAAATTGTCCAGATCAAGAAAAATCAAGGAGATGGGAATCCTGGAGCAAGGGTGTTTCTGGAGGTGCTTGTACAGGTGTCGCGTGTTGTACAGACCTGTCACGTGTTCCCGCAGGGCCATCTCACGGATCTGGACATACCGCCGGGTGTTCACGACGGCGATCGCCGCGTATTCCGCGATGATTTCGAGAAGGGCGATGGTGCGGTCGGAGAAGTCTTCCGGGTTCACCACCTCCCCCACGCCCACCACCTCGCCCCCGTAAACGAGCGGGACGCAGATCAAGGATTCCGTTTTGAAACCGGAGAGCAGGTCGGCCCGGGGATCGAAATGAGGGCACTCCCGAACATCCGGGACAATGACGGTTTCTTTTCGGGACATGGCCTGGCCGGCGACCCCCATGCCCGCTTCCAGGCGCAAGTCCTTCACCGCGTCGAGGGGGATTCCTACTGTCACGGAAAAATGCAGCATGTTTGTCTGCTCGTCCAGGAGGAGCATGGACCAGTTCTTCGCCGGTATGATGGCGGAAATACGTTCGAGAACGAATCCCAGGAAGCGGTCAGGATCGAGCTCTGAAGTCAGCGCCTTGCCAAGTTCGACGCACACCAGAAGGTCTTCTCTGGATAAATTGGAGCTGCTTATCACTGGCCCTCCTATCTTGTCGATAATGTTAATTCTCCACGAAAAAGCGGGTTTCCCAAATGCCTTTTTACGATACAATCGAAATAGAGTGCCAAAAAGGAGATGCGGATGGAACCCAGAGACCACCTTGTCAGCCCCGGTCTGAAACAGCTGGCTGAGAAGCTTCGCCAGGGGCGCCGCGATGCGCTGGCCAATTTCTGGGAGGCCGTTTCCAGGCAAGGCACTCCGTTGATAGAGACGATTCCCGGCGATTGCGATCATCGCTGGGTCACTTTTCTTCATCGAGGGACACCGGAAACGAAAAACGCGGTGACCATCGCCTCTTTCACCGGGAACGATCCCGTCAGCGGGCAGATGCGGCTGTTGGCGGAGAGCGATGTCTGGTACCGGACCTGGCGGTTGCCTGCCGATGCACGGAGCTGCTACCAGATTTCCGAAAATGATCCGTTGATCCCCTTGCTCTACGTAGAGGATTTGCGCGCCCGCACATCCTGTTGGCGGTTGGATGTTCTGAACAAGAAAAAGCTCTCGTTTCCGCCGGATCCGGAATCCGGGTTCATGGGCCGGGAACTGTCGGTGCTGGAACTGCCGCAGGCGCCGAAAATGCTGTGGGGCGCACCACTTCCCCCGTCCGAACGGGGCAGCCTGGAACTCCATCGCTTCTCGTCGGACCGACTGGGGAACACACGCCGAATCTGGGTGCACCGCAATTGCCCCGGCACGGCCCCCGGAGACCTTCGCCCCGGCCTCTTGCTGGCCTTGGACGGCCTGGCCCTGGTGTCGGCGCTCCAATTTCCCGTCATCATGGACAACTTATATCGGGCCAACAGAATACGTCCATTCGTCACCCTTTTCATCGATGCCCTGGACCAGAATGTGCGCTTTCGAGAGTTCGCCTGCCATACGCCTTTTTCCGAATTCCTGGCCAACGAGCTGGTGCCTTGGGCCTGTGAAACGTTCGGCCTGGAGCATGACCCGGACCAGACCATCCTCTATGGCCCCAGCCACGGAGGCCTGGCGGCCTCTTTCGCCGCGCTCGCTTTCCCGCGGGCGTTCGGCCACGCCCTGATCCATTCCGGGTCTTTCTGGTGGAGTCCGGAATACCCCAATGACCACGAGTGGCTGGCCCAGTTGGCGGCCGCATCCGACTTGGCCCCGGTTTCGTTCTGGATCGAGGCCGGCAAGCTGGAGCGGTGGAGGCTCCGGGAAGGAGACCCCACGGTGCTGAACGCCTCGCGCCACATGCGGGACGTGCTGCGCGCGAGGGGCTATTCGGTGCAGTACCGTGAATTTGTCGGTGGACACGATTACAATTGCTGGCAGACGTCCTTCCCGGAGGCGATCATGGCGCTGGCACCCCCAAGAGGTTAGGCATGCATCCCAAGATCTATTTGAAAGCCGGAAAGGAAAAACCGCTGCTCGCTCGGCACCACTGGGTTTTCTCGGGCGCCATCTTGAAGATGGAGCCGACGGTCGGCACCGGGAAGGTGGTGGATGTGTACTCTTCCGACCACAAATACCTGGGGACCGGCGTGTTCAACGAGAAGACGTCCATTGCGGTCAGGATGCTTTCCTTCACTCCCACGCGAATCGACGCCAATTTTCTTTGGGATCGCCTGCACCGGGCGTACGAGCTCAGAAAGCAGTTCTTTCCGGACGAGTCGGTCACGAATGCCTACCGGGTTTTTCACGCTGAAGGGGATTTCCTGCCCGGCCTGGTGGTCGACCGCTACGGAACAGGGCTGGTCGTTCAGTTGAGCGTACTCGGCCTGGAGCCGTTCCGGGAGGACATCGCCGAAAGCCTGTCCGCCATGATGAAACCGTCTTTCCTCTACGAGCGAAGCGAAGGGCATTCCCGGTCGGAGGAAGGGCTGGCTGCCAGTCAAGGCTTGCTGCGGGGAAGTTTGCCCGAGTCCTTGGTCATCGTCGAGGACGGGATGCGTTTCGCCGTGGATGTGACCACGGGGCAGAAAACCGGTTTTTTCCTGGACCAGCGGGACAACCGGCGGCTCGTCCGGGACACTTCCAAAGGGAAAAAAGTCTTGAATTGTTTCGGCTATACCGGCGCTTTCTCCGTGGCGGCCGTGGCCGGGGGCGCCCTCCGGACCGTCACGGTCGATTCCTCGGCCCCGGCCCTGGAGGCGGCCCGGGAGAATTTCCGCCTGAACGGCATCGATGCCGGCCAGCACGACTTCATCCGCGCCAACGTCATGGAATTGCTGCGCAAACCGGGGGAAAAGTATGATTTCATCATTTTAGACCCGCCTGCCTTCGCCAAGCACCAGAACGCGGTGCAGGCGGCCTTCCACGGCTACAAGGACGTCAACCTGCACGCGATCAAGGCCGTCGTTCCCGGTGGGCTGTTGCTGACCTGCTCCTGCTCGGCGCACGTGGACGCGGCCCTGTTCCAGAAGATCGTCTTCACTGCGGCTGCCGACGCCGGGCGCAATGTCCAGATCATCCGGAAGATGGCGCAACCGGTGGACCATCCGGTCAATCTCTTCCACCCGGAAACGGAGTATCTGAAGGCTCTCCTGCTGCGAGTTACTTGAAACGGCCTCACGGGCCGACCGGAACACGGGGCCAAGGGAAGAAATCAAGGCAAACGTCTCAACCGGGGTCGGCAGGGCAGCTTTCCAACCGACGGGCCAGCGCGCAGCACTCTTCGCTGCCTCTTTTCCGGCTCTTCAACGCCATGGCCAGGACTTGGGGCAGGTCCATGGCCACGCCCTCACGGCAGCGTGTCGCGTACTCCGGCCGGAAATCCTGGGGGACCCGCATCATCCAGTTGGACGAATTGACGGTGCCGGGTTCGTTGTACCGTTCCCGCAAGCCGAAGAGATCGGCGAAAAAGACCATGACATTCCGGGCGGGGCAGGAGAACAGGTCGGCGAATTTGGCCCGCAGCAGGGCGCCACGGTCTTCGGCGAGCTGCGCTGCCAACTGCGCCGGCTCCAGGCCGGCCGGGCACAACCGGGAGGCCAGGTAGTCGGCCTGCTGTTGCGCGGCCGGCGTGCCGAGCCAGCGGTCCGCCAGGCTGATCAAGGAAGGCGTGTCGTGGTTCCCGACCATCACCCAGTCCGCCGGCCGGGCGTTTTCCGAGCGGTAGACGTCGGCCGGGTTGGTCAGGTCCGCTTTCTGGGTGATCCGGAACCTCCCGATCCCATGGCGCTCGAGGACCTGGCCGAGAGGATACGGCATCGTGCTGAGAACTTCGGCCAGAATGTCCGTTTTCTGGCGGCCGTTTTCCAGGGCCGAAGCGACGACGACGTCGAACATGGCCGCATAGCGGTCGACCTGGTCAGGGTCGAGGCCGGCGACCCAATGGTCGTCGTGCCGGCGAACGTCCGGGGCCGGGTTGATCTGGTCGGGCCTGGGGATGGCGAAAACAGCCAGTTCGGGATGGTCCGGAAGGTCGGGAGAACAGAACAGCCGGGCGCCTTGCTGCACGGCGAGGAGCGTGTCGCGGGCGTCGGCGCGGTATACCCAGGGGCAGACCAACCCGTGCGGATGGTCGATGCGCACACCGTCGAATTCGGAAAACGTCTTGTCCATCCGGGTTTTCAGAAAACGCAGGACGGGGCCGGGAGCTCCGTTTTCCCAATACCGGTCCGGGTCGGGGACCGGGAATCCCCACGGCTGGCCTTCCGGATTGGTTCGGCTCGGCGGAGCCCCCATTCGGTATCCGTTCAGGAAAAGGGAATTCCAGGCCCAGGTGTCCGCCACCGAGAAACCGATCTGCAGATCGGCGTACATTTTGAGGCCCAGCGCCTTCGCCTCTTCCCGCAACGACGAGTGCTGGGCGTGGGCGATGAATTGGCGGAAAGCGTACTCATCGATCAGCCGGGCGTACTTGCGGGAAAGCGCGGCCTGCCGGTTCAGAACGGCGTTTCCTTCCGCCGGCGACGGGTTCCACAGGCGAGTGTCGAGGGCGGAGGGGCCGTCCGGTTGCCAATGTGTCCAGGCCTGCTTGTCGTGTTCGACCAGCAGCGCTTCGTAAAGGGTGTCACGCTCGAGCCAGAAGGCCTGGCCGGCTGAGAAATCGGCCAGCGCGCGCCGCATTTCCATCGTCCAGGGGGCCGGAAAAGGGCTGGCCAGCTTTTGCCGCCAGGCGTCGTACGCTTCCTGCAGGCAGGCATGGGCCGCGGCGATGGAATACTGGTAGGACGTTCGGAGGGGCGAGGGTTCCGGCCTGCCCCGCACCCATCTTTTCAGGGTGTTGGAGGGCAGCAGGCCCTCCCAGCAGGGATGGTCCGACAGCCGGTGGAGGGCGATGGAAAGGATGCTCCGCGAGAATAGGGTGCCGTCGTAGGGCGAGGCGTTGATGCCGGACGTCTGCCCCTGCGGGCCGAACTGAACGCCATTGAAGCCCAGTTTCCGGACGAAATGCAGAAAACGGAATGCCCCCTCGGAATACGGAGACCCTCTTCCCGTGTCCTGGTCGGGCAGGCCCGGGAAGCAGGAATCGTGGACAGCCAGCACCAGGTTGTCGATGCCCAGCAACTTCAGCGCGTCGGCGACGAGACATGTTCCAGCGGCCATGATTTTCCCAAAGCGATAGTCTGTCGCCATCCTAAGCCATGAAACAGGCCAGGTCAACCCACAACGCCCGGCCGGGTGATTCTGTTTCCAACGGACCCGGCGGACCGGGATGCCTGGCGGTGCGGCCTCTCCTGCGGAAAAATCCCCGCAACGAGTTTTTGTGTTTCCTCGCCACCTGTGGTATGCTCTTTCGTTAGTTTTTGCTTTGTATTGAAGCAGTCCGGTTCGTTGCCCTGATTGAAAATTCTGAAATTGCAATAGGAGTCCATCATGTTCAAAAATGTCGACCACATCGGGATCGCCGTGACCTCTCTGGAATCCATCGTCAATGTCTACTGTGACACGCTGGGGCTGACGCTGCATGGTTTTGAAGAAGTGGCGGAACAGAAGGTCCGTGTGGCCATGTTCCCCGTGGGCGAATCCAAGCTGGAATTCCTGGAGCCGACCTCTCCGGAATCGCCGATCGCCAAGTTCATTGAAAAAAAGGGGCAGGGCGTGCACCATCTGGCGCTGCATGTGGACGACATCGAGGCCAAGCTGAGCGAACTGAAGGAAAAAGGGGTCAAGCTGATTGACCAGACCCCCCGGATGGGAGCGGGGGGGAAGAAGATTGCCTTCGTCCACCCGGCGGCGACGGGCGGAATCCTCATCGAACTCTGCCAGGAATAACCGGGGACACGGGCCATGAATCCGATCACACTCGGGATCCTTGGGGGTAGCGGCCTTTACCAGATGAAGGAGATGTCCGATATCGAGGAGATCAAGATCGACACTCCTTTCGGCCCTCCCAGCGACAACATCATTGTCGGGACCTTGTCCAAGAAACGTGTGGCTTTCCTGCCGCGGCACGGCCGGGGCCACCGGTATTCTCCTTCCGACATCAACTACCGGGCCAATATATTCGCCTTCAAGAAGATTGGCGTTTCCCAGATCATTTCCGCTAGTGCGGTCGGTTCCCTCAAGCTGGAGCACAAGCCTCTGGACATCGTCATTCCCGATCAGTTCGTCGACCGGACCACCCGGCGGGCGTCCACCTTCTTCAGCGACGGCATCGTCGCTCACGTGGGCTTCGGCGATCCGGTGTGCCGGGAGTTGTCGGGCATTGTCCGGCAAGCCGCGGTGAACGCCGGCGTCAGCGTGAAATTCGGCGGCACCTACCTGAACATGGAAGGCCCGGCCTTCTCCACCAAGGCGGAAAGCAACCTGTACCGCAGCTGGGGGATGGACATCATCGGAATGACCAACATCCAGGAGGCCAAGTTGGCCCGGGAGGCGGAAATCTGCTACCTGACCATGGCCTTTGTCACGGACTACGACTGCTGGCACCAGGTGGAGGAATCCGTGACCGTGGACATGATCCTGGACAACCTGCGGAAGAACGTGGAGAATGCGCAGAAAATCCTCAAGGAAGTGGCCAAGCTCGTTCCGGAAAAGCGGGATTGCACCTGCCACCACGCCTTGCAGAACGCCATCGTGACTTCTCCGGAGTCGGTGCCGGCGGCCCTCAAGGAGAAGCTCGCGCCCATCATCGGCCGCTATGTGGGCCTGAAGTGATTGCCTTATGCGACAACAAATACTTGTCACAGGAGTAGGCGGCCAGGGCGTACTTTTTCTGGCCAAGGTGCTGGAAGAGGCCGCCCTGCTGGCCGGAGAGCGTGTTTTTGCCTATGAGATCCACGGGATGAGCCAGCGGGGAGGCTCTGTCTATGCTTCCCTGAAGATCGGCGACTATGCCTCGCCGCAGCTGTTCTTCAACGATGTCGATGTCCTTCTGGCCTTGGAGAATTCCAACGTGTTCCCGTACTTGCCCTACCTGAAGAAGGGGGGAGTGCTGGCGGCCAACTGTTCGGGCATGGCGGAGGAAGAGAAGAAATGGCTGTCGGGGCAGGCGTACGACTGCCTGTTCGTCGATGCGGATGCCAAGGCCTTGGCCGTGGGGAATCCGCGTTCGGCCAATCTGGTTCTGCTCGGTGAATTGCTGCGTTCCGGGAAATTCCCCCTGGCCATTTCCGCCATCGAAGACGCCCTGCGGTCCATCGTGCGCCCGGAGCACCTCGAGTCCAACTTGCGGGCTTTGCAGTCATGACGTCATATTCTTGCGCCAATTTGCCTGCGATCGTCGACAGCAGCCTGTCCGCCGCAGCGGTTGGCGTGCACGGCCCAGGCGCCGAATACCCCCTCTGGCTGGGCATCCCCTTCGTGGGGATATTGCTTTCCATTGCCCTGTTCCCCGTTTTCGCACCCAAGTTCTGGCATAAAAAATTCCCCTGGGTTTCTCTGTTTTGGGCCGTCGCCACCTTGGTCCCCTTTGCCCTGCTGTTCCCGTCGAATGCTTTTCGTTCCACGTTGCACATTTTCATCGTGGATTACATCCCCTTCATCATCCTTTTGTGGGGTCTGTTTACCGTATCCAGCGGCATCGCCTTGAAAGGGACTCTTTCCGGAACCCCTTTTTTCAACACCTGTTTTCTGTTCGCCGGAGCGGTCCTCGCCTCCTTCATGGGCACCACCGGCGCCGCCATGCTGACCATCCGCCCCCTGCTGCGGGCGAACAAGAAGCGGAAGTCGAAAGCGCACACCATCATCTTCTTCATCTTCCTCGTTGCCAATATCGGCGGGGCCCTCACGCCGCTGGGGGACCCGCCGCTGTTCCTCGGGTTCCTCCACAGCGTCCCGTTTTTCTGGACCCTCCGCCTGTTTCCCATCTATGCGTTCGCCGTGGTGGTCCTTCTGGCGGTCTACTTTTTGATGGACTCCATGCTGTACCGGAAAGAGGGGCCGGAGGGGCGAGGGGAAAAAGAAGCCGCCGAGAAGATCAGGTTCAGCATCCAGGGCGCCCACAATTTCCTCTGCCTGTTCGGTATCCTGGGCGCCGTGCTGCTCTCGGGTTTCTGGAACGGACCGGTATTCTCGGTCGGCGGGTTTGACTTCGCCGCCCAGACGGTGGCCCGTGACCTGCTGATCCTGGCCTTCGGAATCGTCTCGTTCCGGACTACGTCGCAAGACATACGGGTTTTCAACGAGTTCAGTTGGGAGCCGATCCGGGAAGTCGCCATCCTGTTCGCCGGCATCTTCGCCGCCATCGTGCCCGTGATCGAGATCCTGAAGGCCGGCGAAACGGGCCAGCTGGGTTTCATCGTGCGGGCGGTGCAGAGCCCGGCCGAATACTTCTGGGCCGTGGGCGGTCTCTCTTCTTTCCTGGACAACGCCCCCACCTATTACACCTTTTTCAACATGTCCCTGGGCCGGTTCTATGCGGGGATGGCCGAAGCGGTGGCCGTGAAGAACCTGATCGCCCTGAACCCCGTGTACCTGCAGGCGATTTCGGCCGGCGCCGTTTTCATGGGTGCCAACACATACATCGGGAACGCCCCGAATTTCATGGTTCGTTCCATCGCGGAGGAAGCCGGGATCAGGATGCCCACCTTCTTCGGATACATGTTCTGCTGGTCTGTTCCCATTTTGATTCCGATATTTGCCCTCATTACATGGATATTCTTCTGAAGCCATGAATGCCTCTCTTTCCAAGGAGGTCCACGATGGGAGAGAACTTTGTCGAAGTGATTCTGACCGGCACGAAAACCTGGATCGACGGTTTCGTTTCCGGCTACCTGCTCGGTCGCATGGCGAAAGGCCATTACTGGGACGCCGAGAAGGAAGGCATTGAATGCGAATCCCTGGGCGAGAAATTGCGGGAAGCCTGCCCGTTCTCCCACGAAAGCCGCCATTACGTCCTTTCCGAGAAGCTTCTGCCGGTATTCCGCGAACTGGTGGAGGATTCTCACTGCACGAAGAACCATCTTTCCCTGGTGCGGGGAAGGGACGTCAAGGGGCTCCGGTTCGATTTCGCGGCCTTGTCCCACTGCAAAGAGGCCGGGGGGAGAATCGTCAAAATCTTCAAGGGGCACGAAAGCGGTCTGCATTTCCATTGGGAGAGCGAACTGAAGGAAACGACCGATCACGAAGCCAAGGGAGTGGAACTGTACGCCCCCGATTACGAATACGAGCTGAGCGCTCAGGGCACGGTGTCCGGCAGCGTGAAATCGATCATGGAATTCTACAAGACTTGCAAGAACCACAGCGAAATCGAGGTGACGAACCTGCGCCTGCAGGAATGACTGGAGGCGGCAGGAAATCCTTCCCAATACCAAAGAGAGGACAGGTACATGTTTATCAAGAAGTGGATGGTTGATCTGACCCCGAGTTTTCTGATCAAGCTCTTTGCCCGTCCGTATGTGGCTGGCGACAGCGCCGCCAAGGCCGCAGAAGTTGCGAAGCATCTGTGGGACAGCCGAAAAGTCCGCTCCACGGCCGATCTGCTGGGTGAAGACCTGGTCCGCGACGAAGATTCCCAGGTGACGATTGCGGCCTACCAGAAACTCATCGATACCCTGGGTGCACAGGAGCATTCATCGATCTCGCTGAAACCGACCCAGTTTGCCGTCGGCATGGAAAAAGGACCCTATGTGGAGCGTATCGGCGGGATCATCCGGGCGGCCGAGAAATTCGGCATTCCCGTGACCATCGACATGGAGGACCACAACTACACGGACCTGACGCTGGACATCTACAAGGAACTGAAAGCCGAGTTCCCCAGCCTGGGAACCGTGCTGCAGTCCCGGCTGTTCCGGACGACCAACGATATCGCCGGCCTGAAGGGACTGAACGCGCGGGTGCGTATCTGCATCGGCATCTACATCGAGCCGGCCACCGTGGCGTTGACCACTAAACCCGAGATCAAGGAGAAATTCCTGGAACACGTGGAGATGCTCCTCACCGATGGCCACTACACCGAAATCGCGACCCACGACGAAAAGATCCTTCGCCGGGCGTTGGCCATCGCCGAGCGGATCAACCCGGCCCATGACCGTTTCGAAGTGCAGATGCTGCTGGGCGTCCCTAGGCGGGACATCCAGGACGAACTGATCGCCCGCGGCATCAAGGTCCGCCTGTACGTGCCCTACGCCGAGCAGTGGAAGGACGCCATCCACTACTGCAAGCGCAGGATGATCGCCAACCCTTCCATGGGCTTGCTGGTGGCCCGCACCCTGATCCCGCGGAGAAAGCACCCGTTGTATTCAAAAAAATAGAACCGCCAGGTTTCCCCAAAGAGCGGTTTCAGGTTGAAACCGCTCTTTGGCGATGGTAACATCACGACTTTATTGTCAGATAGAACAACAATCCAAGGAGAGGCTATTTATGAAAGTTTATGACAGCGACAAAATCAGAAACCTGGTAATCATCGGGCATGGCGGTTGTGGAAAGACTACACTCGTCTCCGGGATGTTGTTCAATACGGGCATGACCACGCGGCTGCTGAAAGTCGACGAAGGCAACACGGTGACGGATTTCGACGAAGACGAAATCGCCCGCAAGGTCAGCATCCGCAGCGCGCTGGCCTATTGCGAGCACGACAGGCACAAGATCAACCTGCTGGACACGCCGGGGTACATGGCCTTCATCCAGGGTGCCCGGGAAGCCATCCGCGTGGCCGACACGGCCCTCGTCGTGGTGGACGCCGTTGCCGGCGTGGAAGTCCAGACCGAGAAGGTATGGGAATTCGCCAACGAGACGAATCTGCCCCGGGCCATTGTCATCAGCAAGATGGACCGTGAAAACGCCGACTTTTTCAAGTCGCTGGATAACGTCCAGGAGGCCTTCGGCCGCTCTGCGGTGCCTGTGCACATCCCCATCGGGAAAGAGAAGGATTTCAAAGGCGTCGTGGACCTGATCACGGGAAAGGCTTACCAGTTCAAGGATGACAGCGGCAAATACGAAGTGATCGACGTTCCGGCCAACCTCGCCGACGAGTACGCCACCAGGCGCGAGCAGTTGGTCGAGCAGGTGGCCGAAAGCGACGAGGAACTGATGAACAAGTTCTTCGAGGCCGGTGCGTTGGATGACGAGGACCTGGTGAACGGGCTGAAAAAGGGCATTCTGGCCGGCAACGTTGTCCCCGTTTTCTGCGCCTCCGGGGCGATGAATTACGGGACGGCGCTGCTTCTGGACGCCGCGGTGAAGTACTTCCCGTCCCCCATGGACATCGGGGTGTTCACCGTCGCCGACGCGAAAAGCGGGACGGCCGTGGAGCGGAAAAGCTCTCCCGACGAGCCCCTGGCCGCCTATGTCTTCCGTACCGTCGCCGACCCCTTCGCCGGTCGCATCTCCATCTTCCGGGTCTACAGCGGAAGCCTGAAATCCGATTCCACCGTGTACAACGTCAACGCGGAGACGCCGGAGCGTATCGGCGCCCTGCAAGTGGTCCAGGGAAAGAACGTCAACCCGGTGAACGAAGTCAAGGCCGGCGACATCGCGGCGGTCACCAAGCTGAAGGTGACCATGACCGGTCATTCGCTGTCCGACCAGAACAAACCGGTGCTGTTCGACCAGGTGAAGTATCCGGAGGCCGCCATCAGCTTCGCCATCGAACCCAAAAGCCGAGGCGACGAGGAAAAGATCAGCAACGCCCTGGCCCGGTTGAAGGAAGAGGACCCCATGATCTCCTTCCTGCGCGACCCCCAGACCAAGGAACAGCTGGTCGCGGGTGCGGGCCAGTTGCACGTGGAAGTCATCGTGGAACGCATGAAGTCCCGCTACGGCGTAGACGTCTTGCTGAAGACGCCCAAGATCCCCTATCGCGAAACGATCACCGGCAAGGCCGACGTGCAGGGGCGGCACAAGAAGCAGACGGGCGGGCACGGCCAGTTCGGGGACTGCAAGGTCAAGATGGAACCCCAACCCCGCGGGGCGGGATTCCTGTTCACCGACGAGATTTTCGGCGGCGCCATTCCGAAGACCTATATCCCGGCCGTGGAGAAAGGCATCATTGAATCCGCCGAACGCGGATACCTGGCCGGGTATCCCGTCGTGGACTTCAAGGTCGCCCTGTACGACGGTTCCTACCACGACGTCGACTCGTCCGAAATGGCGTTCAAAATCGCCGGTTCGCTAGCCTTCAAGAAGGCCATGGAAGTGGCCAAGCCCGTTCTTCTCGAGCCGATCATGCAGGTAGAAATCCACGTGCCGGAAGAGAACGCCGGTGACATCATGGGCAACCTCAACTCCCGACGGGGCCGGGTGCAGGGAATGGACACCAAGGGGAAATTCACGGTGATCCGCGCCCAGGTGCCGATGGCCGAGATGCTCACCTATTCTCCGGACCTCACTTCGATGACGGGCGGCCGGGGCACCTACACCATGGAAATCTGTGGTTACGAGGTGGTTCCTTCCCACATCCAGGCCAAGATCGTCGAAGCGGCGAAGAAAGAACGCCAGGAAGAAGCGGAATAGCCGCGCCGAAATGTTCCCATCTGAATTCCATATCGGGTTTTTCCCGCTCTCAGCCTACGGTCTGCTGGTGACCGTAGGCTT
>CAYTBK010000023.1:37623-39179 GCA_964436005.1 uncultured Acidobacteriota bacterium
TCCATATCGGGTTTTTCCCGCTCTCAGCCTACGGTCTGCTGGTGACCGTAGGCTTTTTTTCGGGTCTGCTGGTCACGAGCTGGTTGGCCGGCCGTTATGAAAAGATCGAGAAGCGCGTCGTCTGGGATTTCACCGTCACCATGATCCTCGTGGCCCTGATCGGCTCGAAGCTCTTTCTGGTTCTGACCGAGCCGGTGTACCTCAGCAATCCCAGCTTCATCTTCACGATAGAGTTTCTGCGTTCGGCCGGGGTTTTCTATGGCGGTTTCCTGTTTGCCGCTATATACTCGTTCTGGTATTTCCGAAAATTCAGGCTTCCCGGCTGGAAGATGGCCGACGCTTTCGGCCCCGGGTTGGCTCTTGGCCACATGTTCGGGCGGTTGGGCTGTTTCGCTGCCGGTTGTTGCCATGGCAGTGAAACGCATTCCGGGTGGGGCATGACATTTTCCGATCCGCAATGCCAGGTCGCAAACGCCTTGCTGGGAAAACCGCTCTGGCCGACGCAGCTGTTCGAGGTTGTTTTCAACCTCGCTTTATTCGTTGTTCTGTTTGTGTTTTACCGGAAGAAGACGTTCGACGGCCAGGTCATTCTGCTGTATGCCATGGGCTATTCCGTTTTCCGGTTCCTGGTCGAGTTTCTGCGCGGGGATGAGAGGGGAGCCGTTCTGTACAACATTTCCACTTCCCAGTTCATCGCCCTGGTGGTTTTCCCGGTGGCCTTGTTCTTCTACGTTCGATGCCGCAAGGCGTCGAAGACCACGTGAGGAGACCCGTGAAAGACAACGTCAAATGGCTTGCCCTGTTGAACGGCATCAAGAGGGAGAATCCGCGGCTTTTTGACAAGCTCATCCGTTACCTTCTCACGCACATGGGGAAAAGAAAGCTGGTCTCGCTGGATGAGCTGGAGAGGGAAGTCAGCGAAACCCTGGGCGACACCGACGATTCCAGCAAACAGGACCCCAACCGCCCGGCGCCCCGCATGTCCGCCGAAGCCGTCGAGGTTCTGGATTGGCTCGTCATCCGACACGCGCTGCAGTCTCTTCCGGAAAACGAAGCGGAATCGCTCCTTCGCTTCGCCCACGTCAACGAACTGGCCATCGAAATCGGCCGGCTGGCCGACGACACGCACACCCCTTTCACCACCGTCGCGGAAAAACTGAAGACGAACAAGCACATCTTCCTCGAAGAACAGACGATGGAGACGGCCGACATCCTGGGCACCCGGGTGGCCCTGATCCGGCGCTTCATTACGGAGCAGCTGGAATTCATCAACATCGCCAAGCATTACATGCGCATCCCCGACCTCGCCGAACTGGTGGAGAACATCATCGTGCCGGGCGACGGCAACGGGAAAATCGGGGGGAAGGGGGCCGGGTTGTTTCTCGCCTGGTGCATCCTGCGGGAAGCCCAGCGGGCCGGCCGGATCGAAACGCTTCCCCTGGTGCCCAGGACCAAGTTCATCCGCTCCGACGGCATTCTCCAGTTCATCGCCCACAACAATCTCGAGGAGTGCACCAACATCAAGTACCGGCCGGCGGAGGAAATCCAGTCCGAAT
>CAYTBK010000024.1:0-39023 GCA_964436005.1 uncultured Acidobacteriota bacterium
ACGGCGACGGCGACCGCATCGTCGTCTGCGACGGGGCGGGGCGGGTGCTGGACGGTGACGCCATCCTGTGGATCCTGGCCCGCCGCCTGGCGCGGGAAGGCCGGCTGGCCGGCGGGACGGTGGTGGGCACGGTCATGACCAACATGGGCCTGGAAAAGGCGTTGGCACGGGAGGGCATCCGGCTGGAGCGGACGCCGGTGGGCGACCGCCACATCCAGGCCCGCCTGCGCGAGGGGGGCTTCGCCCTGGGCGGCGAACCCTCCGGCCACGTGATCCTCCGCGCGCACACCCTGACCGGCGACGGCTTCTACGTGGGCTGCGCCCTGGCCGACCTCCTCCTCGCCACCGGCCGGACCCTGCCGGAACTCGCCGCCGGCTACGAACCCTTCCCCTCGCGTCTCTTCAACCTCCGCCTGGCCGAACGCGTCCCTCTCGGGGAAATCCCGGAACTGGCCGAGATCGACGGGCTCGTGGCCCGCCTCGCCCCGGAAAGCGGCCGCACGGTCATCCGGTATTCGGGAACCGAACCCCTGCTGCGGATTTTCGTGGAGGCGGAAGACCTGGAAGCCCTGCTGCCCGGGCTGGAACCGCTGGTGGAGAGGATCCGGGCCTCCCGGAGCTGACTGGCGAGGGTTTCCGGAACCATCAATGCCGCAACCCGGAAACAGGAAGGCCGGCCCCGATGGGCCGGCCTCTTCATTCTGTCCGAACCTCGGCGGTCACTTGATCGCGCTTTCCCCCTCGATGATGACCGTCAGGTCCAGGACCAGGTTCTTCATGGTCTCCGCCTGCGCGTTGAGCTCTTCGGCCGAGGCCGCCGTTTCCTCGGCGCTGGCGGAAGCCTGCTGGACGACGTTGCTCATCTCGGCCACGGCGCGGTTGATCTGATCGACGCCCTTGGACTGCTCCTCGCTGGCGGTGACGATTTCGGCCACCAGTTCCTTCACCTTGCCGGCGCTCCCGGTCACCTTGGCGAAGGCCTGGGCCGTCCGCTCCACCAGTTCGGTGCCGCCCTTCACCTTCCCCACGGTGGTTTCGATGAGGGCCGCCGTCGTGTGGGCGGCTTCGGCGGACCGCAGGGCCAGGGAGCGGACCTCCTCGGCCACCACGGCGAAGCCGGCGCCGGCCTCCCCCGCCCGGGCCGCTTCCACGGCGGCGTTCAGGGCCAGCAGGTTGGTCTGGAAGGCGATCTCGTCGATGGTCTTGATGATGCGGGCCGTGTCCTGGCTGGCCTTGGAGATGTCCGTCATGGAGGCGGTGAGCCGGTCCATGGCGTCGTCGGCCTCCCGCACCGCGCTGGCCGTGTCCGCCATCATGGTGTGGGCGACCTGGGCGCTCTGGGCGTTCTGCCGGGTCATGGCACCCATCTCTTCCAGGGAGGCGGACGTCTGCTCCAGGCTGGAGGCCTGCTCCGTCGCCCCCTCCGCCAGGCTCTGGGCCACCCTGGAGACCTGCCCGGAGGCGTTGCGGACCTCCTCGCTGGCCTGGTCCACCCCCTCGGCCACCACCAGCAGGCGGCGCAGGTCACGAACCGGGAAGTACAGCAGCGCCAGCAGGATGATGACGATGGGGGTCATCACCGCCAGGACGGCCAGGCGCAGGCCGGAAACCTGCGCCTCCACGTCGTTGACGTAGATGCCGGTGCCCACGACCCAGCCCCAGGGCTCGTAGGCCTTGACGAAGGAGAGTTTGGGCACGATGACGTCCTTGTTTTCCTTGGAAGGCCACTGGTAGTCGACGAAACCTTCGCCTTTCTCCTTGCACACGCGGACGAACTCCTGGAAGAAATGCTTCCCGGCCGGGTCCTTGGTCCCGGACTGGCTCTTCCCCTCCATGTCCTTGCGCACCGGGTGCATGATCACGACGGTGTCGAAGTCGTTCACCCAGAGGTAGTCCTTCCCGTCGTCCCCGTACATCATGACCCGGATGGCATCGAGGGCCCTCTTCTTCGCCTCGTCTGGCGGGAATTCCCCCTTCCTGGCCCTTTCGTCGCAGTCTTTGGCGATGCCCACGGCCGTCTTGACCACGTTCTTCACCAGCGCCTGCTTCTCCTGGTAGATCGCCTGCCGCATGGCGGGCAGGATCCAGAACAGGATGAGCAGGGTGAACAGCAGGATGGCCAGCAGGAACGCCCCCAGCACCTTGGTGCGGATGGACAAGTCTCGGTAGCGCAACATGGCTGGATGTCTCCACACGGAAATTGCAAACACAGGCCAAACATTCGATAAATATATATCGATGATAGCCAATCCCGCGTTTCCTTTCAACAAGAAACAGCGATATTCTGAAAAAAGATTGAGACGGGAAACGAAGTGGATCAGGAAGAAGGGGCTGCCGATACGGCCGGGAGGATTCGCCTTCCACCGGGGTTTGCGGGGAAGGCAAGTCCGCCGAACGGCCGACCGGTCGGGCTAGCCGTTCAGGCGGGCGAATTCCTTGTCGAGGAGGGCGCAGATCTTGCGGACCACCGTGTCGAGCGGCCCCGGGAAGGTGCAGCCGGCCGCCCGGGGGTGCCCCCCGCCCGTGGAGACGGCGCGCCGGGCGAAGTCCCCCACGTTGACCCGCCCCTTCGAGCGCAGCGAGATCCGGACGGTGCCGTTCCCCAGGTCGACGAACAGCAGGGAAACCTCGACCCCCCGGATGAAGCACAGCTCGTCGATGAGGTCGCCGGCGTCCTCCATGGTGGCCCCGCACTCGGAGATCATCGAGGGGGTGACGAAGGCGTACAGGTAGCCCTTGTGGGGCGCCTCCCGCAGGGTGCCCAGCACGCTGCCGAGGAGGCGCTTCATGGGCAGGGTGCGCTCCAGGCGCACCCGCTCCGCCGTCCGCGGGAAGTCGAAGCCGGTCTCGACGAGCTTCGCGGCGATGGCGAAGCTGGACGGCCGGGCCAGGTCGTACTGGAACGCGCCCGTGTCGCACAGCAGGCCGACGAAGATCAGCTCCGCCAGCGCCTGGTCCAGGGGGAAGCGCCACCGCGGGTGCAGGACGAACTGGTAGAGGATCTCGGTGGTGGAGGCCACCTGGTCGGTGCTGAGGGAGATGTCGTAGGCGCCCGAGTTGCCGAAGGCGTGGTGGTCGATCTTGACCTTGACGGGGCACTGCAGGAACAGCGGCCGGACCTGGCCGGAGCGGTCGGCGCCGCAGTCCACCACGACGCCGAGGTCGTGCCGGCGGTCCGCCACCTTTTCCACGGGCAGAATCTCCTCCGCCCCGGGCAGGTACAGGAAACGGTCCGGGCAGGGGCGCTCGTTGACCACGTGCACCACCCGGTCCGCCCCGGGAAAAGCCTTTTCCAGGATGTATTTCACGGCCAGCTCGGCGGCGATGGAGTCGCCGTCCTCCCGCTCGGTGGCCGTCACCAGCACCGACCGGGCGCCCTGCACGGCCTGGTGGAAAGCGTTCAGCTCCTCGTCGAACAAGGACGGTATTTCGGCGGTCTTCTCCCTCGTCACGAGCGGCCGCCCTCCTCGGGTTTCTTCAGGGTCTCCCGCTTCTTCTCGAAATAGCCGGCGATGTTCACCTGGCGCTCCCGGCCGATCCCCAGCGCCCCGTCCGGCACGTCGGCGGTGATGGCCGAGGCGGCGGCGGTGGTGGCGTTCTTCCCGATGGAGACGGGCGCCACCAGGATGCTGTCGCTGCCGATGAAGGCGCCGTCGCCGATGATGGTCCGGTGCTTGTGCACGCCGTCGTAGTTGCAGGTGATGGTCCCGGCCCCCACGTTGACCCGGGATCCGATTACGGCGTCGCCCAGGTAGGCCAGGTGGGAGGCCTTGGTGCGCTCGCCGGTGACGGTCTTCTTGATCTCCACGAAGTTGCCCACGCGGTTTTCCGGCCCGATGGCCGCCCCGCCCCGGATGTGGGCGAAGGGGCCCACCGTGGTCCCGCGGCCCACGGTGGAATCGCAGACCAGGGAGCAGTCCACGCGGACGTCTTCCTCCAGCACCGCGTTCTCCAGCCAGGAGCCGGGCCGGATCTCGCAGCCAGCGGCGATGCGGGTGGCCCCGCGCAGGGTGACGCCCGGGTAGACCACCACGTCGGCGGCGATCTGCACGTCCGGCCCGATGTCGGTCCGCTCCGGGTCCACCAGGGTGACCCCGCCCTTCATCAGGGAGAGGTTGATGCGCCGGCGCATCTCCCGCTCGGCCTCGGCCAGGTCGGCGCGGTCGTTGATGCCGCTCACCTCGCGGAAGTCCTCCATCGGGCAGGCCCGCACGGCCAGGCCGGCCTGGCGGAAGAGGGTGACCATGTCCGTCAGGTAGAACTCGCCCTGGGCGTTGTCGTTGGTCAGCCGCCCGATGTGCTCCGCCAGGAGCGCGCCGTCGAAGACGTAGATGCCCGTGTTGATCTCCCGCACCGCCCGCTCGGCCTCCGAGGCGTCGCGGTGCTCGCGGATGGCCTCCACGCCGCCGTCGCTGCCCCGCAGCACCCGCCCGTAGGCGGCCGGGTCGGGCGGCTCGGCGGTCAGCACGACGCAGGCCGCCCCCGAAGAGCGGCGCTCTTCCAGCAGCGCCTGCAGGGTTTGGGGCCGCAACAGCGGGACGTCGCCCATGAGCACGAGCACGTCGCCGCCCCGCTCCCGCACCAAGGGCTGCGCCTGCATGACCGCGTGGCCGGAGCCGAGCTGGGGTTCCTGGAGCACGAACTCCGCGCGGCCGGCGAAGGCGCGCTGCACCTCGGCGGCGCCCGACCCGGCCACCACCAGGGTCCAGGCGGGCGACAGGGCGTCCGACGCCCGCAGCACCCACTCGAGCATGGGCAGCGTGCAGACGGGGTGCAGCACCTTGGGGAGGCGCGACTTCATGCGGGTTCCCTTCCCCGCGGCCAGGATCAGCGAGCCGAACGGTCGGTTCATGGCAATATCCCCCTCGTGGCTTCGGGAGCCCGGTCGGCCGGCGGCCCGGGTCTCCGGCAGGATAAACGGGGAATCTTACGACAAGGCGGCCGGGGAAGGCAATGCCTGAGTGGAGCCGGCATACTTTTTTCTGTTCGGGGTGTCACGCCCGGGTGGGGCGGGTCCGGTGGACGGAGACATGGCGGGAGAATCGCCGGGCCGGCCGGAGGCTCTCGCGGAGGCGCAGTGGCCACGGAGGCCGGAGGAACACCGGAAAGCGTCGCCGGGCCCTTTGCCCGGAGGGCAAGAATGGCCATAGCCAAGGCGCTCCGCCCGACAATCTTGCCCGTCGGGCATTGACAATAGTCAGCGCGACGGCCCCGACCTCCCCTTGCCCGTCAGGCATCCCGGGCCAGGCCGACAATCCCAAAAGAATCATGCAACATGGATAGACAGGATCGACTGGGTGCCCCCTTCGTCCCGTCGGCCCCGCCCGCCTGGCCAGCGACAAACGCGCAATCCCGACACACCTTTCCCATTCAAAGACAAACCACTTATCGCACGAATAAGGATTAGTGAGATCAGTGGTTCCAATCTTTCCCCGAGGGCAGCGCCCGGCGCGCATTCTTGGCCGCCCGGGAGTGCGGCGCGGAGGTCGCCGCAGCGCCGCTTTCGCCAGGCGCGCAGGCCGCCGGAGCGCCGAACGCGAAGACGTTTCCCCGCGCTTCGGCCGCGCCGCTCCGCAAGCTGCGCGGCGCACTCCTGGCCATTTTGGCTTCGACGCGAAAACACGGAGCAAGGGTGTGCCGGGCGACGCCCTTCTCTTTGCCCTTGGGTGCGCCTTGCATCGCAAGGCGCCTACGCTGGGAGTCCCGCTGCGCCGGCCCCCGTGGCCATGGGTAACGGCCTGTCGCTGCTGGGCTTGATGCCCTACGGGCAAAGATGCGGAAGGGGACGCACGGGCTATGGACATCCATGCCCTCCGGGCAAATTCGTGGTCTCTGTGCATTCGTGTTTTTTTCCCTCCCGAAAGCGGCGTCTCGCGGACTCGCCGCCGCACTCCACGACCTTCGGCGTGACGCCCCGCCGGGAACCGGCCCGGACGATCTCCACGCCTCCGGCGCGGAACGAGGGTGCGCCTTCCGGCGGAAGGCGCCTACGGCGGAGCGGCGGCCGGGCCCATGCCCCGCCGGCCTTGACGGGCGGCCGCTTTTCCGGTAAAAACGAAGTGTCATTCCACCGAAACGAAACCGATTGCCCAGGCGAGGAGGGACACGCCATGAAAAGGATCGACCGCCGGCTCTATCCGCTGACCCGCCCGCAGGTCCGCGAACTCATCACCGAGAAGACCATCCCCGGCACGCCCTTCGCCAACGTGCCCATGCTGGTCACCCTGGACGCCCCGGACTACCGCCTCCTCGAGCAGGCCGTCCACCGGACCCTCGCCCGGCACGAGGGCGTGCGACTGCGCTTCGTGGAGGTGGACTACGAGTACCGCCAGTACGTCGCCGACTACCGGGAGCGCCCGCTGGACTTCTTCGACTTCTCCAGCGAGTTCGGCCGCGAGCGGTGGGAGACGTGGTCGGCGGCCGCCGTCGCCAGGCCCTTCCGCCTCGACGACGCCGACCTGTTCTACGCGGCCCTGGTCAAGTTCGCCCCCGACCGCGGCGGCTTCTTCCTCAACATCCACCACGGGCTGGCCGACGGCGCCACCTGCAAGCTCCTCATCGACGACGTCTTGGCCTGCTACCGGGCCCTGGCCGGGCAGGCCGAGGAAGACGACCGGCCCCGGCCGTCCTACCTCGAGTTCATCGAAACCGAGCAGAAGTACCTGGCCTCGCCCCAGGCGGCGGAGGACCGGGAATACTGGCTGCGGCGGCTGGAGGGCTTCGCCGAGGAGACCGTGCTCCCCTTCGCCCGGCACCGGAAGACCGGCATCGCCGCCGACTACACGGCCGTGCCCGTCCCCGACGACCTGGCCCGGGAGATCCGGGAGGGCTGCGAGCGGCTGGGCACCTCCTTCTACCGCCTGTTCCTGGCCCTCTTCTACGCCTACGTGGCCCGGGTCGGCGGGCAGAGCGACCTGGTCATGGGGGCGCTCACCCACAACCGCGCCACGGAACGGGAGCGCGCCACGGCGGGCATGTTCGTCAACGCCTTCCCGCTGCGGGCCTCCGTGGACGTCAAGGAGCCCTTCCGCGCCCTGCTGGACCGCCTGGGCGCCGACTTGCGCGATATCCTGAAGAACCGCGGGCGCTACCCCTTCGACCAGCTGGTCACGGACCTGCGGGAGAAGGCCGGCAAGGCCCCCAGCCTGCTCAACCTCATCGTGGTGGGCCAGGACTTCTCCACGGAGCAGGGGGAGATCACGTACCTCCACCCCGGCTACGAGCAGCCCCCCTTCCACATGATCCTGAACCTGGTCAACCGCGGGCAGGGACGCCTGGAGATCTTCTTCGTCACCCCCCGGGGGATGTTCGAGCGGGAGGACCTGCTCCGGGTCTCCTCGCACCTCTTCCGCATGGCCGCCCAGGTGCTGGCGGCGCCCGACACGCCGCCCGTCGAGCTGGACCTGGTGGGCGACGACGAGCGGCGCCTGCTGCTGGAGACCTTCAACGACACCCGCGTCGAAACCCCCGCCGGCACCACGGTGGTGCAACTGTTCCGCGAGCAGGCGGCCCGGACCCCCGACCACCCCGCCCTGGTCTGCGAAGGGGCCGCGCTCAGCTACCGCGAGCTGGACCGGCGCTCCGACGCCGTGGCGGCGCGGCTCCGGGCCCTGGGCGCCGGGCCGGACCGGATCGTCGGCATCGTCGCCGAACCCTCCCTGGACCGCCTCGTCGGCGTGTGGGGCGCCCTCAAGGCCGGCTGCGCCTACCTGCCGGTGGACACCCGCTACCCGGAGGACCGGGTCCGCTTCATGTTCGAGGACAGCCAGGCCCTCGCCCTGCTCACCCAGTCCGGCCTGCAGGAGAAAACCTCGTTCTACCCGGGGCCCGTCCTCCTCCTGGACGACCCGGCCCTCCGGGCGGAGCTCGTGCCGCTCCCGCCGGTGACGCACGGGCCGGAACACCTGGCCTACATCATCTACACGTCGGGCTCCACCGGCAAACCCAAGGGCGTCATGCTGGAGCACCGCTCCCTGCTCAACGAGGTGCTCTGGTACGTCGACCACCACCGGCTCACCGCGGCGGACCGCCTGACCCACTTCGCCTCCTTCGGGTTCGACGTCTCCATCAACGAGATCTTCCCTTCCATGCTGGCCGGCGCCACGCTGCACATCCTCACCGACGAGGTGAAGCTCTCGCTGACCCGTTTGAACGAGTACCTCGAGACCCACGGCGTCACCTGCGCCTTCCTGCCCACCCAGTATGGCGAGCAGTTCATGCTGTCGGTGGACAACCGCTCCCTGGCCCGGCTGGACGTGGCCGGCGAGAAGCTCCAGCGGTTCTGCCCGCGCCGCTACGCCCTCTTCAACGGCTACGGCCCCACGGAGTTCACGGTCTACTCCACCCTGTTCGAGGTGAAGGAGGCCGCCGACAACATCCCCATCGGCCGGCCGCTGCCGAACTGCGAGGCCTACGTGCTGGACGAGAGGGACCGGCTGACCCCCGTGGGCGTGGTGGGCGAACTGTGCCTGGCCGGGGCCAACCTCGCGCGCGGCTACCTGAACCGGCCCGAGCTGACGGCCCAGAAGTTCGTGGACAACCCCTTCCGGCCCGGCACGCGGATGTACCGCACGGGCGACCTGGTGCGCTGGCTGCCCGACGGCAACCTCGAGTTCGAGGGCCGCAAGGACTTCCAGGTCAAGATCCGCGGGTTCCGCATCGAGCTGGGCGAGATCGAGCGGCTCCTCATGGAGCAGCCCGGCGTGCGCCAGGGCGTGGTCGTCGACCGCCGGGACCCCACCGGCGGCCTGTACCTGGCCGGCTACTTCGTCGCCGACGAGTCCGTGACGCCCGCCGCCGTCCGCGAGGCCCTCGCCCGCGAGCTGCCCGACTACATGGTGCCCCAGTTCCTCATGCGGCTGGACCGGATGCCGCTGAACCCCAGCGGGAAGACCGACCGCAAGGCCCTTCCCGAGCCCGTGGTCCAGGCATCCATCACGCCACCCGCCAACGGCGTCGAGGAGATCCTGGCCGGCATGTGGAAGGAAATCCTGGGGCTGGAGCAGGTGAGCACCACCGACGACTTCTTCCAGATCGGCGGGCACTCCCTCAAGGCCGTGCAGCTGCAAGCGAAGATTTCAGCGGAATTCCAGGTGGACGTCTCCTTCCGCGACGTCCTCCGCGCCCGCACCATCCAGGCCCTGGGCGCCCTGCTGCAGGGGGCCCAGAAGGTCCGGCTGGCCACCATCGAGCCAGCTCCGGCCGCCGAGAGCTACCCCGTCACGCCCGCCCAGCGGCGCATCTTCTTCATCGAGCAGCTGGAGGGCACGGGCACCACCTACAACATCCCCGTCCTGGTCGAACTCGAGGGAAAGGTGGACGAGCGCCGGCTGCGGGAGGCCGTGGAGGCGCTGGTAGAGCGCCACGAGGCCCTGCGGACCTGCTTCGCCCTGGAGGGCGGCGTCCCGGTGCAGAAGGTGCTGCCGAAGGTCAAGTTCAAGCCCCTCCTCCAGGACGTCGACGAGAAGGGGGTGGACGAGGCCGTCCGCGCCTTCGTCGCGCCCTTCCGGATGGACCGCGCCCCGCTCTTCCGCGTGCTGCTCCTCCGGCTGTCGGACACGCGGTACGTCCTGGCCTGGGACATCCACCACACCGTCTTCGACGGCTCCTCCATCCCCATCCTCATGAAGGACCTGATGGCGCTCTACGAGCGCCGCAGCCTGCCCGCGCTGCGGGTCCGCTACCGCGACTACGCCGTCTGGCACGAGAAGGTGCTCGCCTCGCCCCTCCTGCGGGACCAGGAGCGGTTCTGGCTCTCCATGTTCCCCGACTCGCCGCCGGTGCTGGACCTGCACACCGACTTCCGCCGCCCGGCCTTCCTCGGCCACGAGGGCGACAAGGTCTACTTCCGCCTGGACGCCGGCCTGACGGCCCGGCTGAAGGGCCTGGCCCGCGACGAGGAGACGACCCTCTACGTGGTGCTGCTGTGCGCCTACAGCGTCCTCTTCGCCAAGTACACCGGGCAGGACGACCTCGTGGTGGGCACCGGCGTGGCCGGCCGCAACCACGTGGACGTCCAGGACCTCGTCGGGATGTTCGTGGGCACCCTGCCCATCCGCAGCTTCCCCGAGGACGCCAAGCCGGTCCGGCAGTACCTGCGCGAGCTCAACGACGTCTTCCTCTCCGCCTACGAGAATCAGGACTACCCCTTCGAGCAACTGGTGGAGAAGCTCAAGGTCAAGCGCGACAGCAGCCGGAACCCGCTCTTCGACGTGGGCCTGGTCTACCAGAGCATGGGCTTCCCCGCCGTGCGCGGCGGCGGCGTGGAGGCGCGCCTGCGGCACTACACCCACCGCATCGCCCACGTGGACGTCATGCTGGAGGTCACCGACGACGAGGACGGCTTGCTGCTGAGCTGGGAGTACCGGACCACCCTCTTCCGCGAGGACACCGTCGAGCGCATGGCCGGGCACTTCCGGAGCATCCTGGAGGGCTTCGCCGAGAACCCCGGCACCGCCCTGCAGGACATCGACCTCCTGACGCCCGGGGAGAAGAAGCTGCTGCTGGTGGACTTCAACCGGACGGAGGCCGACTGGCCCCAGGACAAGACCGTCCACGGGATCATCGAGGAGATGGTGGAGCGCTTCCCCGACCGGACCGCGGTGGCCTGCGAGGACGATGCCCTGACCTACCGGGAGCTGAACCGCCGCGCCAACCGCCTGGCCCGCCGGCTGCGCGCCGAGGGGGTCAGGCCCGACACGCTGGTGGGCATCCTCATGGACCGCGGCGTCGACATGATCGTGGCCTGCCTGGGCGTCCTCAAGTCGGGCGGGGGGTACCTGCCCATCCTGCCCGAGTACCCGCAGGACCGCATCCTGTTCATGCTGGAAAACAGCGGGGCCCCCGTCCTGCTCACCACGGGGCGCTTCCACGAGATCACGGCCGAGTACGCCGGGCTGCGCCTCGACCCCCTCGACACCGCCCCGGGCGCCGGGGACGACGCCAACCCGGAGCACGTCAACACGCCGGCGGACCTGGTCTACACCATCTACACCTCCGGCTCCACGGGCCGCCCCAAAGGGGTCATGCTGGAGCACCGCAACGTCGTCCGGCTCTTCCGCAACAGCCGGATGGAGTACGACCTGGACGAGAACGACGTCTGGTCGCTGTTCCACTCCTTCTCCTTCGACTTCTCGGTGTGGGAGATCTTCGGCGCCCTCCTCTACGGCGGGAAGATCGTGGTGGTGCCCCGCAAGGCCACCCTGGACCCCGCCCTGTTCGTGGACCTCGTCCGCCGGGAGAATGTCACGGTGCTCAGCCAGACGCCGGGCGCCTTCTACAACTTCGTCGACGAGGAGCTGAAGCGGCCCGACCGGGGGCTCGCCCTCCGCTACGTCACCTTCGGCGGCGAGGCCCTCAAGCCCGGGCTGCTGAAGGCCTGGCGCGCGCGCTACCCCGAGACGAAGCTCATCAACATGTACGGCATCACCGAGACCACCGTCCACGTGACCTGGAAGGAGATCACCGAGCAGGAGATCGACAGCAACGTCAGCAACATCGGCGTCCCCATCCCCACGCTCACCACCTACGTCATGGACCGCCACCTCCGCCTGCTGCCCGTCGGCGTCCCCGGCGAGATCTGCGTGGGCGGCGCCGGCCTGGCCCGCGGCTACCTCGGCCTGCCCGAAAAGACGGCGGAGAAGTTCGTCCCCCACCCCTACGCGCCCGGCGAGCGCCTGTACCGCTCCGGCGACCTGGCCCGCCTGCTGCCCTCCGGCGAGATGGAGTACCTGGGGCGCATCGACTTCCAGGTGAAGGTGCGGGGCTTCCGCATCGAGCTGGGCGAGATCGAGAACCGGCTCACGGCGCACCCCGCCGTCGAGAAGGCGGTGGTGCTGGCGGTGGACGAGAAGGACGGCGGGAAGGCCCTGGCCGGGTACTACGTGGCCGCGCGGGAGATCCCTGTGGCCGAGCTCCGCAAGCACCTCCACGAAGCGCTGCCGGACTACATGATCCCTTCCTATTTCATCTGCATGCAAAACTTTCCATTGACAGTGAACGGCAAGGTGGACCGCCGGGCGCTGCCCGAACCGCAGGCGGGCGCCGACGCCGCCCGGACCGTCGTGGAGCCGTCGTCCGAAGCCGAGAAGACCATGGCGCCGGTGTGGCGGCGGGTGCTGGGCGTCGAGGCCCTGGGGGTCACCGACGACTTCTTCGCCCTCGGGGGGCACTCCCTCAAGGCCGTCTCCCTGGTCTCGGCCCTGCAGAAGCACTTCGACCTCACCGTCAACGACGTGTTCGAGCACCCCACCATCCGGGAGCTGGCCGCCCACGTCAAGCCGAAGGCCGGCAGCTCGCGCGAGAAGCTCTTCCGCATCGAGGCGGTCATGGCCGCGCGCGAGGCCCGGCAGGCGGCCTACCTGGAGCGGCCCGAGGTCAAGGACCGCATCGCCGCCTACGAGGCCGCCCTGGCCGAAGTGGACGCTTTGGACCTGGACGCCCGGCGGCCGTACCGCTCCGTCCTGCTCACCGGGGCCACCGGCTACCTGGGCGTGTACGTGCTCCGGGAACTGCTGGAGAACCGCTCGGTCCGCGTGACCGCCGTGGTCCGCGCGCCCGGCGACGCCCAGGCCCGCCAGCGGGTGGAGGAGAAGACGGACTACTACTTCGGCCCCGGCTTCCTGGACCGCTGGGAAGGCCGGCTGACCGTCCTGGCCGGCGACCTGGGCAAGGACCGCCTGGGCCTGGACGCGGCCGTCTACGAACGCCTGGCCGGCGACCTCGACGCCCTGGTCCACACGGCGGCCCTGGTCAAGCACTACGGCCACTACGCCGAGTTCTACGAGAGCAACGTGCAGGCGGTGAAGAACCTCGTCGCCCTGGCCCGGACGGGGAAGGGGAAGGACCTGCACCACGTCTCCACCCTCTCGGTGGCGGAGGGGGCCTGCCCGGACGGGCACGTGGTGCTGACGGAAGACGTGCTGGACTGCGCCCAGCGCTCCGACAACTACTACATCCGGACCAAGTTCGAGGCGGAGGAGGAGATCGCCAGGGCCCGCGCCGAGGGTCTGAACGCCTGCGTCTACCGCGTGGGGAACATCTCCGCCCACTCCCGGACGGGCCTGCTGCAGAAGAACATCGAAGAGAACGGCTTCTTCCTGCGGCTCAAGGCCTACGCCAACCTGGGCGCCATCCCCGACGCCGGCGAAGTCGCGGAGTTCTCCTTCGCCGACCAGCTGGCCCGGGCCATCGTCACCCTCTACGACCGGGCCGCCCTGGACGGGCGGACCTTCCACCTGTGGAACGCCCACCTCTTCGCCCTGACGGACCTGGTGCGGAACCCGGCGCTCGGCGTCCGGGTGGACGTCCTCCCGCTGGGGGAATTCGTCCAGTTCCTGTACGACCACTACGACCAGCCCGGCTTCCGCGAGCACATCGAGGCCATCATGCTGCACCAGGGCTGGATGACCGACATCGCGGTGGAGGACGAGTCGCAGCTCGCCGCCGGGTTCACCATCCTGTCGGAGCGGACCCGGCGGACCCTGGCCCGCGCCGGGTTCGAGTGGCCCGCGCTGAACCCGGAGATCCTGGCCCGGATGGTGGCGGAGGCCCTGGGCGAGCGCCTGCGGTTCCTGTCCGCGTCGGCGCTCTTCTCCGGTTTGGGGCCGGAAGCGCTCGGCGACGTGGCGCGGCTGGCCCGGCTCGCGCACCACCGCGACGGCGCGGAGATCCTCTGGACCGGCGACGCGGGGGAAGGCTTCTACGTCGTCCAGCACGGCCAGGTGGAGGTCAGCGAGCCCTCCGAGTCGGGCTGGGTGGGGACCGTCGGGGTGTTCGGCCCGGGCGACTACTTCGGGGAGGAGCACATCGTGCCGGGCCGCCCGTCCGGCGCCACGGTGGAGGCCATCCTGGGGGACGTCACCACCCTCCGGATGGAGGGCGCCGACCTGCGGGGCCTGGTGCTGCGGCACCCCGAGCTGGGCCTGGCCCTGGCGGGCAGCCTGGCCGAGCGCGTCCGCAACCTCCGCCGGATGATCGCCGCGCTGGACTGAGGGTGAATCCGGCTTCCCCCGTCCGCATCAAAATTTCGTCCGCGAGGAAATATTGTGTTACATTTTTGTTGCGGCTTGCTATAATGTAGTCAGGTTTTGGGCGCGTTCAACGGAACCGCCGTCGGTGACCGAGGGAGGTGGCGATGGAAATCGGGGCGATGACAATGTCGACCGCTATGCCGATGGAAACGGCCCAGATGCAGGGGGGCGCCGGAGGTGGCGTCCGCGCGCTGGCAGGAGGAACCCAGCCCACTGCGGCCCCTGGCGGCACCCCAGCTACGGGTAAGGTGTACGATGTCAAGGATCTGAACAAGGATGGCGTCGTTTCCGAAAACGAAGAGGTCCAGTATGCCGCGCTCCACCCGACAGATGCGCAGAATAGCCAGACCAACACGCTGAACGCGGCGGGCAACACTGCCCAGGGCTACAACGCGCAAGGTCAGATGACCGAAAACGCGGGGGGCACGCAGAACATCCTCAACCTGATGGCCTGAGTACCGCGTCCCGATGGAGATCGCCGTCGCCGGCAGGGCAGCCTGCCGGCGCTTTTTTTTCTTGTCGCCGGGCCCCTTGCCTGTCAGAATCCCTTCCGAAAAACAGCAAGAAAAACGGGGCGGGCACGTCCCCTCGCGTGTCTGTACTGCCAACAACTTTCAGCGAGGTCGTCATGGCGAGAAAATGGAGTCTGCGCGTCGCACTGCTGCTGCTGGTGGCCGCCGCCGGGGCGCTCACCGCCCGGGCCCAGGACACCCGCTTCCTGGAAGCCTTCGCCCTGGGGGACAACCGGGGCCAGGCCCTGTCGCTGCTCACCCCCGGCACGGAGGCCGCCTACTACTACCGGTGCCTCCTCCTCCAGCAGGAGGGCAAGCTGGACGAGGCCGACAAGGTCGTGGCCGCCTGGGCGGAAAGCCATCCGGGCAGCGGGCTGCGCCGGGTCATGGAGAACCGCCAGCTGCTGCTCCGCTGCGGGGCGCAGCCGGCCGACCACCTGGACCGACTGCGCACACGCCTGGGGCTCAGCCTGGCCGACGCCCCCGGCGAGGCCGGCGGCGCCGCCGCCAGCCTCCCCACGGAACTGGACGGGACCCCCTTCGCCCCGGACCGCCACGCGGCCCGGCTGCTGTCCGCCTCGGCGAGCCTGGACAATTTCGAGGACGCGGCGCTGGAGAGCCTCCCCACGGCCCAGCTGAACACCGCGCAGCTGCGCGAACTCCTCCGGCGGATCGGGCGGCCGGACTACCCCGGCCTGGCCGGGCTCGTCGCCCGCGAGCTGCAGGCCCAGGGAAGCCAGGGTTTCGGAGCGTATCCCGTGCACCTGGCCCTGCTGCCGGAGCAGTTGGACGAGCTGGCCGGCCTGCTGCCCGCCCTGCGCCAGCACGAGCGCTGGGTGCTGACCCGGCTGGCGCGCCTGCAGCCGGGGCCCGACTCCGACTGGCGGCACAATGACGCCGAGACGGCGGCCTACCTGGACCGGCTGTGGGCCTTCGCCAAGGACCTTGGCCCCAAATTCAACTCCCTCAAGGCGCACGTCCTGTACCACCGCCTGCGCCACGACCTCTCGCGCGGCGTGTGCGACCGGGAGCGCTTCCTGGCCTACCTGAGGCTCCCCCGGCTGGGGCAGCACGTCGCCCCCGCGCTCCTCCAGAACATCCCCTACGCGGAGCGGGCCAACCTGGGCGCCGTCTTCGGCGGGGCCACCCCGCTGCCGGCGGTGGGGAGCGACACCGACCTGGTTCGGGACTACCTCCTGCGCTTCCTGGAAAAAGAGACGGGCTGGGCCGACTTCGCCCCCTACCTGGACCGCGACTTCCTGGCCGCCGCCTGCGCCGAGGCCAAGCTCACCGCGGGGGCGCCCGACCCCGACGGGCGCGACTGGACCGGCCTGGTGGCCGACAAGTCTTTCTACGAGAACCTGCGCCAGCGCGTGGACATCGACTTCAGCCCCGCCAACCCCGCCTGGTTCAACCCGGACGATCCCGTGTCGCTCGAACTGTACATCAAGAACGTGAAGACGCTCTGGGTCAAGGTGTACGTGGTGAACACCCTCAACTACGGGAAGGACAACGGGCGGGACGTCGACGCCGCGGTGGACCTCGACGGGCTCACCCCGAACCAATCCTACAGCCGGACCTACGAGGAGGGCCCCTTCCGGCGGGTGGCGCGCCGCTTCGACTTCCCCGAACTCGTCAAGCCCGGCGTCTACGTGGTGGAATTCATCGGCAACGGCAAGAGCAGTCGGGTTGTGGTGCGCAAGCGGAGGCTGCGCTTCGCGGAGCGCTGCGGGGCGGCCGGGCACGTGTTCACCATCCTGGACGAGGCCGGCCGGAAGGTCACCGACGCCGCGGTGATCGTGGGCGGGCACGAGTTCCGGCCCGACGCCGGCGGCGAGGTCGTGGTCCCCTACGGGGCGCAGTCCCGGCCGGAGACCGTCCTGCTGCGGCGGTGGGACTTCGCCACCCCGGCGAGCTTCACCCTGCGCGCCGAGGCGTACGCCCTGGACGCCGGCTTCTACGTCGACCGCGAATCCCTGCTGCCGCGGCAGAAGGCCACCCTCCTCGTGCGCGCCCGGCTCACCGTCAACGGGGCGCCCGTGCCCCTGGCGGCCCTGGAGAAAACGAGGCTGGTGATCACCTCCGTGGACCGGGACGGGGTCTCCAGCACCCGCGAGGTCGCCCCCCTGCCGCTGGCCGCGGACCGGGAGACGGCCGTGGACTTCACCGTCCCGCCCGGCCTGGCCAGGCTCTCCTGCCGGCTGGAGGGGGAGGTGAAGTACCTGAGCAAACCGGGCGAGGCGCACCTGGCCGACGAGGCCGCCTTCCCCCTCAACGGCGACGACGCCTCCGCGCGGATGGCGGCGTTCTTCCTCGAGCGCACCCGGGACGGGTACGCCCTGCACCTGCGGGGGAAGACCGGCGAGCCGCGGCCGAACCAGGCCGTGACCCTCACGGTGAAGTGCCGGGGCTACCGCGACGTGCAGAGCGTGCTCCTGCGCACCGGCGAGGACGGGCGCGCGCGGTTGGGGGCGCTGGCCTTCGCCGAGTGGATCCAGGCCCGGAGCGGGAACGCTTCCGGGCACTGGGCCCTGGACGGCGACTGGGCCGCCCTGCCCGCCTTTTTGAACGGGAAAGCCGGCGAAACCCTCCGCCTGCCCTACTGCGGGAAGGCCACGGCGCCCGCGCGCGACTGTTTCTCCCTGCTGGAGAAAGGCGGCGCCGGCTACGTCCGCGACCGCTTCGACGCCCTCGCCCTGCGCGACGGGGTGCTGGAACTGGCCGGCCTGCCGGCGGGCGACTACTCGCTCCTCTTGAAGGAGCAGGGCACGGAGATCGCCGTCGGCGTCGTCGCCGGCGAAACGGCGGGCGTCGCCGTCAGTTCGGCGGAGCGCACCCTGGAACGCGACCCCGCCCCCGTGCTGCAGATCGCCGCCGTGGAAGCCGGCGGAAAGGATGTCGTCGTCCGGCTGGCGGGCGCCGGGCCCGAAACGCGGGTGCACCTGTTCGCCGGGCGCTTCGTCCCCGAGTACCCGGCGGCCCGGTCGCTCGGGCCCTGGCCCCAGCCCGCCCTGGGCAACTGGCCGGGCGGCGCGGCCGACTCGAACTACCTGGAAGGCCGCGACATCGGCGACGAGTACCGCTACATCCTGGACCGCCAGGCGGCCCGCAAATACCCCGGTCTCATGCTGCCGCGGCCGGGGCTGCTCCTCGTGCCCTGGAGCGTGGGCAAGGCCGAGACCGGGGTGGAAGGCGGCGTCGACGGCTACGCCGACCAGGTGGTGACCGCGCCGGCCCCGGGCCATGGCGGCGGAATGAGCGGCAACTGGGGAGGCGGGAAGTCCCGGGCGGAAGCAGCGGCCACCTCGCCCAACCTGGACTTCCTCCCCGTTCCCGCCGTGGTCCGGGTCAACCTCCGGCCCGACGCCCGGGGCGAAGTCCGGATCCCCCGCGCCGAACTCGGCGACGCGCAGCTGCTGCGCGTGGTGGCCGTGGACCGCCAGCATGCGGCCCTGCGCACCGAGCCGCTGGAGCGGACGGCGCTCGCGCCCCGCGACCTGCGCCTGTCGTCGCCGCTGGCGCCGGACAAGCGCTTCGCCATGGTCAAGGAGGTGGCCGTCCTCTCCGGCGCCGCGCCGCTGCGCATCGACGACGCCCGCGGCGCCACGGTGGAGACCGCCCCCACCGTGGGCAGCCTCTACCGGGTCTTCTGCGCCGCCTCGGGCGACGCCACCCTCGCCGGCGACTTCTCCTTCCTCCCGGGCTGGGCCGCCCTGCCCCGCGAGCGGAAGTGCGCCCTCTACTCGCGCTACGCCTGCCACGAGCTGAACTTCTTCCTCTCCCGCAAGGACCCGGCCTTCTTCCGGGAAGTGGTCAAGCCCTTCCTCGCCAACAAGCTGCACAAGACCTTCCTGGACGCCTGGCTGCTGGAGGGGGACCTCTCCCCCTGGGCCGCGCCGGCCGCCTGGGCCCGCCTGAACACCGTGGAGCGCCTCCTCCTGGCCCGGCGCCAGCCGGCCCTGGCCGAGGCGGCACAGCGGGAAGTGCGGGAACGGGTGGAGCTCGCCCCGCCCGACCCGGCCCGGCGGGACCGCCTCTTCGAGACGGCCCTGCAGGGCGAGGCCCTGGCCGGTGACAAGTCCGCCGACCAGTCGCCGCTGCCGCAGGGGCGGGCCGCCAACGGGCTCGCCTCGCTCATGAAGCTGACGCCGGGAGTCTCCGAAAAGGACGAGGAAGAGAAAGCCCTGCGGTCCGAAACCACAGAGCAGATCACCGTCATGGCAGAACCGTCCCCGGTCGACACCACCAGCACGACCGTCGGCGGGTTATTGGACGACAAGGTGGAGATGGCCCGGCGGCGCAGCCACGACGCCTTCTTCCGCTCGCCGGAGAAGACGGAGATCCTGGCCGAGACCGCCTACTACCGCCAGGGGACGGCCGTGGACATCCCCCCCGGCCCCTTCTGGGAAGACTACGCCCGGTGGGACGGGCAGGGCCCCTTCCTCTCCCCGCGGGTGCTGGACGCCGTGGGCGGCTTCAGCGCCATGATGTTCGCCCTGGCCGTGACGGACCTCCCCCTGGAGGCCGCCCCCCCGGAGACGGCCCGCCAAGGCGACGCCCTGACCGTCAAGGCATCCTCGCCGGCGCTGGTCTTCTGCAAGCGCACCCGGGAGAGCGCCGCCGCCGCGGACGCCCTGCCCGTCATGGTGGCCCAGAACGTCTTCCGCCAGGACGACCGGACCCGCCGGGTCGGCGGGCGCGAGGTGGACAAGTTCGTCGCCGGCGAACTGGCCGTCTTCACCCCCTACGGCTGCCGGGTGGTGGTCTCCAACCCCACGCCGGCCCCGCGCCGGCTCGAACTCCTCCTGCAGATCCCCGAGGGGGCCCTGCCGCTGGCCGGCGGCTTCTTCACCCGCAGCGCGGCGGTGGATCTGGGCGCCTACCAGTCCAGCAGCCTGGAGTACTTCTTCTACTTCCCCCGGCCGGGCCAGTTCCGGCACTACCCCTTCTCCGTCACCGAGGACGGCCAACTGGTGGCCGCCGCCCCCGCCGCCGGGGCCCTGGCGGTGACGGACCGCCCCCCCGCCCCCGACCCGGACTCCTGGCCCGACGTGGCCCGCCGCGCCTCCACCGACGAGATGCTGGCCTACCTGGAGCGGCACAACCTGCGCGACGGCGGCCTCGACCTGTCCCTGGCCGCCTGGCGCATGCAGGAGGCCGACGGCTTCCGCCGCACCCTGGCCCTGCTCCGCCGGAACCACGTGTTCGCCCCCGCCCTCTGGCAGTACGCCCTGAAGCACGGGGACCCGGAGGCTTTGCGGGAATACCTGGCCGCCACCTGGCTGGCCGGCCAGTGCGGCGTTTCCTTCGACAGCCCCCTCCTGCGGGTGGACCCGGTGGAGTCGGGCCGCTACCGGCACCTGGAGTTCGACCCCCTGGTCAACGCCCGCGCCCACCCCTTCGGGGCCGCCGGGCGCCTTCCCACACCCCGGGTGCAGGAACAGTTCGCCGCCTTCCTGGACAAGGTCGCCCACCAGGCCCGGCCGGCCGACGCCGACCGCCTGGAGGCGGCCTACTACCTGCTGCTGCAGGACCGGGTGGACGAGGCCCGGCAGCAGGCCGCCGCCGTCCGCCCCGGCTCGGTGGAAACGCGGCTGCAGCTGGACTACCTGAACACCTGCCTGGCCTTCTGCGACCTCGACCTGGCCGCCGCCCGCCGGATCGCCGCCCCCTACGCCAACTACCCGGTGGACCGCTGGCGGGAACGCTTCCAGGAGGCCCTGCGCCAACTGGACGAGGCCATGGGGACCGGCCCGGCCCCGGGCCGGACGGCCGCCGCCGGGGAAACCGCCGACCGCCCGGCCGGGGAGCCGGCCTTCGACTTCACCGTGGAAGGGAGGAAGATCCTGCTGAGCTACCAGAACCTGACGGAGGTGAGCGTCCAGTACTACCCCGTGGACATCGAACTGCTCTTCTCGGTCAACCCCTTCGTCCGGGACAAGGTGCAGTCGGCCTACACCCAGGCCCGCCGCTGGGACAACCTGCGGCTTCCCCCCGGGGGCAGCTTCGCCTGGACGGTCCCGCCGGAACTGGGCAACGCCAACCTCCTGGTGGAGGTTTCGGCGGGCGCCCTGCGCAAGGCGGCCGGCTGCACGGCCAACGCGCTCTCCGTGCAGGTGGCGGAGAACTTCGGCCAGGTGAAGGTGACCCGGAAGGGCTCCGCCCAACCGGTCCCGCGCGCCTACGTCAAGGTCTATGCGCGCATGAAAGACCGTTCCGTGGTATTTTACAAGGACGGCTACACCGACCTGCGGGGCCGCTTCGACTACGCCTCGCTGAGCTCGGACGAACTGGACCGGGTGGAGCGCTTCGCCATCCTGGTGCTGAGCGAGGGCGACGGGGCCGAGATCCGCGAGGCCGCCCCGCCCAAGCGCTGAGGGAAAGGCGGTTTCGCGCGGGGGCCGGCCTCGCGCGAATCTGCCGGGAGAGAGGAAAGGGATGATCCGGACCATCGAGACCCGCCGGCTGCGCGTCGGCATGTACGTCACCGACCTCCACATCGGCTGGTTCCGCCACCCC
The DNA here is from genome assembly GCA_964436005.1 of uncultured Acidobacteriota bacterium. Classification (GTDB taxonomy): domain Bacteria; phylum Acidobacteriota; class JAAYUB01; order JAAYUB01; family JAAYUB01; genus JAGNHB01. Next base: position 21,062 of record CAYTBK010000024.1, read on the forward strand.
TTCCTCTTCAACAGCTTCCTGGTGGACGACGAGAAGAAGCTCCGGAAAATCCTCGACAGCGGCGTCGCCACCGTGGCCATCGACACGGACAAGGGCCTGGACGCGGAGGCGGAGGCGGAGCCCGGGCCGCCCGGCCCCGCCGCACCCCCCGCGGAGGCGCCGCCGCCCCGCCCGCCGAGCGGGATCCAGCCCCTGGTGAAGACGCCCCGCGGGGCAATCCAGGTCAGCTACACCATTCCGCTGCAGAAAGAAATCCAGCGGGCCCGCGCCCTGCAGGGGGAAGCGCTGCACGCGGTCTGCGGCCTGATGCAGGACGTGCGCATGGGCAACCAGGTGGACCTGGTCCTGGTGGACCGGACGGTGCAGCAGGTCACCGAGTCCATCCTGCGCAGCCCCGACGCCCTCATCAGCCTCAGCCGCGTCAAGGACAAGGACACCTACACCTACCAGCACTCGCTCAGCGTGTGCGCCATCCTCCTCGCCTTCGGCGAGTGGATCGGCCTGGACGAGAAGACCCTGGCCCAGGTCGGGACGGGCGGCCTCCTCCACGACGTGGGCAAGATGCTCATCCCGGACACGCTGCTGCAGAAACCCTCCCGGCTGACCCAGGACGAGTTCCAGGAGGTCATGACCCACGCCGAACGGGGCAAGCGGCTGCTGGAGCTGACGCCGGGCATCTCCCGGACCGCCGTGCTGGTGGCCCTGCAGCACCACGAGCGGTGCAACGGCTCGGGCTACCCCGGCCACAGCCTGTCGCGGGACATCTCCCAGTTCGGCCAACTGGCCGCCATCGCCGACGTGTACGACGCCGCCACCTCCCCGCGGCCGTACCACCGGCCCCTGGAGCCCACGCAAGCCCTGCGCGAAATCTACGAGATGCGCGACAGCCTCTTCGACGCCCACCTGGTGGACCAGTTCATCCAGTTCCTCGGTATCTACCCCGTCGGGTCGCTGGTCGCGCTGCAGAGCGGATTGCTGGCGGTGGTGATCCAGAACAACCGGGAAGACCTCCTGCGCCCCCTGGTCCGGGCCGTCTACGACGCGAACCGCCGGCGCCCCGTCCCGCCCCGGAACATCGACCTGGGCCAGCAGTCGAAGAGCCACCCGGAGGAGCGCATCGTCAGCGTCGAATCCCCCGCCAGCTGGCCCGTCGACCCCATCCGGGTCCTCCAGGAACTGGGCGCCGCCGGGTAACGCCGCCGCCCCCGGGAATTCCCCCCGCACGCCAGGCCCCGAAACGAAATCGTTACCCGTACGGAAACCATATCCATAGCCCCGCAGCTGTTTCCCACCGGCGGGTCTTGATGAAACCTGCCGTCACCACCGACGCCCTTCATATTTTTTCAAAAATCCGGCTCCAGCCTTCGGAAAATTTCCGGCCCGTGCGTTATGAGAGTGGAGGCTTGCGCGACACGAACATTCGCAACGATCAGCCTGGCATCCAGCGGCCGGCACGATGCCGAGCCCACTCAGTGGGCGATTGCCCCATAGCCCAGGGCGAGGGCGTCGCGCCCGAGCCCTGGGAAAAGCGCGTCCACCGCCCCGGAGCCCCGCTCCGCGGGGCGATTCTACCCAAAGGAGCAGTCCATGTCCCACACATTCAGCAAAATCATCCTCCACATCGTTTTTTCGACCAAGGGAAGAGCCCGTCTTCTCACCCCCACGCTGCGCGCGCGCCTGTTCCCTTACCTGGGCCGGATCGTCAACGCCGAGTTCGGCACCGTCCTGGAAATCGGGGGAACGGAGGACCACGTCCACCTGCTGTGCGAGGTCAATTGTGACGTGAGCACGGCTACGCTGCTGCGGGACGTGAAGAGCCGGTCCTGCGGCTGGGTCCATCGCGAACTGGGATTGCCCGAATTCGCCTGGCAGCCGGGGTACGGGGCCTTCTCGATCAGCCAGTCTTCTGTTTCCCAAGTTGAGAAATACATTCAACAGCAGGAGGAGCATCACCGGGGAATGGGATTTTCCAAAGAACTGCTCCGCCTGCTGCGCGCGCACAAAATTGATCATGATGAACGGGGTCTGGAAAACTCTTGAGTCGCCCTCGGCGAGGGCTCCGAGGCCGTAATGCGCCCGCCTTCCCAGGGCTCGGGCGAAGCGCCCTTCGCCCTGGGCTACGGCTCAATCGCCCGCTGCGCGGGCTCCGGAAATGCGTTCGGCACGGAGTTCAGGACGCCCAGGAAGGGGTGCCAGGACAGAAGGCGCACCCTCGGCCTCCCAGGAGTGCGGCGGCGAGTCCGCGAGCCGCCGCTTTCGCCAGGCGCGCAGGCTTCCGGAGCGCCGAACGCAGAGACATTGGCCCGGGCGGGCGCCGCGCCGCTTCGCAAAGCTGCGCGGCGGGAACAAAGCGGCGCTCCGCAAAGCTGCGCGCCGCACTCCAGGCCTTCCGGAGCGACCCCCGGGACCGCCGGCATCCTGCCGGCATCCACACCGGGGGACGACTAGTGGCCATGGGCCGGCTGGAAGCCGGCGGTCCCCCGGAGCGCGGATCCACCTCCCCCGTACGCCCTCTCGGCAATCAGCTACAATCTTCCGGCCTCCTGTGCCTTCCCTATCCATTCATCTTATTGTTTTTCTTCGTGTTCTTCGTGCCTTCGTGTTTCCTCCCCCTTCGCGCCCTTCGCGGCTTCGCGCGAGGCACCGCCGCACCGCCCTCGGGTTCGTCGCGCAGACTGAAGTCTGCGCCACGGCCGGACCGCCGGCATCTTGCCGGCATCCGCATTGGGGAACATTTCGGTACACACGGGAATCGCGCAGCTCGCAACTAGCGGCAAGTCATGGGGACAATACATCATTACATGGGTTCTAATTTGCGTCCACAACACAACCCATCGCCGACCTCCTCAACCGATTGCCCCAGTTTCCCTCCCGGTTTTTCTGGGGACTTCGGGCTGATCCATTGAAAAGTGGCCTCGGTTGGGATAGGATTTCCCTTAGAGGCTATCCGATGGCGTTGGTCCAGCTCATCTATACCAGTGCGGTTTGTCGCCCGCTCGGCGAGGAGGGCCTCGCCCGGTTGCTGGAGGGTGCACGCCGGCACAACGCCACGCACGGCATCACAGGGATGTTGCTGTACTGTGAGGGCACCTTCTTCCAGGTCCTCGAAGGGGAGCCGGACGTAATCGAGGCCCTCATCGGGCGGATCGCCAGAGACCCGCGTCACGCCAACCTCACCGTGATCGTTCGCGAGAGCATCCCGCGGCGCAACTTCGGCGAATGGACGATGGGGCTCGCCACGGCGACCGCTTCCGAGCTCGGTCAGATCGAGGGGCTCAACGACTTCTTCGCGGGCGGCTCGTCGCTCGACCAGCTCGACCCGGGTCGGGCCAAAAAGATCCTCGTCGCCTTCCGGGAGGGACGTTGGCGGACGCGGCTCACCGGCGGGGCGATGACGGGAGAGGTTTCGAGACCGGAGCCACGCGGCGGCGCTGACTCCATGGTCGGCACCAACCGGCCCTTCTCCTTCGCGTTTCAGCCCATCGTCGAGGCCGGGAGCGGCCACGTTCTCGCCTACGAGGCCCTGATCCGCGGACCGCACAACGAGCCGGCATCCCACGTTCTCGCCGGTCTGAAGGGAGCAAGGCTGTCCCGGCTCGACGAGTCCGCCCGGGCCGTCGCGCTCGAGCTGGCCGCCCGCCTCGGCCTGGACTGCGGGCTGAGCCTCAACCTCCTGCCCGAAAGTCACGCCCGCTCGGCCACCTCGGTGGCATCCACCCTGGAGGCCGCGGAGTGTTGTGGCATCGGAGCATCGCGGATCATCCTGGAGATCGTGGAGAGCCAGATCATCCACAACGTCCGGGGCTTCGCGAGCACGATCGACGCCCTCCGGGGCAGCGGCGTGCGAATCGCCTTCGACGACTTCGGGGCCGGGTACGCCGGGCTCTCGTTGCTCGCCGAGCTCCAGCCGGAGATCATCAAGCTGGATATGGAGCTCGTGCGCGGCATCGACCAGCGGGGGCCGCGGCAGGCCATCGTCCGCGGCATCCTCCGCACCTGTTTGGACCTGGGCATCGACGTGGTCGCGGAGGGGGTGGAGACCTCGGCCGAGTACCTCTGGTGCCGGGAGGAGGGCATCGAGCTGTTCCAAGGGCACTTGATTGCCGAGCCGGGCTTCCAGCGGCTGCCCGCCCCTCGCCTGCCCGGCCCGCGATGAAAGCGGCGTGAAACACATAGGCTGCGCCGGGTCGCCTTCCCAGGGCTCGGGCGAAGCGCCCTTCGCCCTGGGCTACGGGCCAATCGCCCGCTGCGCGGGCTCCGGAAATGCGTTCGGCACGGGCCTCGGGGCGCCTGGAAAGGGGTATTGGGACGGAAGGTGCACCCGGAGGCGAAGGGAAAAGGTGGCACTACCTGAAGTCAGCATTTTCCAGCAGACATGCCGAATTTCAGCGCAACTTGTTTTCCATCGGAAAGTCATAGCGCAAGCGCCCGGGCCCCGCTCTCCTTGGTGACCTTCGTGCGCATCGTGTTTATCCTCAACACGAAGACCGCGAGGGCCACGAAGAGGAGCCGGGTCTTTTGTCCGGAGGGCATGGATGTCCATCGCCGACCGGCCGGCAACATGGATAGGGAGGATAGGCAGGCGACCTCCGGAGTGCGGCGCGGAGGCCGCCGCAGCGCCGCTTTCGCCAGGCGCGCAGGCCGCCGGAGCCCCCCCGGGACCGCCGGCATCCGGCCGGCAACCCCTTTGGACCTTCCCGCGGGCCGGCTGGAAGCCGGTGATTCCCCAGGACCGCCGGCATCCTGCCGGCATCCACACCGGGGGACGACTAGTGGCCAGGGGCCGGCTGGAAGCCGGCGGTCCCCCGATGCGCGGGCCCTCCCGGCGATCATCAACAATCTTCCTGCCTCCTGTGTCTCCCCTATCCATCCATTCTATTGTTATTCTTCGTGTTCTTCGTGCCTTCGTGTTTCCTCCCCCTTCGCGATCTTCGCGACTTCGCGCGAGCCCTGCCCGCATCGCCGGGCTCGAGTTCGATGACGGCGCAGGCACCCGGGCCCGGCGGAAAACGTCAGGGCCGGGCGCCCCCGTCGGGCAGGCCGCCCGCCGGTTTCCGGGCGGGCAGGGCCCACAGGAGGTCCTGAAGGTTCCGCCGGCGCTCCGCCAGGATGCGGTCGAAGGCGGCTTTCTGGCGGTCGTCCAGGCAGTTGCGGATCCGGGCCACGCAACGGCCGGCCACTCCCAGCAGTTCGGGAAGCATCTCCTTCAGCACCACCAGCAGCTCCGTCCGGGCGTTGTTGACCGCGGCCACGATCTCCTTCTCCTGGCCCTCGGAAAGGTCGAGCTCCGTGCCGAGGTGCCGGACCACCACCTGGGCGACGGTGTCGGAGGTCCGGTAGAGCTCGCGGTCCTGCCGCTTCTTGTACACGAGCATGAGCGCCCCCCCGCACAACAGCCCGGCGACGAAGACGCCCGCCACGGCCAGGCGGTATTTCCACATCCCTTTCATTGCGCACCTCCCTGGGGGCCGCCGGCGGGGAGCCCGAAGAGAACGTCCCCGAGCAGCGAGGCCGCCGCCTGTGTCGCCGGGTGGATTCGCCCGCCCCGGTCCTCCGACTGGCGCCCTTCCCAGCCGGCCCAGACGCACAGGGCGAAAGCCAGGGCCAGTGCGGCGGGCAGCAGGCGCAAGGCGAAGGCGCCCAGGGGAGGGGCGAGGAACTCCTCCCCTTCCTGCCGGCGCCGGGCGATACCCGCACGGATCCCCGCCAGGATCCGCCCGTCGAAGGCCGGCCGTTCCTCTTCCGGCAGCGCAGCCGACTCCAGCAGCCCGCGAAGCCGCTCCGCCTGCCGCCCCCGGCCGTCGTCCGCCGACGAATTCCGTTTTCCGCTCCTCATAATCGTCCTCCTGTTCCCGGCCCCGGCCGCTTCTCCCCTCGTTCCGCCAGCCAGGGCCGCAGCTTGCGGCGGGCCCGGAAGGCCCGGATCTTGACGTTGGCCACGGACCAGCCGGTGAGCGCGGCCACTTCCTTCACGGATTTTTCCTCCAGCACCAGCAGGGTCAGCACCAGCCGCTCCGGCGGCGACAGCCGGGCCAGGGCCTCCCGGGCGAAACGGGCCTCTTCCCGGTGCCGGCAGTTCTCCTCCGGGTCGCCCCCGCGGGGGTCGACGGATTGGTCCCACCGCCGGGCCTCCCCCTCCCCCAGCTGGGACACCGCCTCCTCCTTCTTCCGTCGGAGCGCCCGCAGCCGGTCGTAGCAGGCGTTGACCACGATGCGCGACAGCCAGTGGGAGAGCGGCGTCTCCCCCCGGTAAGACCCCATGGCGAAAAACGCCTTGACGAACACGTCCTGCACGACTTCCTCCACTTCCATCCGCAAGGCGAAAAACCGCCCGGTCAACCGGACGGCCAGGGCGTGGTGCCGCTCCACGAAAAGGGCGAAGGCGGCCTGGTCCCCTTCCGCCACCGCCCGGGCGAGACGACGGTCGGCCGGGGCGTCCTCCGCCGCCGGCCCCGGCCGTTTCCACTCGGGCTGCACCCCTGCCAGGGGGCTCGTTTCCAACGCCACGCAACACCTCGTCACAGGGCCGTCCCGGGCACCGCCCCGGCCAGGATGGAAAGCACCCGCTCCACGGCGGCCTGCAGTCTTTCCGCCATCTCCTGGATTCTACCCTTTTGTTCTTCCGTCAGCACAGCACAAACCGCGGAAAAGGTCGCGGCCCGCTCCAGGTTGAATTCGACGTCGACCCGGGCCACCGCCTGGGACGCCTCGGCCACCGCGGTCTCGTCCGCCGGGACCCGGCGGACGGCCTCGCGCAGCCGCCCCCGGGCCGCCGCCTCCTGCCGGAGCAGGTCGCAGATGGCCGGCCGGTGTTCGAGGGCGACGGACTGCAACTGGACCACCTGCTCGGCCGTGAGCCCCAGCCGGGCCGTAGCGCGCTCGGCCAGCGCCGTCAGGGCGGCGGGCAGCGATTCCGCCGTGCCGCACCGCTCCAGCGCGTCGGCGAGGCCCCCCCGGGCGACGGCGCCCAGGCTGACGAGTTCATCCCACTGCTCCGCCGTGAGCACCGGGTAGGCTTCGTTGAAAATCCGGGCGCGCAACTGGTTGAATTCTTGGTCGGCCGCCGCCACCGCCGCCGAAGCGAGGCGGACCGCCGCCCCGTTGGTCTCGCAACGGTGCAGGGTCTTCTGCAGGGCCCGACGGGCCACGAACTCGCCGGTGGCCGACAGCTGGAGTTCCACGGCGTGCGCCTGGAAGACGGCCAGGATCTGCCGAACCTGTTCCGGGGAAAGTTCCAGTCGGCCCATGAATTCGCCGAGCCACTGGCGAGGGGTGAACACGGGGCCGGAAGCCGATCCCGCGCCCTGCGCCGGGAGGCCGGACGCCACGGGCACCACCAGGGCCGAGACCAGGAACAGGCGGAAAAGGAAGGAAGTCGAGTGTCTCATGGTGAATCTCCTTGCGGTTTTTTCCGGATGCTTCGGGGCCCCGCATTCCGTTCACCATGATGACGTCCGCCCCCGCCGACCGGTTACACCCTTCTTTCCGCCCCCGGCGGTTCCCGTCCGGAACGCATAAAAAAGGACAGGATGGGCGCGCCTCGCCCATCCTGTCCTTTCGGTTCACCCGTGTTCCGGCTCCGCCGGGCCGGTCCGGTCCGGCCTTCGGCGAGGAACCCGGCTACAGCTTTTCGGTCGTCGTCTTCGCCGAGAGGACCCACAGGTCGGGGTCCAGGGCCACGCTCACCGGCTTCTCCGGCAAGGGGATGGAGAAGGGGCAGCTCGCCCCCCGGGCGGCCACGGTGCCGCGCAGGTAGCGGTCCTTGCCCACGTTGATGACCAGGGGCAGCGGCATGAACCACTGGTCCGGCGCGTTCTCCTGCTCCACCGTCCCCTTGAGGAGGAAGCCCCCCTCCGGCCGGCTCTCGACGGCGTACTTGAGGCGGTAGGAAGGCAGTTCCGCCTGGTAGACCCACTGGCGGAAGAACCAGTTCAGGTCCTTCAGCCCGTACTTGCGGGCGACCGGGGTGCCGGCGAAGCGCTCGCCGGCCAGCCGGGCCAAGTCTTCCGTGGCGGCCCGGCCGCCCTTGTACTGCGCGAGGAAGTCCTTGAGCATGTCGAAGAAGGCCTTGTCGTTGCCGGAGCCGGGGTCGGTGAAGAGGAAGTGCAGCATGCGCACCACCAGGCCGCCCTTGTCGTAGATCAGGCTGTTGTAGGCCTGCAGGGTCTTTCCCGTCCGCAGCCGGCGCCCCTGGATCAGCGGCCCGATGTCCGACAGCTTCCCGGACCCTACGCCGGTGGTGTTGACGGGCGGCTGGGCGAGGCTGTCCCGCATCTCCTTGACCAGTTCGCGCCAGGAGTTGCCCTTGTCCCGGAAGGCGGTGTAGAGCACGCCCGAGTAGTTGGCGAAGCCCTCGCTGAGCCACTGGTCGCGATAGGAGCGCCAGGCGACGCCCCCGCCCCACCACTGGTGGGAACACTCGTGGGAGATGAAGGAGAAGGTGTAGCGGCTGGTCCGGTCGGCCTTGGGGAGGAGGAGGAGCGAGGGGACCCCCTGCCCGTAGACGTTGGGGAAGAAGACGGCGGCGATCTTGGGGTACGGGAAGGGCCCGTAGAGCGCCTCGTAGTACTTCATGGTGTTGCCCAGCTCGGCCATGACAAAGTCGTCCTTGATGTAGAGGGCCCAGTCCGGCAGGGAATAGAACTCCAGCGGAACTTCGCCCGAGGCCCCCCGGACCTTGTCGGTCTTCCGTTCGAAACGGCCCACCTCGAAGGAGATGATGGGGACCGGGACGTCCATCCGCCACTGGCTGATCCGGGCGGCGGGGTCCTCGGGGTCGGCCGCCTGCTTCGCCAGCAGGCCCACCGACGCCACCGTGTCGTCCTTGCCGTGGCGGAAGGCCAGGTCGTAGGTGGACCGGTTCAGGAAACCGTGCCGGGGGTACCAGGCGATGGTGTCGCGGGGGAAGGAGCAGGGCAGGTCGGCCCCCTGCTCGAGGAAATCCCCCTCCAGGACCAGCTCCAGGCTCACCTTGCCGCCGGCCGGGGAAGGGGCGTTCAGGAACACGGTCAACCCGGACTCCCAGTCCTCCTGGACCCAGCCCAGCTCGGGCCCGTCCGCCAGGCGGGCCGACTTCACCCGCATGGCCTTCTTCAGGCGGACGTTGTCGTATTCCCCCAGCCCGTCGTTGAGCAGCAGGGGCAGGGCCGCCACCCCGCCGGACAGGGACGTGGCGTCCAGGCGGACGCGCAGCCCCAGCTTTTCCTTCGGCTTCCGGACGTCCACGTCCATGCGGTAGTGGTCGATCTTCACCAGGTCGTTGACGTCGGCGTACTCCCCCCGGTTGGAGGCGTAGTCCTCGAGGCTGTGGAAGGCCGTCCAGATTTCCGTGTCGAACAAATCCTTGGCATAAGTGAAGATGATCCCCTTTTCGCCCGCGTTCACCCCGAAGGCGGAGGCGAGGAGGCGGCTCTGGGGGTCGAAGAAGTAGGTGAACCGGCCCAGGTCGCCCCGGTCGAACTGGCCCACGAAGACGCCGCCCTTCTCGGCGTTGAGAAGGGAAACCGCCAGGCGGGCCGCCACGTTGGCCCCCGTCTCCTTCAGCAGGCGCGGGCCGAACTGGTCGGCCAGCTCCTTCGCTTCGGGCGGGACGGCGCCCGGCCTGGCGGCCGCCCCGCCGAGGCGGTCGAAGGTGTCGTCGGAAAAGCGCAGCACGGCGGTCTGGAACGTCGTCTCGACAGAAGGCATCTTGATGAGGCGCTGGAGGTTCTGCCGCTCGAAGTCCCCCGGTGGGGTGTCGGCGCGGAACGTCCCGCGACCGGTGAACACGGCCCCGCGGACGGCGCCCCCGCGCGGGGTCTCGAAGTGGAAGGTCCCGCTGAAGGTCATGGTGACGCGGTCCCGTTTCAGCACCAGGTCCCGGACCTCCAGGCAGGCGCCCGACAGGTCGGGTTTGGCCAGTTCCGCGTAGAGTTCGCGGCCGGAAGCCTTCGCCTCCTGGCCGAAGAGGCGCCCGGCGGCCAGGAGGCCCAGCCACAGGATGCCCAGGATGACAGTCGCTTTTCGCATAACCCCTCCGACAAGAATGTTCCGTCCGGCCGTGTCGCCCGGACGCGAAACCGGCAGTATAACATGATTTCCGAATATTCGCTTGTCACGGAAACCCAGTCCCCCTCCCCGTGCACCGGGAGCCTCCCCCCGCAGGCTCCTCCTGGCCGCCGGAAGTGTCGGTGGCCGGACTGTATTTCTTCATTGCCTTTCCGTGCGGCAAGCGATATCTTTCACCCGTGCGGTATCATGGACATCATGCGGTCCCGGCGGCCTTTCCGGCCGGGATCCGCCATTTTCGCGTGAAGGAGCGATCGATGGCACGCCGCCTGTTCCTGCTTGCCCTTCTGGCCTGCCTCGGGGCGGGGCACCTCGCCGCCGAGGGGGTCCGTAAGACCGTCGCCTTCCCCCGGGGGATGAAGACCGTCACCCTGGCCGGCAGCCTGGCCGCCGGCGACGCCGACCGCTACGAACTCGCGGGGAACGAGAACCAGACGCTGACGGTGCGGGTCGCGGCCAAGGAGAAGGACGTCGCCGTCGTCCTCTACCTCCCCGGCTACACCTTGCCGGAACCGGGCAGCCCGGCCCCGCTGGAGGGTCTGACCCTCGAGGGCGCGGGGAAGGACGACAAGGCCGCCACCTGGACCGGCCAACTGCCCATCTCGGGAACGTACCTCATCGAGGTGGCGACCCCCGGCGGCAGCGCCGGCTACAAGCTCACGATCACCCTGCGGTAGAACCGGGAGTCGACAAAAAGAGAACCTGACAACATGATCGACTACGATAAATTCCGAAAAGCCCTCCGCCATCTGGACGAGCAGTTCGAGAACTACCGGACGCTGGACCCGGGCCAGCCGGCCCTCATCCGGGAAGCCGTGGCCGAGTCGGTCGTACAGCGCTTCGAGACCTGCTACGACTGTCTCTGGAAAGTCCTGAAACGCTACCTGGCCGAAGAACTGGGCCTCCCCGACCTCCCCAACAGCCCCAAGCCGCTTTTCCGCCTGGCTCACGTCGAACTGTAACCAGGAAAACAAAAGCAGGAGGCCCGGGGCGAACCCGGGCCTCCTTTCATTCTGCCTGTCCAGACGACCTGCCGCTTCCGAGGGAATCGTCCGCAGGCGGGTCAGCGGTTGCCCCGGTCCGGCGGTTTGCCCCCCGGCGGAGGCGGTTGCCCGCCGTAATAGCCCTGGGGCGGCTGCTGGGACGGCCCGCCCGGGGCCGGCCGGCCGCCGTAGTATCCCTGGGGCGGCTGCGGTTGGTTGCCCTGGGGCGGCTGGCCCCCGTAATAGCCTTGGGGCGGCTGCTGGGGCGGCCCGCCCGGAGCCGGTTGGCCGCCGTAGTACCCCTGGGGCGGCTGCCCGTAAGGGGGCTGCGCTTGCGGCGGATACGGCGGCTGGGGCGGGTACGGCGCCTGCGCCCCGTACGGCCCCGGCTGCCCGCCGTACGGGCCCTGCTGCGGGTAACCGCCGTAGGGGCCCGGCTGGCCGTAGGATCCCGGCGGGTATCCGCCGCCGTAGGGCCCCGGCGGGTATCCGCCCCCGCCGTACCGGAAGGCGTCGGAGGCCACCGGGCCGAGGTAGCGGGAACTGCCGAAGGCGAGGATGGGCAGGAAGATGATGCCCAGGAAGATCAGCCCGATGGCGAAACCGGTGTCTTTGCCGAAGGCCTTGGCCAGGTCCACCATGAGCATGATGCCCACGATGATGTTGACGCAGGGCAGGAGGAACAGGAGGATCCACCACAGGGGCCGGCCGACGATCTCCAGCATGACGATGACGTTGTAGATGGGGACGATGGCCGCCCAGCCGGGCTTGCCGGCTTTGGTGAAGAGGCGCCACCAGCAGGCGATGACGAAGACGCCGACGGCCAGGCAGATCAGCAGGACCACGGCGAGCGCCGCGCCGGCCAGAGCGAACGAGCGTTCCAGTTCGTAGGTGAACTCTTCCATGGAAGCCTCCGGGAAATCTAAATGAGCAGTAATTATTCCTTGTCAACGGAATACGTCTTCGCTTCCTCTTTCCCTTCCAGCACGCGCAGGGCCCCCTTGACCAGGGCGAACATCTCGTTTTCCCCCGGGTAGACCGTCACCCCGCAGTGCAGGGCGGCGACGTAGCGGGTGATCTTCTCCACGTGCGGCTTGCAGCGGGCCATGCCGCCGGTGAGGATGACCTGGTCGACGTTCTCGCCGTCGAAGGCAGGCAGCAGGCAGGTGATCCACTTGGCGATCTGGTAGGCCTGCGCCTCGAACACGGCGACCACTTCCCGGTCGCCCTCGTAGTAGCGCCGCTCCAGTTCGCGCAGGTCGGCCGTGCCCAGCAGGTCGATGAGGCCGCCCTGCCCCTTGTTCAGCTTCTTGAGGTCCGCCTTGGTGTACTGGCCCGAGAAGCAGGCCTCGATGAGCTGACCCACCGGCAGGGAGCCGGAACGCTGGGGCGTGAAGGGCCCCTCGCCGTCCAGGGCGTTGTTGACGTCGAGGTAGTGGCCGCGCTTGTGGGCGCCGATGGAGATCCCGCCGCCCATGTGGGCCACGATGAGGTTGAGCCGCTCGTAGAACGTCTCGTTCTCCTCGGCGTAGCGGCGGGCCGAGGCGATCTGGTTCAGGGCGTGGCTGATGATCTTGCGCCGGAAGGCCTTCAGGCCGGTGATCTTCACCCGCTCGGGGGCCTCGTCGACCACCACGGGGTCCACGATGAAGGCCGGCTTCCCCGTCTGCCCCACGAGGTCGAAGGCGATGAGCCCGCCCAGGTTGGAGGCGTGCTCCCCGCCGTAGCCGGCCTGCAGGTCGTCCACCATGGGCCGGTTGACGAAGTAGGTCCCGTGGGGAATGGGCCGGATGAGCCCGCCCCGGGCGGACACGGCCTCGATGTCGTCCAGGCTCAGCCCGTGGGCCTCCAGCGCCTTGAGGATGGTCTCCTTGCGGAAAGCGTACTGCGCCGTGATGCTCTTCCCCTCGAAGGGCAGGAGTTCTTCGGCGGAGTGCTGCAGTTCCACCGTGAAGCGCTCGTTCTCCCCCTCGTACACGCTGATCTTGGTGGACGTGGAGCCCGGGTTGATGGCCAGGATCCGGTGGCCGGGGAAGAACATGTCCCCCGTGGCGCGCGGACGTTCGGCATCCCGGAGCAGGAGGGCGGCCGCGGCCTTGACCGACAGCCGGACCTCGTCCATGGTGCACCGGTGGCGCAGGGGCACCAGCCCCGCCCCCGCCCCGAGGGCCACGTTCAGCCGACGGGCGAGCGGAAAGCGCGCGGAGAGGAAATCCGAGAGCGCTTCCATGGGCGGCCGCTCCGGGAACAGCAGGACCTGGGCGCCGCCGGAAAGGGCCTCTTCCACCGCCGGCGCACGGCGCAGGCGTACCGAAACCAGGTCCGGGGACGCCGTCGCCCCGGCCTTCAGCAGGCCGGTCGCCTCTTCCACGGCCTTGGCGAAGCGGGGATCGCCCCCCGGGGTTTCCACGAGCACGGCGTCCAGCACGGCCGCTTCGGAGACGGGGATGAGGGCGCGCGCGGCGCCGCAGGCGGCGGCGAGCCGTTCCGCCAGGGAAGCGGTGGAGGGGAACGCCGTTTCCGAGACGCACCCGAGGGCCACCACGCTCAGGGGGGCGCCGTTGGACCCGGTGCTGCCGGGGAAAGCGAACAGGACCATCTCCCCCGCCGGCTTTTTCGCCTCCAGGCCGGCGGCCAGGGCCGTCGGCGCGCCGGGGCCGGGAAGGCCGGCGACGCAGGCGAGAAGGTCGGTGTAGCCGCGGTCCAGGGCCCGCAATCCCGCCCAGGCGGTCTCGGACCATCCCGCCGGCGCCGGGCCCGCCTCGCCGGAGGGGGCGAAAGCCGGCCCGCCCGGTTCGGCGAAAGCGCTTTCCGTCAGGACGTAGGCGGTCCGGTCGGCGTCCAGGTGGCCGAGGTCCCGTTCCAGGTTGTCCCTGACTTCCCTGGCCGAGGCCAGGAAGACGAGGCGGGCGAAGCGGGTCAGGGCCAGCGAGGCTTCCAGAAAACGAGGGTCGGCGGAATCCGCCAACAGGACCGTGGGACGCTTTTTCCGCCCCACGCTCAGGCACTGATCCAGATAGGCTTCGATATCGAACATCAAACTCCTCCACCGTATTGTTTTCTATTTCGTGTCTTCGTTCCCGGACGGGGTCCCGGCGGGTTCCGGGCCCTGTTCCCGGTGCATCCGCTCGATTTCGGCGAACAGCTTCTCCAGCCGCTCCGCCTTCTCGGCGCCCTTGTCGAAAAGGAAGTTAAGCCGGGGCGGGGTCTTCATGGGAAATTGCTCCACCAGCCGGGCCCCGATGAAGGAAGCGGCGTGGTTGAGCGCCTCCCCGGCGCCCCGGCCGCCGTCCACCGAGCCGGGATCGGTGAAAAAGACCCGGCAGGTCTTGAAATCGGGCGAAATCTCCACCCGCGTCACGCTGCAGTTCATGACCCGGGGGTCGCTCATCTCCAAAGGGACGATGGTCGCCAGTTCCTCGAACACGCGCTCCTGCACCCTGGTCAGCCGATACCCCTTTTCTTTCATCTCGATGCTCCTCCGGCTCCGGGGCACCGGCCTGCCTGGAGACCCGCCCCGGATGCGAAACGTCTGTTGAACCAATCCCGTCGTTACAGGCCATTATACCCGAAACCGGGCCTTCCGGCGCCCGTTATCGACGGAAATTCCAACTGTCGGAACAAGCGGGTCTGTGGTATGGTGTCCGGTTGAGAATGAAAATTCTCGGAGCGGCGGGACCCATGGACCACCTCGACGACAATTCCACCATAGGCCACTGCCGGGAAACCGCATCCCGCATCCTGGAGAGGGCCGGCCTGCACGCCGCCCGGCTGGACGCCGACTACCTGTTGAGCGAGGCCCTGGGCCGGGACAAGGCCTGGCTGTTCGCCCACTCCGGCGACCCCTGCCCGCCCGGCGTCCGGCACGCTTTCGCCGCCTGGGTCACCCGCCGCGCCGCGGGGGAACCCGTCCAGTACATCCTCGGCAAATGCAACTTCTGGAAGGACGTCTTCCGCGTCACGCCCGCCGTGCTCATCCCCCGCCCCGAAACGGAGCTGCTGGTGGAGATCGGCGCCGGGCACCTCCAGGGCCAGCCGGCCCCGGCCATCCTGGACCTGGCTGCCGGCAGCGGTTGCGTGGGGCTGAGCCTGCTGCGGGAACTGCCCGGCGCACGAGTCACCGCCGCCGACATTTCTTCGGCCGCCCTGTCACTGGCGGCCGAAAACGCCGCGCGGCTGGGCCTGGCCCACCGGTGGACGCCGGTGGCCGCGGACGGTTTCTCGGCCTTCGCGCCGGACAGGCGCTGGGACTACATCGCCGTCAACCCGCCCTATGTACCGGACGGGGACATGCCGGGCCTGCCGGCCGAAGTGCTCCGGAACGAACCCCGCCACGCCCTGCAAGGCGGACCGGACGGACTCGACTTCTACCGGGCCTGGATTCCGGAAGGCCTCCGCCGCCTGGCGCCGGACGGCGC
Organism: uncultured Acidobacteriota bacterium; assembly: GCA_964436005.1. Lineage (GTDB taxonomy): Bacteria > Acidobacteriota > JAAYUB01 > JAAYUB01 > JAAYUB01 > JAGNHB01. The sequence goes on from CAYTBK010000024.1 coordinate 36,510, forward strand.
GCTGGCCATGGAGTTCGGTTGCGGCCAGTGGGACGCTTTGGAGCGGCTGCTGCGCTCGTACAACGCATCTTTCCAATGCTATTCGGACCTTGCGGGAATACCGCGGACCTTCGTCTGCGCCCCCGCCTGAAGTTAGACCCGTCGGCGCCGGCAGCCTTCCGGCGCCGACCCGACGCACATTCGGAGGTTTCCATGCCCAAAACACTGGCCACCCTGCTGATCGCCGCCCTCCTGAGCGGAGCAGCCATCGCGGCAATTCCCCAGCCGAAAATCAAGCCGATGAAGGTGAAGGGGAACCCCTTCTTCTCCGTCTGGCGGACCCCGCTGAAGACCCCGCCCTTCGACAAGATCTACCCCAAGCACTACCTCGAGGCCTTCGAGGAAGGCATCCGGCTGCAGAAGGCGGAGATCGACCAGATCGTCTCCAACCCCAGCGCCCCCTCCTTCCGGAACACCGTAGCCGCCCTGGACGACTCCGGGGAATTCCTGGGCCGGGTGAACAACGTGTTCGGGCTGTTGTCCGGCGCCGAGACGAACGCGGAACTCCAGGCCATCGAAGCCAAGATCCGGCCCATGCTCGCCTCCCACCGGGACGACATCATGCTCCGGAAGGACCTCTTCCAGCGGGTCAAGGTTGTCTGGGACGCCCGCACCACCATCCAGTTGACCCCCGAGGAGCGCACCCTGCTGGAGCACACCTACAAGAACTTCGTCCGCGGCGGGGCCAAGCTGGCGCCGCAGGACCAGGAACGGCTGCGCGCCATCAACATCGAGCTGTCCAAGCTCATTTTCAACTTCAGCGAGAACCTGCTGGCCGAAACCAACGGCTACAAGCTGGTGATCGACAAGATGGAAGACCTCGCCGGCCTCCCCGAGGGGCAGGTGGCCGCCGCGGCGGAAGCCGCCGAGAAGGCCGGCCTGAAAGGCAAGTGGGTGTTCACCCTGAAGTCCCCCAGCATCTGGCCCTTCGAGCAGTCCAGCCAGAACCGGGGCCTCCGCAAGACCCTGCTCGAGGCCTACGCCTCGCGCTGCGACCACGGCGACGCCCACGACAACAAGGCCGTCTTCGCCCGCATCGCCTCCCTGCGCGTGGAAAAGGCCAAGCTGCTGGGCTACCCCACCTGGGCCGACTACGTCCTGGAACTCAACATGGCCGCCAAGCCGGCCAAGGTGTACGAGCTGCTGAACCAGCTCTGGACGCCGGCCATCGCCGTGGCCAAGCGCGAAGCGGCCGACCTGCAGGCCATGATGGCCAAGGACCTGCCCGGCGTCCCGCTGGAGCCTTGCGACTGGCGGTACTATGCCGAGAAGGTCCGCCAGGCCCGGTACGACCTCGACACCGAGGCCCTGAAGCCCTACTTCTCCCTGGACAAGGTCCGCAACGGCGCCTTCGCCGTGGCCAACCGCCTCTACGGGATCAAGTTCGTCGAGCGCAAGGACCTGCCCGTGTACAACCCGGAAGTCCAGGCCTTCGAGGTGAAGGAGAAGGACGGCCGCTTCCTAGGCGTCCTCTACATGGACTTTTACCCGCGGCCCGGCAAGCGCGGAGGCGCCTGGTGCTCCAGCATCCAGGAGCAGTGGGTCAAGAAGGGGCGCAACGTCTACCCCATCGTGTACAACGTCTTCAACCTGTCCCGTCCCACCGGTGACACGCCCGCCCTGCTGGAAGCCGACGAGGCGGAGACCCTCTTCCACGAGTTCGGCCACGCCCTGCACGCCCTGTTCTCCCAGTGCCGCTTCCGCGGCAGCGGCGCCGTCGCCCAGGACTTCGTCGAACTGCCCAGCCAGATCATGGAGAACTGGGCCTTCGAACCCGAGGTCCTGGCCCTCTACGCCCGCCACTACAAGACGAAGGAAGTCATCCCGGCCGAACTGGTGGAAAAGCTGAAGAAAGCCTCCACCTTCAACCAGGGCTTCGCCACCGTGGAATACCTGGCGGCCTCCGCCCTGGACATGGACTGGCACACCCTCCAGACCACCGCCGAGCAGGACGCCCGGGCCTTCGAGAAGGCCTCCATGGACAAGCTGGGGCTCATCCCCGAGATCCTGCCGCGCTACCGGACCCCCTACTTCCACCACGCCGCGGACGAGTACTCCGCCGGCTACTACAGCTACATCTGGAGCGCCGTCCTCGACTCCGACGCCTTCCAGGCCTTCAAGGAAAAGGGGAACCTCTTCGACCAGCCCACGGCCGCGGCCTTCCGGACCCTGCTGGCGAAGTCCGGCTCGGAAGACGCCATGGCCCTCTTCAAGGAGTTCCGCGGTCGCGAACCCAAGGTCCAGCCGCTGCTGGACAAGCGCGGTCTGAAGTAGCGCCCCATCCGGCGGCCCGGGGGCGGGCCGCCGGATGTTTCATCTCAAATAAAATACTGTGATCCTGGAAGAAACGCTGCAATATCTCCACGAACGGCACCCGGGCCTGCTGGCGGCCGAACGCGTCGAGCGGGTCGCCGTCGGGTTCTTCTTCACCGCCGTGCAGCTTTCCGGCGGCCACTGCGGCCTGTCGCGGACGGA
>CAYTBK010000025.1:0-38948 GCA_964436005.1 uncultured Acidobacteriota bacterium
TATGTCCTGCCACGTCATTCGGTTATCTCGTTTCTAGCTCAAAAACTTCGGATTAGTGAGATTAGTGGTTCCCGGACATCCGCTCGAAGCCCGGGCTCCCTGGCACACGGAGGAAGGGCCATTGCCGGCGGCCGGAGTTCTTCCAGTCATAATTCTTTGTGTTTCCGTGCTTTGGTGGTGAAAGGGTGGGGATGTCCCGAAATGGGGAGACGCCTCCCGAAATGGGGAGACGCCTCAGAGCCGCTCGCCGAGTTTTTCCAGGCGGTACAGGAAGGCCTTGTAGCCCAGCCCCAGCAGTCGCGCCGCTTCCGCCCGGTTGCCCTGGGCCAGGTCCAAAGCCTGGCGGAGGAAGCCGGCCTCCACGGAGTCCCAGAAAATGCCTTCGGGCGGCAGCCGGAAGGGGCAGCCGTCGATTTCGGGGGACGCCGCCATGGTCTCGGGCAGGTCCTCCTCCCGCAGCGCTCCCTCGTCCGAGAGCAGCACCAGGCGCTCCATGGCGTTGGCCAGTTCGCGGACGTTCCCCGGCCACCGGTATGCCTCCAGCCGGCGCCAGATCGCCGGCGGGACGGCCTGGAGCTTCACCCCGTAGTGTTCGGCGTGCCGCTCCAGGAACAGCCGCGCCAGCAGCAGCACGTCCTCCCGGCGTTCGCGCAGGGGCGGAATGTGGACGGGCACTACGTCCAGCCGGTAGTAGAGGTCCTCACGGAAAGCGCCCTCCCGGACCATGTCCCGCAGGTCGCGGTTGGTGGCGGCCACCACGCGCACGTCCAGGGCCACCTCGCCCTTCCCGCCGAGCCTCGTCAGCCGCTTCTCCTGCAGCACCCGCAGCAGCACCGCCTGCAGGGCCAGCGGCATGGAGGAGATCTCGTCCAGGAACAGGGTCCCCCCCGCCGCCTCCTCGAATTTCCCCTCCCGCCGGCGGTCGGCGCCCGTGAAGGCGCCCTTCTCGTAGCCGAACAGCTCGCTTTCCATCAATGTTTCAGGAATCGCGGCACAATTCACGGCGACGAAGGGACCCGCGCACCGCCGGCTTTCGGCGTGCAGGGTGCGGGCCGCCAGTTCCTTGCCCGTCCCGGACTCCCCGGTGATGAGAACGGTGGCGTCGGTGGCGGCGACCTTGCGCAGGGTGCGGTAGAGTACCTGCATGGCGCCGGCCCGGCCGCAGATCTCCCCGAAGCCTTCCTGCCGGGAGACTTCCTGCTTCAGCTGGCGGTTCTCCTTCTCCAGGCGGAAGGCCTTCAGGGCGCGCTGCACCGTGATGCGAAGCGACTCGCGCTCGAAGGGCTTGGCCAGGTAGTCGTCGGCGCCGCGGCGGATCGCCTCCACGGCGTGGGCGATGGAACCGTAGGCGGTCATCACCACGAAGGCGCAGGACCAGCCGCGCTCGCGAACGATGTCCAGCAACCCTCCGCCGTCCAGGCCGGGCATCTTCCAGTCGCTCAGGACCAGGTCGGGGATCTCCTTCTGCAACGTCGCCAGGGCCTCTTCGCCCGACTCGGCTTCGGCGACCTCCCACCCCTCCCGCCGGAGGATGTCCCCCACCAGGCGCCGCTGGGCGGCCTCGTCCTCCACTACCAGCACGCGGGTCGGTCTGCTCATGACTTCTTCTCCTGGGCCCCGTTTTTCGGCACCTCCACGACGACCCGGGTGCCGCCGCCGGGCCGGTCACCGAAGGTCACCCGCCCCGCGTGCAGACCTTCCACCAGCCGCCGGGCCAGGAAGATGCCCATGCCCGAGCCGCCGGTCTTGGTCGTGACGTGGGGCGAAAACAGCTGTTTCCGCACTTCCTCGGGCAGGCCGGGCCCGCGGTCCTCGATGACGATGCGCACCCGTTCGTCCTCGTTCTGGAGCTGGACCGTCACCGCCTCCCCCGCCGGGGAGGCTTCCGCGGCGTTGTCCAGCAGGTTGGCCAGGGCCGCCCGCAGGGCCATGGGCACGCAGGTCGCCGCCACGGGGCTTTCGGCGCCCTGGAGCACCACGTTGCGGCCGCGCTGGGCCGCCTCCAGGGCCAGGTCCTGCAGGATGGCGCCCAGGTCGGCCTCCACCGGGTCGGCCGCCGGGCCGGCCCCGAGCACCAGGAAGGAGCGGAGCCAGCGGTCCACGGTGCGGATCTCGCCCCGGGCCGTTTCCGCCAGTTCCTCGGGCGGCCGGCGGGCGTCGCCGGAGGCCAGTTCCTCCACGGCCAGGCCGAGGGTGTGGATGGGATTGCGCAGGGTGTGGGCCAGGCCCCGGGCCAGGGCCCCCAGTTCCACCAGGTGCTCCTGCTCGGCCCAGCGGGCCTTCTCGGCCTCGAGGGTCTGCAGTCGCTCCGCCATGGCGTTGAAGGAGAGCTGCAGGTCCTTGATCTCCCCGGACGCCGTCACCGGGACGCGGGTTTCCCACTCCCCCCGGCCCAGCTGTTCCGAAGCCTTGGCCAGGTCCCGCAGCGAGCGGCTCACCCGGTGCGACACCGCCGCCGCCAGGACAAGGGCGGCCGCCAGCAGGGCCAGGCCCGTGAGCAGGCCTTCCCGCAGGGCGCCCCCGATGACGGCGGCCGTCCCGGACAGCGGAATGCGGTGCCGGAAGAGGCTGGACACGTTCTTTTCGCCCACCGGAACGGCCTGGGCCGCGGGCGGGGGAGGAGCCCCGGCGGCTTCCGGTGAGCCTTCGATGATCAGTTCCCGGTGACCGCCCTCCTTGTTCATGTGGACATAGATGGCGGCCCGGATCATCTTCCTGCCCTTGCCGCCGGGTTCGTCCCGGATGGAGATCACCGCGCTTTCACCGCTTTCCATCATCGACAGGCCCTGGGCGGCGACGAGCGGGAGCCTGGCGCCCAACGTGTCTCCCGCGGCCGGCAGCAAGCCGGCCGGGACCGCCGAGGCGAAGGGCGACGGGAACGACGAGTAGAACCGGGCGTTCTTCCTTTCCACCTGCAGCACGGCCGTTTTCGCGGCTCCCGCGCCCTGGACGAACACCTGGCCCACTTGCACGGCGACCCGGGCGAGCTCCGCCTCCATGGCGTTCAGACGCCTCGTTTCCAGCCAGCACTGGAGGGCCACCGGAATGCCGATCAGCAGGGCCGAGCCCAGAAACAGACGCGTGCGGATCCTCATTGCTCCCATCCTCCTTCCGGCGCCCCTCGACAGTGCCCCCGGACAATTCCTGAAGCAAAATCGTTACCACGGCGGCGAGGGGAACGTTAACAGGGAAATTTCACGGCGGCAAGACTTCTTTGTTCTGGATTTTCCACAGGGCTTGGTCTACTCTCGGGGCACCATTCGGACTGGGCCGATCCGCCTTGCCGCGGCGGCGACAATCTGCAACATGACAGGAGGAGCGCATCATGAACGAGGCGATTGTCTTCACCATACCCAACAAGATGAAATACCTGGACCTGGCGGTCAAGCTGGTCAGCGAGGTGGCCGCCCGGCGGGGCTTCGAGGGCAGCGCCCTCAACCAGATCGAGGTGGGCGTCGAGGAAGCGGTCAGCAACGTCATGAAGCACGCCTTCGACCTGGAGGAAAACCCCTCCTTCGACATCCGCTGTGTCATGGAGCCCGATGGCCTGCGGGTCATTCTCCGGGAGACGGGGACGCCCTTCGACCCCGCGCACATCCCCTCCTTCGAGCCCGACCGCCTCGGGGAGACGCTGTCCACAGAAGGCATGGGCACCTACCTGATGAAAACCGTGCTGGACGAGGTGGAACACGTCAACCTGGGGCCGCTGGGCAAGGAGACCCGTTTGTTCAAGCGCCTCGAGGGCGTGGTCCTGCCGGCCAGCGCTCCGGTCGAGCCGGCCGCCACCGAAGCCGAGGTCATCAAGGAGAAGCTGCGCTTCCACGTCCGCCGCATGCAGCCGGACGAGGCCATCCACGTGTCCCGCTGCGCCTACAAGTCGCACGGCTACAGCTTCTTCGACGACCACATCTACTACCCCGAGAAACTCCGCGAGCTGAACGAGACCGACCAGATGATCTCCGCCGTGGCGGTGACCGAGGCGGGCACCTTCATGGGCCACGCCGCCCTCCTCTACCAGAACCCCGAGGACCGCATCGCCGAATTGACCTTTGTGTTCGTCAACGTGGAATACCGTGGCCAGGGCGCCCTGCACGAACTCAACACCTTCCTGCTGGAAGCCCCCAAGAAAAAGCCCCTGGAAGGGATCTACGCCTACGCCGTGGCCAACCACCTGTTCACCCAGAAAGGCCTCAACCGCAGCGGGCTCAAGGATTGCGGCCTGCTCCTGGCCACCAGCCCGGCCAGCTGGAAATTCAAGGGCATCCCGGGCGACCCCAACCAGCGCATCAGCGTGGTGCTCGGCTTCATGTACGTGGGCACGCCCGAAAAGCGGACCCTGTACCTGCCCGACCACCATCGGCCGATGATCGTCGACCTCTACCAGAACATCGGCATGACGCACAACTTCCTGCAACCGCCGCCGGGACTGGCCCCCGCCAGGGACACCGCCACCGAGTTCGACCTCAACCTCAACGCCAGCGAACAGTGCGGCGAGATCTACGTGCGCCGCCTCGGCAGCGACGCCGTCCCGGTCATCCGCCGGCAGCTCCGCCGCCTGTGCCTGGACGGCTACGCCGCCATCAACCTCTTCCTTGACATGGCAGACCCGCTCTCCGCCGTCCTCTGCGCGGGGTTCGAGTCTCTGGGCTTCTTCTTCGCCGGCATCCTGCCGCGCTCCCTGGTGGGCGAGGCGCTGATGCTGCAGTACCTCAACAACGTGGATCTGGACTACGGCAAGATTTGCACCTATACTCCCCAGGCGCAGAGCCTCCTCGCCTACATCCAGGCGCACGACCCGAACGCCGGGATCTGACGGAGGCCGCCCGGGGGCGACACTGACCATGAATCGCAACGAGATACCACCGGCGGCGCCCGACTGGGCGCCCCTTCTTTTCCCGGCCGGGACGACCGGGCCAGCCGCCGCCGTGAACCTCGAGGCCGAGGCCCTGGCCTTGCGGGCCGCCCACCCGGACCGGTTGCCGGGCGAAGGGCCCAACCCCATGCTGTCCGTGGAATTTTTCCAGTCCTTCCTGGCGGGGGTCCACCGGCGGATGGGGGTCGCGTGGTCCTACGGCGGTTGGATGGAAGACCGCCGCTTCCTCTGGCGCGGCAGCTACATGGAGGGGACCGGCGGCTTCACCCACCTGGGCGTCGACTTCCACGTGGCCCGGGGCAACCCGGTAGGGGCCGTGCCCGGGCGGGTGGTGCTGGTGGACGACGACGGGGACCAGGACGGCGGTTGGGGCTGCCGGGTGTTCCTCCGTCCCGACAGCCGGGCCATCGGGGACGTCGTGCTGATTTACGCGCACCTGCAGAACCCGGCCTGCCAACCTGGCCGCCGGACGAAAGCCGGCGAGGTCCTGGCCGAGGTGGGGGGCCCGCCCTGGAACGGCAACTGGGCGCCACACCTGCACGTCCAGGCCGTGGCCTGGCCCCTGTTCGAAGAACTGCTGCGGGACCGCTTCCAGGAACTGGACGGCTACGGCCCGCTGCCAGAGCTGGAGCGCCTGAAACGGGACTATCCCGACCCCCTGCCCCTGCTTTCGGCCGCGGCCGCCGCCCACGGCCCCGCCGAAACGGAAGGGGGCCGGCCGTGAGCCCTGCCCCGCCGCCCCCCGCGGAATTCAACGACCTGGTGCGCTCCATCCACCGCCAGCGGTTCCCCGGCTCCGGCGAGGCGACGGTCACGGAAATCGGCGCCGGGGGCAGCGCCCGCCGCTTCTTCCGCCTGGGGGCCTACCCGGACTCCGTCGTCGGCATGCTGAGCCCCGCTCCCCCCGTCGGAGAAAACGGGGTGGACGAGAACCGCTGCTTCGACTACGTGGCCCGGCTGCTGGCCGCGGCCGGGGCGCCGGTGCCCGGCATCCTCCACCGGGACCTGGAGAAGGGCTGGTTCGTCCTGGAGGACGCCGGACCGCTGCTGCTGCACGACCTGCTCCGCGCGCAGGGAGAGGAAGCGGCCGAACCCTTCTACCGGAAAGCGCTGGACAGCCTGGTGCGGATCCAGGCGCGGGCCACCCGCGCGTTCGACCCGGGCCGGACCCACAACCCGCCGTACGACGGGGCGTTCGCCCGGCGCTGGGAGTCCGGCTACTTCGCCGCCCGCCTGCTGCTCCCGCTCCGGGACTCGCTTGCCGGAGGCCCGGCGGTCCCCGGCGCAAGCGCCCGCCTTGGGCCCGGCCCGGCCCTCCCAGCCGCGGAATCGCTGGCCCCCGAACTGGACCGGCTGGCGGAGGAGCTGGACCGTTCCCCCTTGCCGGCCGTCTTCCTCCACCGGGATTTCCAGAGCCAGAACATCACGGTCCGCGGCGGCGGGGTGGGCATCCTCGACTTCCAGGGCGCCCGCACCGGCCCCCCGGCCTACGACCTGGCCTCCCTGCTGCTGGACCCCTACGCCCGGCTGGCGCCCCGTCGCATCGACGATTTATCGCTTCACTACATTGATGCAGCCACACAGGATGGAGTATTCCCGGATGCGGAAGCATTCCGCGACGCCTTCCCGCTGGTGGCCGCCCACCGCCTCATGCAGGCCCTGGGCGCCTACGGGTTCCTGTCCTGGGTGAAGGGCAAGCGGTGGTTCCTCGACCACGTGGCCCCCGCCCTGGTTATCCTGCACCGCCTGCTGGAAGGGCCCGGCCCCGCTTTCCGCCGGGCACCCGTCCTCCGGGAGACCGTGGCCACCCTCGCCGAGCGGTGGCTCCCTCTCGAAACAAGCCCTGTTTCCGGAACTGCCAAGGGTCCCGAGACCCCCTGAGTTCGCTCCCGGTTTCGGGGAGGCCTTCCCGCGGTTCCATCCCCGGCCGTTCCCGACAGGCGAGATCGCTGTTTGAAAAAAGTCCCGCAAGGAGTTGATCCACCTTGAAAATGAAAGCGAAAAGCAATCCTCCCATCGCCGACCGGGAAACCCGGCCGGTGTCGACGGCGGTCATCGGCGGCAGCGCGGCCTGGCTGCTGATGAAGGGGAACGCGTGGGAGGTGATGGACGAAAAGACGGTCGAAACCCCTTACGGCCCTTCGCCCGTCATCCGACGGGTGCAGTGGGGGGAGGGCGCCGCCTCCTGGTTCGTTTCCCGGCATGGCGACCATCGCTACGCCGTGTCGGCCCCCTTCGTCAACACCCGGGCCATCCTGTGGGCCCTCAAGTCCCTGGGCGCCGAGCGGGTGCTGGCCTGGTCCGGCCCGGGCTCGCTCCGCCCCAAGCGGCTCAAGCCGGGCGACCTCGTGCTGCCCGCGGACGTGATCGACGAAACCCGCAACCGCCCCACCACTTTCTTCGAGGGGTCGGGGCTGGGCTTCATCCGGGCCAACCCCGTCTTCTGCCCGGAGGGGCGCCGGGCGCTCGCAACGGGCGTCCTCGCCGTGGGGCGGCGCGCCCGGCGGCTCGGCGTCTACGTCTGCACGGAGGGCCCGCGGCTGGAGACACCCGCCGAGATCCGCAAGTACCGCCTGTACGGGGGCGACCTGGTGGGCATGACGCTCTGCCCCGAGGCCTTCCTGGCCCGGGAACTGGAGATGTGCTACGCCCCGCTCTGCTATGTCACGAATTACGCGGAAGGGCTGGTCAGGCGCCCGGTGAGGCCGGAAATGCTCTTCGGCGGGATGCTCAGCGAAGCCGAACGGCAGCGGGTGGACGCGGCCGTCGCGGCCTTCCCGGCCATCCTGGGCGCGGCCGTCTGGGCCTGGGAGAAAAAGCCGCGGCGGTGCACCTGCGGGCTGTCCCTGGAGCGCTACCGCCGCGAAGGGGTCCTGGACCCCGACTGGTGGAAGAAGGCGAAGCCGGTCACTTCCTGACCGGGAAACCGGCCAGCAGTTTTTCCACGGCCTTGCTGATCCGCTGTTCCCGGCCGGCCTTGCCCGGGGTGACGGCGCTGGTGACGGTGCCGGTCCAGACCGTCCGGCCGCTCGCCGGGTCCTCCATGTCGAGGACCATCGACCCTTCCGTCTTGCTGACGTACCAGACCTGCTCGAACTTCGTGCTGGCGTTCGGCGAGTTGGGGAAGATGGACTCGCCGGCCGTCTTCGCCTGCAGCGAGACGTGGTAGGTCAGCGTGAGGTCCGGCTTGGCCTGCTCGTCCACCCGCTGGTAGCCCTTGGCCTGCAGGATGCGGTCCGCCGCCTCCCGCATCAGGGCGTCGAACGATTCTCCGCCCATGGCCAGGGCGCCGGCGGGCACGTCCGCCAGCTGCGTCTCCCAGCAATAGGTCCGGTACTTCTGGAAATCGGCCGCCTTGTCCTGCTTCACCTGCACCTTCTGCGCCGTGGCCAGGGTGCAGCCCAGCACCACCAGGGCGATCCATCCTGCGGTCCTCTTCATGATTCCCTCCTCGTCGGGTGATAGAAAAGCCGCCGGGAACGGGTCCCGGCGGCATGGCGGGTCAGTGGGTCGAATACGGCCCCGTCAAGGGCGCCCTCAGAAGTTGGCGCTCGGCGGAGGCGGCTCGTCCGGGCTGCCGGCGTTCCGCTGCGGAACGATGATCAGCACCAGGGCGATGACGGCCAGGATTGCCAGGCTGATGAAGAAGTTGCCCGGATTCTTGATGAGCTCGTAGTCGATCTTGAAGAACTTGAAGGTGGCGAACATCAGGCCGATGAGCGCCTCGCCGGCGATGAGGCCGGCCGCCAGCAGGATGCCGACGTTCTCGGAGCGGACCTTCTGGGCCTCGTTGAACTTGCGTTTCTGGAAGACGAGGTCGAGGACGCCCTTGATGAGGCCGCCGAGGAAGATGGCGAAGGTGGTGTCCAGGGGCAGGTACATGCCCACGCTGACCAGCATGGGGGACTTCACCTGCATCAGGATCAGCCCGAGCCCCATGAGCATGCCGACGATGATGAGCGGCCAGGCCATCTTCCCCTCCACGATGCCGCGGGAGAGCATGGCCATGAGGCCGGCCTGCGGGGCGGGGATGTTCTTGCCGCCGAACCCGGCGTCGAGGTTCAGGATGGCCTTCTGCTGGTCGGGCGTCTTCGTCTTGATCTGGTCCAGGTTCAGCTCGCTGCGGGTGTACTTGGCCTGGTCTTCGGCCTTGAGCTGGGTGAAGGTGTTTTCCGTGATGTAGGTTTCGGGGGTGGTGCCGTTGAGGGCGTAGACCACCACCACGGCCGCGCTGGCCTTCTTCATCTCGTCCAGCTTCTTGCCGGCCGCGTCGTTGATGTCGCCGACGTGGAGGACGATCATGGGGATGAACATGACGGCGGCGGCCAGGACGACGCCGAGGATGTCGCCCAACTGCATCTTCCAGGGAGTACCGCCGAGGATGTGCCCGGCCTTGAGGTCCTGCAGCATCTCGCCGGCCACGGCCGCGGAGACGCAGACGATGGCGGCGACGCCCAGCACGGAGGCCACCCCCGCCTCACCCTTGACGCCCAGGATGACCATGACCAGGGCGGTCACCACCAGGGCGGTGAGAGTCAGGCCGCTGATGGGGTTGTTGGAGGAGCCGATGATGCCCACCAGGTAGCCGGAAACCGCCGCGAAGAAGAACCCGGCGATGATCATGACGATGGAAGCCACCGCGGCCACCATGATCGAGGTATTGAAGAGGAGCCAGGTGATCAGGAAGGTCGCCACCGCGGAACCGAAAATGCCCAGCATGATGGTGCCGAAGCTCAGGTCGTGGTTGATCCGCTCGTGGCTGACGCCGCCGGCGGCGGCCTTCTTGACGTCGCCCACCGACCGCTTGATCCCGGCGATGAGGCTCTTGCGCATCTTGAACAGGGTGAAGCACGCGCCCATGAGCATGCCGCCGATGGCGATGGGGCGCACAATGAACTTCCAGACGTTGATGGAGAGGGCCACCCAGTCGGCCTCGCTCTGGATTTCCGGCATGGAGGGGGCGAGGAAGTAGACGATGATGGGGACCAGCAGGCCCCAGGCGATCATGCCGCCGGAGAAGTTGAGGGAGGCCAGCTTGGGCCCGATGATGTAGCCCACGCCCATGTAGGCCGGGCTGATGCCGGGGGAGCTGAGCAGGAGGCCGCCCTTGGGGCTGGCCACGCCGGAGGCCCCCAGTCCGATGGTCGCCTTGGAGAAGGAGATGAACTTGCTCCAGGCGGTGGCGAACAGGGAGAACTGGCAGAGCGACTGGATGACCGCCCCCATGCCCATGGCGCTGAAGAGGAACTTGATGCCGGACCCGCCCGTGCGGCCCGTCTTGTGGATTTCCGCGGCGGCCACGGCTTCCGGGTAGGGCAGTTCGGCGTCTTCCACCATGACGCGGCGCAGCAGGGCCACGAACATGACACCGAGGATGCCGCCGGCCATCATGATCAGCATGGAGGTCAGATAGTGGCCGGGCGTGAAGAACTCCGGCCAGATCCCGGAAATGACGAAGGCCGGCAGGGTGAAGATGGCGCCGGCCGCCACCGACTCGCCGATGGAGCCGACAGTTCGCGAGAAGTTCTCTTCCAGGATGGAGCCCTTGAGGAGTTTGATGAGCGCCATGCCGATGACCGCGGCGGGATAGGTGGCCGCGATGGTCATGCCGGCCTTGAGGCCGAGGTAGGCGTTGGCCGCACCGAGCACCACGCACATCACGAGGCCGATGAGCAGGGCTCGCATGGTGAACTCGCTCAACACGGTTTCCGATGCGACAAACGGGACGAACTTTTTTTGTTCAGCCATTTTTCCTCCGGGAACTATATTCGGTGAATTGACAGACAAGAAGCAGGATTGTAGACGGAAGGCGCGGGGCGGTTCAAGGAAAATCTCCCCTCCCGCCCATCTTGGACCCTCGTCCCCCGGGCAGAGGGGTTTTCGCCACCAAGGCACAAAGACACAACGCTCGAGCTCTACAGGAGCAGAAGGGCGTGATTGAAATTTTCGAAATTCATGGGTAAATATTTACGGAAGAATGCAGACGTCTCCCGAAACGGAGCGCCATCCGTCATTTATCGTGAATCGGTGTCTTTGTGGTGAGACCGGGCGGCGAGGGGGTCGGGAACTACCGCTCGCGCTTCAGTTCATAGGTGTCGGTAATATTGAAAGGCATTTCGAAGTTCTTCCCGGACGCGGCATCCGCCACCAGCATCTTCCCCGATGCCTTGAGCGTCCGCGTGCCGGCCGTGGCCAGGCCGTCCTTCCGGTCCAGCCGCACGCTGCCGACGGATTCGCCGGACAGCTCGAACCGGGCCTTCTGCCCCCCCAGGTCGAGTGCGGAGGCCGCCACGTTGGGCTTGACCGCCGTCTTGACTTCCACCACGGCCTGGGAAGGTCCGGCTTCGGTCAGCGTGTACGCATCGCTGAGCTTCATGGGGTAGCCCTGCGCCACGGTCGTCTCCCGCGTCCAGGTCGCGCCCGGCACGACCGGGCCGGCCGGCAGGACACCCAGCAGTCGGTCGAGCCCCTCCCGCAGGGCCTCCTCGCCGAACTGCCGCCGGACGGCGCCGATCGCTTCCGGCGTGGCCGCCACGCCCATCTTGGCCAGCAGGCGGCCGGCCAGGGGTTCCGCCCCGGGCACCGCGGTGACCCGGCCGTCCGGTCCGACCCGGATGTCGGCCGACTCGCCCACGAGCGCGTTCCAGGGACGTGCCGGCACCGGCACGTCGCCGCCCGGATGGTCGGAATCGTAGCGGTACGATCCCTGGGCGGTGGTCTGGGAGAAGGCCAGGCCCGTCCAGGAGACCTTGCCGAGCCAGCCGCCCGAAGCGTCGCGACCGGAGAAGTTCAGGCGGAACCGGTACGTCACGGTCTGCGCCATGGTCCTGGCGTCGCCTTGCAGCCCCACCTCCGCCTTCATGGCGGTGGTCTGCACGAAACGGTAATCCTGCCCGGGAACGGGCTGGAAGACGAGCGAAACAGGCTCTTTCCTCCCGCAACCCGCCATCAGCGCCAGCAGCGGCAGGAGGCGGACCGCCCGCAGCATCATCCCCCGGCTTCCGATCGCCTGATTCCTCTTCATCGTTCACTCCTCTCCCGCCGGCCCGCCCGGGACCGGTAAAAAGAAAAAGCCCTCTTGCGAGGGCCCTTATCGTTGTCCCGCGCAGGAAGGGGCCCGGTTCGTTTCTCCGGCTTCCTTCCCCCGCGGGCTGTCGTCGTCATGGCAGAGCTACGGGGATTCGAACCCCGATTACCGCCGTGAGAGGGCGGCGTCCTAACCCTTAGACGATAGCTCCACAAAGAACTTCCAAACGACGCGGATTATACATTCCGCGAAGCGCGTGTCAAGCCCGATTTTCAGCTCTTGCCCGAGAAAATCCCCTTCGCCCACTTGACGAAAGAGGGGCCTTCCGGCTGCGGCGGGATCTGCTCCACGGCCGTACCGTCCGGCGCCTGGGGTTTCCGCCAGACCGTCAGCTCGCCGGCCCGCACCCGGGCCGTCGCCGTGAGCACAGGGTAGAATTTCTGGGTCAGGTAGCCTTCGGTGTAGTGCTCGAGGTGCAGCGAGAAGTCGATCTGCTTCACCAGGCTGAGGGGCGAAACCACCAGCACCGGCATGGGCACCGCGTAGGCGATGCCCGGCAGCCTGGCCGGCATTCCTTCCCAGTCCCCGGCGTTGAAGTGCTCATCCGCTTCCCGCTGGCAGTTCTTCTCGGGCAGGTCCAGGATGAAAAGGGCCGAAATTCCGTTGATGCAGCTGCCCTTGCGCGACTGGGCGGACAACTTGCAGAGGCCCTCGATCTCCCCTCCGCCCAGCAGGGGGAACACGAAGTCGAAATAGGCGAGCAGGTCCTCGCAGTTGATCATCGCCTTGATCTGGCTGACCAGATCGTAACCCTGGTCTTTCATGGTTTCCTCCTTCCGTTCACCGGACCGAAATCTTTTCGGATATGATGCGTCTCCATTTTTCGTTCAGGGCGCGAATCCGCTGCTCGGAGAGCGTCAGCAGCTGGTGGTCCCGCATGAGCCAGCGGCCGTTCACCATGACGGACTCCACGGCGTCGCTGTTGGCCACGTACACCATATGGGAAAAGATGTTGTAGACCGGGGCGGATTCCGGTTCCGACAGGTCCACCACGATGAGGTCGGCCAGCTTGCCGGTTTCCAGCGAGCCGATGCGCGCCCCCGCCCCCAGGACCTCGGCGCCGCCCACGGTGGCCATGCGGACCACGTCCAGAGCCTTCATGGCCGTGGGATCGCCGGTGCGCACTTTCTGGACCTTCGACGCCAGGTCCATGGCGGCGAACATGTCCTGGCGGTTGTTGGAGGCCGAGCCGTCGGTGCCCAGGCCCACCGCAACGCCGTGCCGGACGAGGTCGGTGACCGGGCACATCCCGGAGGCCAGCTTGAGGTTGCTGTCGGGGTTGTGCGACACCTTCGCGCCGGTCCTGGCCAGGATCTCCATGTCCTTGTCGGTGAGCACGACGCAGTGGGCGGCCACGACGTTGGGGCCGAGGGCGCCCATCTCGTGGATGGCCTTGACCGGCGTCTTGTCGTACCGGGCCTTGACGTCCTTCACCTCGTTGGCGTTCTCGGACAGGTGGATGAACATGGGCACGCCGTACTTGTCGGCCAGCGCCTTGGCGGCGACGACGTACTTGGCCGAGCACGTGTACAGGGAATGGGGCGAGGGCACCACCCGGACCAGGGGGTCGTCCTTCCACCGCTCCAGGCTTTTCGCCATGGCGGCCAGGGCGTCCTCCGGCGTCTTGCAGTCGGGGGCCGGAAAGTCCAGGACCGTCTGGCCCAGCCAGCCCCGGAGGCCCGCTTCCGAAACCGCCCGGGCCACCTCGTCCTCGAAGTAGTACATGTCGGCCACGGTGGTCACGCCGCGGCGGATGGACTCGGCGCAGGCCGTCAGCGTGGCCTCGTAGACGTACTCGGGGCTGACCAGGGCCGCCTCGAGGGGGAAGATGTAGCGCTTGAGCCAGTCCATGAGCTCCAGGTCGTCGCCGACGCCCCGCATGGGGTTCATGGCCAGGTGGGTGTGGGTGTTGACCAGCCCCGGCATGACCCAGCGGTCCCCGAGCCGGAAGGGCTTCACGCGCGGGTGCCGGGCGAGGACGTCGGCCGCCGGCCCGATGTCCTCGATCTTCTCCCCACGCACCAGCACGGCGCCGGGCTCGTAGATCCGGCCCTGCCCGTCCATGCTCACCACGTGGTCGGCGGTGAGCAGGGTGACGGCGGGCGCCTTGGGGAGCGCCGCCCGGGCGGGATGTTTCGCCGGCGCGGTCTGCGCGCCCAGGGAAACGCACAACAGGAAAGCCGCCACCAGCAGCAGCCAGACGCGGCGATGCATTCGTCTCATGGAACACCTCCACCCGATAGGGATCTCGACGATGGCGATCCCGCATAGATGACCACAGAACCGTGTTTTGCGCAAGCCTGAAATTTCCGGGGCCAGGGACGAGACAACGCCGGGAACGAAGAACGCACAACCACCACGGCACCAGGGCACAAAGGAGTCACAAACAAAAACAATTTTCGATTGATGTGATCGTTGGCCGCCTTGCCGTCGCCGATCCTTCTTACGTGACCCTTGTGATCTTTGTGGTCAATTTTTCCTTCTACTCGATTATTTTCAGGCGGATGGAGGTGATGGGCACCCGCTCGCGCGGCGTCTCCCCGTCGCAGGGGAGGGCGGCGATCCGGTCGACCGCGTCCAGCCCGGCCACCACGCGCCCGAAGGCCGTGTACTTCCCGTCCAGGTGGGGCGCCCGCCCCAGGCAGACGAAGAAGGAGGTCAGGGCGCTGTCCGGTTCGTCCGTGCGGGCCATGGAGACGATCCCCTTGTCGTGCACGGTGTCGTTGAACTCCGCCTTCAGCGGGTGCACCCAACTCATGGCGATCTCGTCGGGGGGCGTCGTGCGCCGGTACAGCAGGCCGCCCTGCACGCAGAAGCCCGGGGCGACGCGGTGGAAGTCGCATCCGTCGTAAAGCCCGGCCGACGCGTAGTTGAGGAAGGCGCGGACGTGCTCGGGGGCCTTCTCGGGAAAGAACTCCACCGTGATGTCGCCGAAGGGGGTGGCGATCACGGCCTGCCGGCGCTTCATCTCCGCGACCCCGGCCTTTTCGAACGGCGGGCGCGTCAACGGCCGGAGCTCCACCTTTTTCAAAACCACCCGTTCCACGGCCAGGTTGCCCTCGCCGGTGGGCGTTTCGCTGATCTTGCGGGCCACCGCCATCCCGGCGACGACCTCGCCGAAGACGGTGAAGGCGCCGTCCATCTGCGGCTGGGGGGCCAGGCAGATGAAGAACTGGCTGCCGCCGCTATCCGGTTCTCCCGGCCGCGTGGTGGCCACCACGGCGCCCGCCACGCACTTTCGGGCGCCGGCCTCGAACTTGAGTTCGTCCAGCCCGCCCTGGCCGTAGGCGTCCTTCTCGGCCGGGTCCTTCGTCTTCGGGTCGCCCCCGAAGATGGCCGCGTTCCGGAAGACCCGGTAGAAGGTCGTGCCGTCGTAGTACCCCTCCCGGACCCGCTGCAGGAAGTGGGCCGTGTGCCGGGGGGCGTCGGCCCCGCAGAGGCGGATCACGATGTCGCCGGCGTCCGTCTTCAGGACGGCCTCCAGCGCCGAAGGGCCGTCCCCCGCCTGGGCCGGCACCGCCGGCGCCGCCAGGGCCAGCAGGATCGCCCCCAGCCACCCGAGTACGGATTTCTTCATTTCCACCTCCATTTTTCACCCATTTTCCATCCCAGGATTCAGGAAGGTGCCTTCCCGCCCATCGACCTCAATTTTATTTAACATTATAAACATATTTGAAATCGAAGGTTGCCCCCCCCCACTCCGTGTCCCCTGTGGCCCCGTGAGACCGGAATCCTTTCCGACTCCTCCTCCGGCGGCCGTCGGAACCGGTCAGTCTGCAACCGGCTTGCGCAGCGTGGTCTCGCAGAGGGTCATGCCCCGCGCCAGGTACTTGACCTCGAAGTGGCTCCGCCGGCTTCCCGGCGGCACCGGGCCCAGCCTTTCCAGCGCCAGCCCCAGCAGGGTGTACGCCGCGGCGGCTTCCAGGACGTAGCCGGGCCGGTCGGAAGCCACGTGCAGCGTGCCCCCCGGCTTGAGCGTCCGCACCAGCCGCAGGGCGAAGGGGTGCAGGTGCCAGCGCCGCTTCGCGTGCGCCGCCTTCGGCCAGGGGTCCGGGTACAGGAAGTCGAAGGCGTCCACCGAGGACGGGGGGAAGTGGAAGGCGACCAGCGGCACGGCGTCGCGCCGCACCACGAGCAGGTTGCCGGCCCCGGACACCCCGGCCCGCGCGGCGGCGGCGCGGAACCGCTCGGCGCAGCGGTCGATGCCCAGGAAGAAGGCGTCTTCCTCCGCGGCGGCCTTTTCGGCCAGACCCAGGCCTTTCCCGCAGCCGATCTCCACGTGGAGGCGGGGCCGGGAGAAAACGGCCTCCCGCTCCGGGAAGGGCTCCGCTTCCGGCTTCCACTTGCACAGGTAGCGTTCCGAGCCCAGGTAGCCCGGGAAACCGCCCGGGAACAGCTCCCGCCGCAGGCGCTCCTGCTCCGCGGCCAGGGCGGCCGGCTCGTACGGGGGCTCAATGGCCATGGGGCCTCCCCGGCGCCGCCGCCTTCCGGTGGGGGAACCGCCCGCCCAGGGCCAGGACGACGATGCCGGCCAGGGCGACGAACATCCCCGTCAGCTTCACGGCGGAAGGCAGGTGCCCGAAAACGAAGTAGTCGAGCACGGTAACCAGCAGGGCGTTGGAGCCGGTGATGGCCGTGGCCGGCCCGGCCGGCCCCCGCGTGACGGCCATCTTGACGGCCAGCATGCCGACGGCCAGGAACGCGCCCGCGCCCACCGCGGCCAGGAAAAGGTCCGGGCGGTTCAGCCCGGCCAGGCCGCGGCCGGAGAGCAGGGCCCAGAGCAGGGCCAATATGCCCATGGCGCCCGAGGACAGCCACAGCACCGCCGTGGCGGACACGGAGTCGGCCCCGTGGTGCCCGGCGTACTTGAGCAGGAAGTTGGCCGCCCCGAAGCAGAGCATGGTGGCCAGGCCGAAGGCCAGGGCCCGCAGCGAGGCCGCCGTCCCGCTGGAGAGGGCGAGCACCGTCAGTCCGGCCAGGATGACGAAGAACCCGCCGGCCTGGGTTCGGCTCAGCCGCTCGCGGAGGACGAGCAGGGAGAGCCCGGCCACCAGCATGGAATTCGTCGTGCTGATGGCCACGATGGGGCCGCGGGCGGTGGGTTCCGCCGCCAGGCCGATCTTCAGGGTCATCATGCCGAGGGAGAGGGCGATGCCGGCCGCGGCGGCGACAAGGACGAACCGGCGCCCGGGGATTCCCCGGAAGCCCCGCCCCGAGGCCTGGAAGGAGACGGCGGCGACGGTCCCGGCCAGCCCCATGGTCAGCCAGACCACGATGGGCGCCGAGATGGAGGCGTCGGGGTTGCGGCCGCTCCAGTCCACGATGCAGCCGAGGAGGAAGTTGGTGCCGCCGAAACCGAGGAACCCCAGCAGGGCGCACTGGAACCAGGAAACCCGCTGCCGGGCGCTCATGGGCGGCCCCCCTCCACCACCGCCCGGGCGATGAGCAGCGAGCGGTAGCGGTTGGCCCCGTCGTCCGTACGGGAATTCAGCACGGCCGGCACGGCGGCGCCGAACACCATCCCGCCCCAGACGGCCCCGCCGTGGAACTTGTAGCTCTTGCCCAGGGCGTTGGCGGTCTCCAGGCCGGGGGCCACGAGCAGGTCGGGGTCCCCGCAGACCGGCGAGGCGCCCAGGCCCTTGGCCCGGGCGCAGTCGCGGTCGATGAGGGCGTCGTAGCCCAGCGGGCCTTCCACCTGGAAGCCCGGGAAACGCCCCCGCCGGGACATGGCGCAGAGGACGGCCGCGTCGGTGGTGGCCGGCATTCGGGGGCTCACCGTCTCCACGGCCGCCAGCAGGCCCACCTTCACCGGCGAGATGCCCAAAACCCGCCAGAGGGGACGGGTGTTTTCGATGAACACCGCCTTGTCCTCCAGCGACGGGTCGGGCACGATGGCGTTGTCTGTCACAGCCAGAAACTTATGGTAGGACGGCATTTCGAAGAGGCTCAGGTTGGAGAGGGCAGCGGAGGCCCGGATGCCCCCGTCTCGCTCCAGGATGGCCCGCAGGTAGTATTCGGACTTGAGGCTTCCCTTGACGAGGATGGCGGCGCCGTCCTCGCGGACGGAGCGCACGGCCTCCCGCGCCGAGGCGGCGGCATCCGTCGCCGGCCGGACATCGCAATCGTCCCACGCGCCCCCGCTCCGCGCCAGGCAGCTTCGGATCCCCTCCGGGTCCCCGCACAGGAAGCACCGCCCGACAAAGCCCTTCCGGCGCGCCAGGAGGAGGCTGTCGAGCACGTCCCCGTCCGCCGCCGCGGCCACCGCCACGGAGACGGGCGCGAGCCCCGCCACGAGGTTTTCCAGTTCGGCAAAATTCCGTATCGCCATCGGCCCTCCCCTTCCCTCGGCGGAAATATACCACGCCCCCCGCCAGGCCCGGCGAGTCTTTCCGAAGCAATCAACGCAAAGACGCCAGGACGCCAAGAAGGCGGGACGGAATTGCCAACGTCCGGCATTCGATGGATATTCGACGCAGGGTATCCGACACGACTGTTCCGGCCCGGCCGATCGCGCTGCCCGCCTTGCGCCATTGCGCCCTTGCGCCTTTGCGTTGAAAGGTTACCTTGCGGGAAAAAGCGCATCGTGGAGGGCGAGGACCGCCTCCTCCTTGGCCTTGGCCTCCACGTCCACGGTGAGGTCCTGCCCGAGCCAGCAGGCCGGGAAGTCCGCCGGGTCCAGGAAAAGGGCGTGCTTCCTGGGGTCGGCGGCGGTCCAACCGTCCCGCGGGCTGGACACGTGGAAGAGGGGTTCCCGGTTCCACGTCGCCGCGGCCTGCCCGGTGGTCTCCTCCACCGACACGCCGTCGGGCAGGCAGCGGTGGTGGTGGACGTCGTAGACGAAGCCCAGGCCCAGCCGCCGGCAGAGGGGCAGCAGGTCGGCGGGCGGGTAGACGCGGTCGTCGTTTTCCAGCGTCAGCTTTTCGCGCAGGGCCGCGGGCAGGGTTTCCACCGCGGCGGCCAGCCTGTCCAGGGCCGCCCGGCGCTCGCCGTAGGCCCCCCCGCCGTGGATGTTGATGACGTCGGCGCCGGTCAGTTCGGCCAGGCGGAGGTGGTGGAGCAGTTCGGCCCGCGAGCTGGCCGCCACGTCCGCCCGGGGGGAGTTGAGCACGACGAACTGGTCCGGGTGGAAGGAGGTGCGCAACCCCGCCTGGCGGGCCAGGCGCCCGCACTCCTCCAGCTCGCGCCGGATGGACTCGCCGTCCGGCAGGTCCGGCAGGTCGTAGCCGTACTGCGGGTGGGTGGCCAGTGGCAGCAGGTCGCTGGAGATGCGGAAAGCCCCGACGCCGTGGGCGATGCAGTAGCGCAGGGCCGCCCCGAGCGAGCGGGTATTGTGGCCGCAGATTTCGGCGAGGAGGGCGCCCCGATCGACGGGGGCCAGGCGGGACAGGCGGCTGGCGGTGGTGGTCCGGAAGCGGATCGTCTCCCGGTAGAACAGGCAGCAGAGGCCCAGGCGCATCATCGCCCCCCGAATGCGGTTTCACCACGAAAGCACAGATTTCACAAACTTTCTCGGCGATTGTGCGGTCGAACTCCGGCAGGCCGGCGCCTCCGCCGTCTGGCGGCGGGGCGGTGCACTTGCCCTATTCCTTCCAACTGGCGCAGTTGACCCGGTCGACGACGCCTAGGATGCAAGCATCCGCCGGCACCTCGTCGGGCTCGAAAGGGAAGGCCGCCTCCCGGGCGGCCACGAAGAAGACCGTTTCGGCGGCGCCCACGCCGGCCGCGTCGAGGGCGGCGAAGGCCTCCCCGCGGGGCGCCCCGTCGGGCCCCAGTTCCTTGATGAGCAGAATGCGCTGCCCGGTCAGCGAAGGGTCCTTCACGGTGGCGACGACGGTGCCCATGACTTTGGCGATGCGCAAGGTTCCTCCGGGGAAACGCCCCTCCGGCCATCGCGGGCCGGAGGGGCGGCGGGAATCAGTCGAGGAGGTGGTTGACCAGACCGTCCTTGAGCTTGGGCTCGAACCAGGTGGACTTCGGGGGCATGATCTGGCCGGCGTCGGCGATGGCCATCAACTCGTTCACGCTGGTGGCGAACATGGCGAAGGCGACGGCGAAGCGGCCGCTGTCGACCAACCGTTCCAGCTCGGCCATGCCGCGGATGCCGCCGACGAAATCGATGCGCTTGTCCTTGCGGGGGTCGCCGATGCCCAGCACCGGGGCCAGCAGGTTTTCCTGCAGGATGCTCACGTCCAGGCTGCGCACCGGGTCGGCGGCGTCGTAGGTCCCGGGCTTGGCCGTCAGGCGGTACCACCTTCCGCCGAGGTACATGCCGAAGTCGTGCGTGCGGCCGGGTTTCCCGCCTTCCGCCGGGGCGACTTCGAACTTCTCGCGGACCTTGCCCATGAAGGCGTCGGGGTCCAGGCCGTGGAGGTCCTTGACCACCCGGTTGTAGTCCATGATGTACAGCTGGTCGTGGGGGAAAATGATGGCGTAGAAGAAGTTGTACTCTTCTTCCCCGGTGTGCCGGGGGTTGGCGTCCCGGCGCAGGCGGCGCACCCGGCAGGCGGCGGCGGAACGGTGGTGCCCGTCGGCCACGTAGAGGTTGGGGATGCCGGCAAAGAGCTCGCCCACCCTGGCGATCCACTGCGGATCGCGGACGACCCAGAAAGTGTGGCCGATGCCGTCCTCGGACGTGAAGGCGTACTCGGGCTCCGCCTGCACCGCCTCGGCCATGAGGGCGTCGAGCTCCGGCCGGGCCGGGTAGGTCAGGAACACGGGGCCGGTCTGGGCGTTGAGCACGTCGACGTGGCGGGTGCGGTCGTCTTCCTTGTCGGCCCGGGTGAGCTCGTGCTTCTTGATGCGGTCGGCCTCGTAGTCGTCCACGGAGGCGCAGGCGGCCAGGCCGAGCTGCACGTGGTCGCCCATCTTCTGCCGGTAGACGTAGAAGCAGGGGGTCTCGTCCTGGAAGAAGCAGCCTCCCGTGCGGAACGCGCGGAAGTTTTCCGCCCCCTTGGCGTACACGCGGTCGTCGTACAGGGAGACGTCGGCGGGAAGGTCGATTTCGGGCTTGCCGACGTGCAGGAAGGAGAGCTGGTTGCCCTCGGCCATCTTGCGCGCCTCGTCGGAGGACAGCACGTCGTAAGGCGGCGCCGCCACCTGGCAGGCGAACTCTTTCTTCGGCCGAAGCCCGCGGAATGGTCGAACAATAGCCATACAGCAATCCTCCGTATTGGTTTAGGTTTTTTCGACGGAAAGCGTTCCGCCCCCCGCCCCGGGAAACTGCCCAGTGTAGCCTTGCCGCGCAATATTGTCAATTCGCCGCCGGGCACCCGTCAAGATTTTCCCTTCGGCGCCGATAAACATGGCGAGAAGATCGATGGGAGGACGCCATGAAAATCGAGAGCTCGGCGGTGCAGCTCCAGGCCCAGCACCTGGCCGCGGAAAGCACTGAAGTGAAGGAATCGCTGCATTTCCGGATCGGAGGGAGGGAGATGTCCATCGAGGCGTCCGGGGAGGCGGCCTCCGGTCTCTTTCTCTCCAGCGAGGCCCTCTCCCTGTCGGCTGGGACCTCGGCGGAGACCGCGGTCAGTGCGCCTCGGGTGGTTGCTCCGAAGCGCGGGGGCGCCTCGCCGTGCCCCCAGAGTAAGGCCTGCTCTCTGGAGGATTTCAAGCTCGAGCTGGTGAAGTATTTCATGTTGAAAGTGTTCGGCCTGAAAATCACCTCCGGCGACGAGGAGGAAGGGGCCGAAACGGCGGAAACCGCAGGGACTGGCCAGGGACAGGGAGACGCCGCTTCGGCGAGGGCGGAACAGTCCGTGCCGAACTGGAGCATGGAGTACCATCGGGAAGAGAGCCACACCGAGTTCGAGTCGACCTCCTTCCAGGCCCAGGGCGTCGTGAAGACCGCGGACGGGCAGGAGATTTCCTTCTCGGCCGAGCTCAACATGAGCCGGTCCTTCGCCGAGACGAACCGCATCGATATCCGCGCCGGCCAGGCAGCCCTCAAGGACCCGCTCGTCCTCAACTTCTCGGGCACCGCGGCGGACCTGGGGTCGACCACCTTCCGTTTCGACCTGGACGCCGACGGGGAGGAGGACATGGTTTCCACGCTGGGCGAGGGCAGCGTCTTCCTGGCCCTGGACAAGAACGGGGACGGCACGGTGAACGACGGCACCGAACTCTTCGGCGCCGAGTCCGGCGACGGCTTCGCGGAACTGGCGGCCTACGACGAGGACAAGAACCAGTGGATCGACGAAGACGACTCGGTCTTCCGCAATCTCCGCGTCTGGGACGTCGACGGGGACGGCCAGTCCACCCTGGTCGCCCTGGGCCAGGCCGGCGTCGGCGCCATCTACCTCGGCTCCGCCGAGACGCCGTTCGCGGTCAAGGATTCCGCCAACGAGCTCCTGGGGGAAGTCAAGGCCACCGGCGTCTTCCTGAAGGAGGAGGGGGGCGTGGGCACCGTCCAACAGGTCGACCTGAAAGCCTGAACCCCGGTGGCCGGGGAACCGCCGAGGGCCGCGGAGCACCGCAGAGGGTTCTCCTGATTCATTCTTCGCGGTTCCTCCCCCTGCACACCGGCGCCAACCCGCTGCGGTCCTCCGCGATTCCTCCCGGCCAAATTCCCTCCCCCCCTATTTTTTTTCCCCTTCTTTCTTCGCGCCTTCGCGCCTTCGCGCGAAATTTTCGGTCCATCTTCCCCCCTTTTTTTCGGAAAACGCCCCGCCTCGTGCGTTATGTAGATGCCGGCAAGAAAAGAGTCGCGCGCCTCGGGGAAATCGGATAGAATCGCCGGACCGGGAGGGCTTTTGCCCGTCACGGCACGGCCGGCTCGCCAGGCGGAACCCGCTCTGGCCCCGGTACGTCGGGAGAAACGAACCCATGAATCTCTGCCAGAAATGCCATTGGAACAACGTCGAGTTCGTCACGGAGTGCAGTCGCTGCGGGGCGGCCATGCTGCCGCCCATGGTCCCGCACATCCACTCGAGCGCCCTGGACGAGTTCCTCACCGAAGAGAAGTCCGACGTCCTGCACGCCGTCGGCGCCCTCCGCCAGGTGGTGGAAAACCGGACGAACGCGTTCGGCGAGGCGTTCAACGCCCAGTCCACCATCAACCTCCAGATCTTTTCCGTGCTGGACCGGCTCGTCGTCCGCCTGGACGAAGAGGGGCTGCTGGACCGCCGGAAATTCTACGAGGCGGTGGACCTGGACGTCCGCATGAAACGATTCGCCTTCACCCAGAAAATGCTCCTGGACGACCGCCTCGAGGCCGTGCTCCGGGACCCCCCGAAGCGGGGGGAACGTTTCGGCGAACTGGTCCGCCAGGCCTGGCCGCTGATCTATTCCCAGCGGCACCAGGAAGCCATGTCGCTCCTGCGGGAAGCCGCCGGCCTGCAGCCGGGCAACGTGGCGCTCCTGCGGACCCTGGCCGAGATCAACTACATCCGCGGCGACGTGGCCAGCGCGCAGACGTTCGTCCAGAAGCTCGTAACCGCGGCGCCCGACCTGCTGCCGGGCCACCTGCTGGCGGTGCTCATCCACCTGAAGAAGGGCGAGGTCCAGCCGGCCATGGAGATTCTCCAGAACATTCACCAGGACCAGGCCTGCGCCTTCTCCCGGCACTTCCTCGAAGGGACCGTGCGCTTCCTGAGCCACAGTTTCGAAGAGGCGGGCGAAGCCTTCCGGAACGCCAGCCGGCTGCACGACTCCCCCGAATTGCCTTCCCTGGGCGCCATGGCCTTTTTCCTCGGCGGGGACATCCGCTCGGCGGAAAACCTGCTGGGGGACTCCCCCGGCGATGCCGACCCGACGGGCCTCTCCGAGTTCCTGCAGGGGATGATCCGGTTGCGCCGCCGCCATTTCCGCAAGGCCGACGCCTGCTTCCGGCAGGCGGCCGCCTGCAACCCGAAATGGGACAAGGCGAGGAAGCGGCTCACGGAAGGGGAGGCCGCCCAGACACATTCCAACCAGGTTCGTATTTTTACCGTGCACCTGCGACGGCGCATGGAAGAGATGATGACCGTGCTATTCGAGGAAATCCAGCGCGACAGCGCCTGACGCCTCCAGGAGGGAGCGAATGAACAACAACGACCAGAAGAACAAGGCCATCGAAACGGCCCTTTCCCAGATAGAGAAGCAATTCGGCAAGGGTTCCATCATGAGGCTGGGGGACCGGCCCAAGGACCTCGACATCCCGGCCATCCCCCTGGGCATCCTGTCCATCGACAGCGCCCTCGGCATCGGCGGCATCCCCAAGGGGCGCATCACCGAGATCTTCGGCCCCGAGTCCAGCGGCAAGACCACCGTGGCCCTGCACGCCATCGCCGCCGCCCAGAAGCAGGGCGGCTACGCTGCCTTCATCGACGCCGAGCACGCCCTGGACCCGGTGTATGCGAAGAACCTCGGCGTCGACACCGACGAGCTGCTGGTCAGCCAGCCCGACAACGGCGAGCAGGCCCTGGAGATCACCGAGGTGCTGGTGCGCAGCGGGGCCATGGACATCATCGTGGTGGACTCCGTGGCCGCCCTGGTGCCCAAGGTGGAACTGGACGGCGACATGGGCGACCCGACCATGGGCATCCAGGCCCGGCTCATGAGCCAGGCCATGCGCAAGCTGACGGGCATCGTGTCCAAGTCGAAGACCGCCCTGATCTTCATCAACCAGGTGCGGGACAAGATTGGCTCCATGACCTACGGCAACCCGGAAACCACCACCGGCGGACGCGCCCTCAAGTTCTACGCCTCCATCCGCATGGACATCCGGCGGATCGGCGGGGTGAAGATCGGCGACACCGACATCGGCAACCGCACCAAGCTCAAGGTGGTCAAGAACAAGGTCGCCCCGCCCTTCAAGATGACGGAATTCGACATCATCTGGGGCCAGGGGATCTCCCGGGAGGGCGACATGCTCGACCTGGCCGTCAACATGAAGCTCATCGAGAAGAGCGGGGCCTGGTTCTCCTACGACGGCACCAAGCTGGGCCAGGGGCGGGAGAATTCCAAGCAGTTCCTCAAGGACAACCCGGACATCGCCGACCAGGTCGAGCGCATCGTCCGGGATCGCCTGGGCTTCGGCGAAGGGATGCCGAGCCTCGAGGCGGGCGACGCCGCGGAGGAGTGAGGCATGGTCCTGGCCCGGGTCGTCGGAACCGTTGAGTCGACGCACAAGCACTTTCAATACGAGGGCTTGAAGCTGCTCTACGTGCAGCCGGTCGAAGTCGACCTCACCCCCGTCGGCTTGCCGTACATCGCCCCGGACACGGTAGACGCCGGGGTCGGCGACCTGGTTCTCGTCATGGAGGAAGGTTGGTCTTCCTGGACTGTGCTGGGGAAGGACAAGGCGCCCATCAACCGCGCCGTGGTGGGGGTCGTGGACCGCATCGACCTCCACGGGGAGGCCTGAGGCCCATGGCCGCGCCCCGGATCCTCCTCACCCGGCCGCTCCCCTTCGGGGCGTCCAGCCTGTTCCCCCCGGATTGGGACATCCGCCTGGCCGCCGTCCCGGCCGAGGCCGGCGATCCCCCCGGCGGACTGGCGGACGCCGACGGGCTGCTGTGCCTCCTTACCGACGAGGTCCGCCGCCCCTGGATCGATGCGGCCCCCGCCCTGAGAATCGTCGCCAACATCGGCGTCGGCTACAACAACATCGACTGGGAATACGCGCGCTCCCGCGGGGTCGTGGTCACCAACACCCCCGGCGCCCTGACCGAGGCCACGGCCGACCTGGCCATGGCCCTGATCCTGGCCTGCTCGCGACGCCTGCTGGAGGCCGACCGGCTGACGCGGGAAGGGAAGTTCACCGGGTGGGACCTGGAGCTGTGCCTGGGGCTGGAACTGAGCGGCGCCGTGCTCGGGATCGTCGGGATGGGGCGCATCGGGCGGGCCGTCGCCCGGCGGGCGGCGGCCTTCGGCATGAAGGTGCTGTACACACGGCGCGGGGGGGAACCAGGCGAAAGCCTGGACGGTTGCACCGGCGTGCCCTTCGAGGAACTCCTGGCCACCGCGGACGTCGTGAGCATCCACTGCCCCCTCACCGCCGAAACGCGGCACCTCTTCGGGGCGGCGGCCTTCTCCCGGATGAAACCGGGGAGCCTCCTCGTCAACACTTCCCGGGGACCGGTGGTGGACGAGGGGGCCCTGGCGGAAGCCCTGGCTTCCGGCCGGCTCGCGGCCGCCGGGCTGGACGTCTACGAGCGGGAGCCGGAGGTGCACCCCCGACTGCTGGCCTTGCCGAACGTGGTCCTCCTGCCGCACATCGGTTCGGCGACGGAGAAGACCCGGCGGGCCATTACCCGGATGGCGGTGGGCAACATCGTGTCCTTCTTCACGGAAGGCAAGGCCGTCAACCCGGTTTGGTGATTCGCGCACAATTCGGATATTCCAAGGAAGGTGAACGATGCGAGCAAAAGTGTACGTCACGTTGAAGGCCGGAGTGCTGGACCCCCAGGGCAAGGCCGTGCAGATGGCGGTCGGGAGCCTCGGGCACAAGGAAGTCCAGGAAATCCGCCAGGGCAAGTTCTTTGAAATCCGCCTGACCGACACCATGAGCAGGGAAAAGGCCGAACAATTGCTGCACCATCTCGGGCGCAACGTTCTGTCCAATTCCGTCATCGAAGACTACCGCTTCGAACTGGAGGGGTGATGAAGTTCGGCATCGTCGTCTTTCCCGGCTCCAACTGCGACCATGACGCGTATCACGCGTCCAAGCACGTCCTGGGCCAGCCTTCGGTCTACCTGTGGCACAAGGACGAGGACCTGCAGGGGGTGGACGTCGTCATCCTGCCCGGCGGGTTTTCCTTCGGCGACTACCTTCGCACCGGGGCCATCGCCCGGTTCTCGCCCATCATGAAGAAGGTGGTCGACTTCGCCAACGGCGGCGGCCTCGTGCTCGGCATCTGCAACGGCTTCCAGATCCTGCTGGAATGCTCCCTGCTGCCGGGGGCCATGCTCCGCAACAAGGGGCTGAAGTTCATCTGCGCGCAGCAGCACATCCGGGTGGAAACCGCCGACAGCCCCTTCACCGCCGCCTGCGCCCAGGGGGAGGTACTCTCGGTGCCCATCGCCCATCACGACGGCAACTACTACGCGGACCCCGAGACGCTGGCCCGGCTGAAGGAAGAAAACCGCATCCTCTTCCGCTACTGCCACGCCGACGGGAACGCCCGGGTCGAGGCCAATCCCAACGGCTCCCTGGACAACATCGCCGGCATCTGCAACACCGGCCGGAACGTGGTGGGGATGATGCCGCACCCCGAGCGGGCCTGTGAAGCGATCACCGGCTCGGACGACGGTTTGAAGGTCTTCCAGTCCCTCTTCCGCTGAGACCGGAAAGGGCCCAGCGCGCAGGATCGGCAGCGGAGGGCGGATGCGAATATCGGCAGGAGTCCGGGCCACGACGCCGCCGGCCATCGTGGAAATCAACGCCCTGGCGGCCGGGCTGGAGCGCGAGGGACGTTCCGTGCTGCACCTGGGCCAGGGAGTCCCCGACATCACGCCGCCCCCGGAGTGCCTGGAGGCCTTTCGCCAGAGGCTTTCAGAACCCTTTCTGCACCGGTACACCCCGGACCCGGGGACACCGGACCTCCGCCAGGCCCTGGCCGACGATTTCGCCCGGCGCGGCATCGGCCTGGACCCCGAGCGGGAGATCCTGGTCACCGTCGGGGCCAACCATGCCTTCTTCCAGGCCGTCGTGACCCTGCTCGAACCCGGCGATTCCGTGGCCGTGCCTTCGCCTTTCTATTTCAACCACGCCATGACTCTGGAAATGCTGAAGATGCACCCGGTAGAATGGCCTCTCCGCATCGTCCGGGGCGCCTGGCGGCTCGACTTCGAGGCGTTGGCGGAACTGGAACGGAACACACCCGGCAGCCTGGCCGGCGTGGTCTGCATCAATCCCAACAACCCCACCGGCGCCGTTTTCCCGGCCGAGGACATCGCCGCCGTGACGGCCTTCGCGGCGACCCGGGGGATTCCCCTTTTCTACGACGAAGTATACCAGCGCCTGGACTTCGGCCTCGTTCCGACGACTCACCCGCTGTTGTGCCCCGGCGGGCGGGAATGCACCGTCGTGCTGGGCAGCTTCTCGAAAGTGTTCGGGATGACGGGCTGGCGCGCCGGCTACCTCGCCGCTCCGCCGGAAATCGTTGAGGAGATGCTCAAGGTGCAGGACTGTTCCGTGATCTGCGCCCCCCACCCGGCCCAGTTCCTGGCCGCCGAATGCCTGCGCCGCCACCCCGATTACCCCTCCCCCTATCGGGAGGTGCTGAAGCGGAGGTCCGACGAACTGGCCGCCGGCCTCGCCGGGATCCCCGGAGCGACCTGGATCGCCCCGGGCGGCGCCATCTTCGGCATGGCCGCCCTGGCGGGGGTGAAAGACTCCCGGGCCTTCTGCCTCGATTTCCTGCGGGCGGAAGGCGTGGCCGCCTTACCCGGCCGGGCCTTCGGGGCCGGAGGAGAAGGTATGATCCGGCTTTCCTTCGGTTTTGCGGACGAGGAACGGATCCGGGAAGCCTGCCGCCGCCTGCGCCGGCATCTCGGGCACTGACCGGCGGCCGAAGGGTTCCGCCTCAGGTGGCGTCGGGCGAAGACGGCGGCTTGAAGGGATGGCCGGGGGAATATGGCCGGGGGGGGCGGAATCCGGCGGGGCGCGGAGGTTTCTCCAAGGGCGGGGTCTGGAACCGGTAGAAATCGATTTCTTCGGCCGATGCCACGGCATGCTTGAAGACCAGGACGGAAAAGTACCGGTCGAGGCGGAGTTCGAAATCGAACGGGGTGACCCAGCGGACCACCCCGTCCATGGTTTCGCCGGTCAGGAGTTGCAATCGGACCGAACGCCCCGCGACGACGGCCGCCAGGTTGGCCTGGTCCCGTTCCGAAGGCTTGTAGGCCGGCTTGGCCCCGGCTTCGCCCTCCCGGATGAAGCCGGCGAGTTCATGCCGGAACTTCACGCCGTACACGTAGGCCGTGTCGATCTTCTCGATGTAGCGCATGCGGTTGTTGCGCATTTCAAGCAGCACGTTGTATTTTCGAACCTTGCGGATCTGGCCGGAGAACACGCCCAGGTCGAAGGTCCGGAAGGCCATGGGCCAATGCCGGCTTTTCGCCTGCAGCAGCCAGGATACGCCCTGGTTGAACTCGGGGCGCTCCAGGCTCCGGGCATACTCCAGCGTCCACTTGCCCTTGAGAATCATCTTGGCCGAATACTGCGCGATGCCGGACTCCTTGGCCAACACCTTGATGTCTTCCCTGCTGATTTTCGCCATGATGCGGATCCCCCTGCCTGCCCCCCAAGATCTATGCCTGGAGTTTACGCAACGGCGGAGGCCCTGTCAAGGCGAACCGCCGCGCCGCGCCGCCGCTGCGGAATTTGCGCCCCCCGGCGGAAAGACCGGGCCCGCCGCGCCCCGCCTCCGGGGAAAACGCTCCCGGCGGATTTTTTTCCAGACAGGCTGGTTTTCCAGTAAAATCCATTCAACTCCCAACTTGACAAACATAAGCGTATTTTCTATCATGACAAAGCTGAAACACGAAATTTTGAACCCGCTAATCGGCAAGGGGCGAAATCTTTAACTAAAGTTGGACCTTTCAAATGACTACGAAAATCGGCGACCTCCTTCTGCGCGAGAAAATGATTTCTCCGGATCAGTTGAGCAAGGCGCTGGAACATCAGAAAAAATACGGGGGCAAGATCGGCAGCATCCTGGTCGAGATGCAGTTCATCACGGAAGACGACATCACGGGCGTGCTGAGCCGGCAGTACGGCGTTCCCTCCATCAACCTGGACTATTTCGAAGTCGATGCCGACGTCGTCAAGCTCATCCCCCTGGAAACGGCGCAGAAGTACCAGGTACTCCCCCTCAGCCGCGTGGGCAACACGCTGACCATCGCCACCACCGACCCCTCCAACGTCTTCGCCATGGACGACATCAAGTTCATGACCGGCTTCAACATCGAGCCGGTCATCGCTTCCGAGGGCGGCATCACGCGGGCCATCGAGAAATACTACGGCACGCCGCACTCCATCGAATTGAAGAAAGTCTACGAAGACATCGGCATCGAGCAGAAGAAGGACGAGTTCAACATCGAGCTGGAGGAGGAAAAGGAAGAGCTGGACACGGACGAGCTTCAGAAGTCCAGCGAAGAGGCCCCCATCATCCGCCTGGTGAACCTGATCCTTCTCGACGCCATCAAGAAGGGCGCTTCGGACATCCACATCGAGCCCTACGAGAAGGAGTTCCGCGTCCGCATGCGCATCGACGGCGTGCTCTACAACACCATGAGCCCGCCGCTCAAGCTCAAGGACGCCCTGACCTCGCGCGTCAAAATCATGTCCAAGCTGGACATCGCCGAAAAACGCCTGCCCCAGGACGGCCGCATCAAGATCCGCACGACGGTGGACAACAAGAAGGCCGAGATGGACTTCCGCGTCTCCGTCCTCCCCTGCCTCTTCGGGGAGAAGATCGTCATGCGTCTGCTCGACCGCTCCAAGCTCATGCTCGACATGACCAAGCTCGGCATGGACGTCAAGTCGCTCGAACGGTTCCTCGAGGCCATCACCAAGCCGTACGGGATGGTTCTCGTCACCGGGCCTACCGGCAGCGGCAAGACGAACACGCTGTACTCTTCGGTCAGCCGTCTCAACACCATGGAAACCAACATCATGACCGCGGAAGACCCCGTGGAGTTCAACCTCGTCGGGATCAACCAGGTCCAGGTCCACGAAGCCATCGGGCTGACCTTCGCCGCCGCCCTGCGCTCGTTCCTCCGCCAGGACCCCAACATCATCCTGGTCGGCGAAATCCGTGACTTCGAGACGGCGGAAATCGCCATCAAGGCCGCCCTGACCGGTCACCTGGTGCTGAGCACCCTGCACACCAACGACGCGCCCTCCACCGTCAACCGACTGCTCAACATGGGCATCGAGCCCTTCCTGGTGGCGAACAGCCTCCTGCTGATCTGCGCCCAGCGCCTGATCCGGCGGATCTGCAACAACTGCAAGGTGGAGGACAAGGTACCCAAGAAATCGCTTATCGACCTCGGCTTCACCCCCGAAGAGGCGAACGAGTTGAAGGTCTACCGGGGCCAGGGGTGCGACATCTGCAACAACACCGGCTACAAGGGGCGCGTCGGCCTTTTCGAAATCATGAAGGTGAGCGAAGAGCTGTCGGAGCTGGTCCTGATCGGCGCCTCGGCCCGCGAACTGAAGCGCAAGGCCGTCGAGGAGGGGATGTTGACGTTGCGGCGCAGCGGGCTGACGAAAATCAAGGAAGGCATCACGACCATCGAGGAAGTCGTGCGGGAAACGGTGAAGGATTGACGACGGCCGGCAAAAATTGTTGCCCCGGGCCGGAATTGACTCTATAATAAAACAGATTTTCAAAAATTCCGTCAAAAAGAGGGTTCATGGTATCACTGCCCGAACTTCTAAGAAAATTGAAGGAAAAATCCGGTTCCGATCTTCACCTGACGACCGGTTCTGCGCCGCAGATCCGCGTCGACGGCAGCCTGCGCCCAGTGGAGGAGCTTCCACCTCTTACCGCGGCGGAGACGAAGCGCCTCGCCTACAGCGTTCTGACGGATGCGCAGAAGCACCGCCTGGAAGAGAACCTCGAGCTGGACTTCTCTTTCGGCGTCAAGGACGTGTCCCGGTTCCGCGGGAACATCTTCTACCAGCGCGGCGCCATTGCGGCTGTCTTCCGTATCATCCCCTTTGAAATAAAGAGTTTCGAGGCGCTGGGCCTGCCGGGCGTCGTCACCACCCTCTGCGAGAAGCCCCGCGGGCTGATCCTGGTCACGGGCCCCACGGGCAGCGGCAAGTCGACGACGCTGGCCACCATGATCGACAAGATCAACCGGGATCGCCACGAGCACATCGTGACCATGGAAGACCCCATCGAGTTCCTGCACCCGCACCGCAACTGCATCGTCAACCAGCGGGAAATCCACAGCGACACGCACTCGTTCAACAACGCGCTGCGCGTGGTGCTGCGCCAGGACCCGGACGTGGTCCTGGTCGGCGAGATGCGCGACCTGGAAACCATCGAAGCCGCCCTGCGGGTCGCGGAAACCGGCCACCTGACCTTCGCCACCCTGCACACCAACACCGCCATCAGCACCATCAACCGCATCATCGACGTTTTCCCGGCCTTCCAGCAGCAGCAGATCCGCACGCAGCTGTCGATGGTCCTGGAAGGCGTCCTCTGCCAGACCCTGTTGCCCAAGGTGGGCGGCATCGGGCGCTGCATGGCCATGGAAATCATGATTCCGACCTCCGGTATCCGCAACCTGATCCGCGAGGACAAGATCCACCAGGTCTACTCGGCTATGCAGACCGGGCAGGAACGCCACGGGATGCAGACCTTCAACCAGTCGTTGGCCAGTCTCTACATCGCCAAGCAGATTTCGCTGGAAATGGCGATGCTCAAATCTCCCAATCCGGCCGAACTGGAAGACCTGATCAAGCGCGGTGTCGGCGTGGTACAGACAGCCGCGCCGGCTTACGGCCCCACGCCGCCGCGTCAGCGTCCGCCGGCCCCTCCGAGCGGAAGATCTGTTTAGACCATTTTTGGAGTGCGCTATGCCCACATTCGTATTTCGTGGTAAGAACATGGTGACGAACGCCATCATCACGGGGGAGCGGTTCGCCCAGAACAAGCAGTCCCTCATGACGATGCTGCGCGGGGAGCAGATCAACCCCATCAGCGTGAAGGAAAAGGGCAAGGAAATCGCCCTTCCCACCATCAAGAAGAAGGTTTCCGACAAGGACATCGCCCTTTTCACCCGCCAGTTCGCCGTCATGATCGACTCGGGCCTCCCGCTCGTCCAGTGCCTCCGCATCCTGGGCACCCAGCAGGAGAAACCGGTTTTTCAACAGGTTCTGTTCCAGATCCAGCGCGATGTCGAGAGCGGCATGTCTCTCGCCGACGCCATGGGTAAGCACCCGAAAGTGTTCGACGCCCTTTACGTCAACATGGTGGCCGCCGGCGAATCCGGCGGTATCCTCGACCTGATCCTGAAACGGCTTTCCGCCTACATGGAGAAGATGGTCAAGCTGAAGAGCTCCATCAAGTCGGCCCTCATCTACCCGGCCGTGGTCATGAGCGTCGCCGTGGTGGCGGTTTTCCTCCTCCTCTGGCTCGTCATCCCGACGTTCGCCTCCCTCTTCACCGGCCTGGGCGCCGAACTGCCCCTGCCCACCAAGATCGTCATCGGCCTCTCCAACTTCATCGCCCGTTTCGCCTGGCTGGTGATCCTCATCCTCGGCTTCGGGATCTACGGCCTGAAGAAGTGGTACGAAACCGAGAACGGCAAGCATTCCATCGACGCCTTCCTGCTGAAGATCCCGGTCATCGGCGTCCTCCTGCAGAAGATCGCCATCTCCCGTTTCACCAAGACGCTCAGCACCCTGATCTCCAGCGGCATCCCGATCCTGGAAGGCCTGGACATCACGGCGAAGGCGGCCGGCAACGTCGTCTTCGAGGACACCATCAAGGCGGTCCGCAAAGAGGTCGAAGCCGGCAAAACCCTCTCCGGTCCCATGGAGGAAACCGGGCGGTTCCCGACCATGGTCATCCAGATGGTCGCCGTCGGCGAACAGACCGGTGAACTCGACACCATGATGGACCGCGTCGCCCAATTCTACGAGGACGAGGTAGACCGTTCCGTCGCCAATCTGATGAGCCTCCTGGAGCCGCTGCTCCTGGTCTTCCTGGGTGTCAGCATCGGGTCGATCGTGGTTTCCATGTACCTGCCGATGTTCACCCTGATTTCCAAACTGGCCGGAGCGGGCGCCCACTAGCAGCCCATCAGGAGATACAGCCAGGCCCCTGAAGCCCCGCGTGCGGTTTCAGGGGCTTGTTTTGCACCATGGAAGATTTTTCGCGCAAAATCAATCTGGTCGTCGCCTTCCGCGCCTTCATGATCCCGCTGATCAGCGCGACGATCTATTTCACCAAGGATTTCGTTTCGCCCCAGCCCTCCTTCGGCGACACCTATTACGCCCTGATGGCGTTTTTCTTCGTCCTGAACGTGTTCTGGAAGTACCTGGCCGACCTTCCCGATCCGGCCGGCAAGGCCATTCTCTTCGGTCAGATCCTGGGCGATCTGACCCTGGTCTTCTTCACGGTCTACTTCACGGAAGGCGCAGAAACGCCCTTCGCCCTCCTGTACATCCTCGTCATCATGTACGCCAGCCTTTTCCTGGACTTCCGGGGAATCATCATCGTCACCGCCCTGGCCTGCCTGAGCAACATCACCACCCTCGCTTTCCTGCTCTACGGGAACGCGCACAAGAACCCGGCCATCGCCATCAAGCCCTTCCTGCTCTCCATGGAGGTGTCCGTTCTCGGCAACGTCATCGTCGGCCTGCTCATGGGCTTTCTGGCCGAACGGCTCCGCCACGCCCACCTGCGCGTGGAGCAGCAGACCACGCGCATCCGGGACTTGAACGAATACAACACGCTCATTCTGGACAATATCCGCAGCGGGTTGCTCACCACCGACAAGCGGTTCAAAGTCGTGAAAGTGAACCAGACCGGCGTCCGCCTGCTGGAAACGCAGGAAGAGAGCATCCTGGGCGGCAACGCCCTGGCCATTTTCCGCCTGAACGAGGACGAGATCGCCCACATCAGCTTCCCGCCCCAGGAACAGAGAGCTATCCGTTTGGAAAAGTGGCTGGAGGAAGTGGGGCCGGACGGCCTCTTCATCGGCCTCTCCATTTCCCCCATCCTCGTCCTGGGCGAGTTGGACGGTTACATCTTCATTTTCCAGGATCTCACCGAGATCAAGAAGCTGGAGAACGAACTCGAGATCCAGCGCCGCATGGCCGCCATCGGAAGCCTTTCGGCCGCCATCGCGCACGAGGTCAGAAACCCCCTGGCCTCCATGTCCGGGTCCATCCAGGTGCTCAAGGACCATCTGAACCTCCAGGATTCCCACCGGCAGCTCATGGACATCGTCCTTCGCGAATCCCAGCGGCTGGACCGGATCATTTCCGATTTTCTCCAGTTCGCCGGGTTCCGCAAATTCTCGCCGAAAGAAATCGATGCCGTGTCGCTGATCCGGGAGACGATCCTGCTGCTGGAAAACAGCCCCGAGTTCAAGCCGGAACACCGGATCCAGTTGGAAACAGAACATTCAGCCATCGTCATGAGTGCCGACCCCGACCAATTGCGGCAGGTGGTCTGGAACCTCTGCTCGAACGCCATGAAAGCCATGCCCTCCGGCGGCGCGATCAGCATCGCCTGCACCCGGGAAAACCGTCACGTCCGCCTGGTGTTCCGTGATGAAGGGCGCGGCATGAAGGAAGACGAACTCGCCCACCTGTTCGAGCCATTCCAGAGCCATTTCCCTTCGGGCATCGGCCTGGGCATGGCGATCGTCTACCGGATCGTCACCGACCACGGCGGCCGGATCGAGGTGCACAGCATCCCCGAGAAGGGAACCGTTTTCACGCTCTGGTTCCCCCTGATCGCCAAACAACCACTGCCAAGAAAGGAGGTATCGAGGTGAAACTGCTTCTCGTCGATGATCAGCAGGGGATGAGAGACCTGCTGGGGTTCGTTTTCCGGGAGGACGGTTTCCAGGTCGTATCCGCCGAAAGCTTCCAGGATGCCTGCGAAAAGTTCCACGGCGACTCGTTCGACGTCGTCGTGTCCGACCTGAAACTGGGCGACGGTACCGGGCTGGAGTTGTTGCAGATGATCCGCGAAGAGAAATCGGACGCCGCCTTCGTCCTGATCACCGCCTACGCTTCGGCCGACAGCGCCATCGAAGCGCTGAAATACGGTGCGTTCGACTACGTGACGAAAAAAAGCCCTTTCGACGTGGAAGAATTGAAGACCATCGTCCGCTCGGCCATGGAGAAGCGGGCCGGGGAAAAGAAAGCCGGCGAGGTCCGGAAAGGGCCGGACGCGGAACCTTCCCGGATCATCGGCGTTTCCGCGGAAATGATCAAGATCTACAAGACTATCGGCGTCGTCGCCACCACCGACAGCACCATCCTCATCACCGGGGACAGCGGGACAGGCAAGGAACTGATCGCCAAAGCCATTCACGAATCGAGCCTGCGCAACGGGCAGCCCTTCATTTCCGTCAACTGCGGCTCTTTCCCCGAGACCCTGTTGGAAAGCGAGCTGTTCGGGTACATGAAGGGCAGCTTCACCGGCGCCTTCAACAACAAGAAGGGCCTGTTCGAGGAAGCGAACAAGGGGACGCTGTTCCTGGACGAGATTGCCGAAATGTCCCTGCCCATGCAGGTCAAACTGTTGCGGGCCCTCCAGGAAAGGCGGGTGCGCCGGCTGGGCAGCCCCGAAGAGACGCCCGTGGACGTACGCATCATCGCCGCCACCAACAAGAATCTGCAGGATTTCATCCAAAAGGGCCTCTTCCGGGAAGACCTGTTCTACCGCATCGCGGTCATCCCCATCCACCTGCCTCCGCTCCGCGAGCGAAAAAGCGACATCCCCGCCCTGGCCGAGCATTTCCTGCATCGTTTCACCGCCAAGCTGAACAAGGACATCAAGGGTTTCTCCGAGACCGCCATGCGCTGCCTGCTCGCGTACGAATGGAAAGGCAACGTCCGGCAACTGGAAAATGTCGTGGAGCGGGCCGCCGCCCTCGAGACCTCCGACTTCATCCAGCCGGAACGGTTGCCCGATGAGCTCGTCAACCCGGGCGTCGGCCGGGCCATCTGCCCGTTCCCCGAGGTCAGCATCCCCGACGAGGGCCTGGAAATCGACGCCTACCTGGAGAACATGGAACGAAGAATCATCCTGATGGCCCTGCAGAAGACGGACGGCGTTCAGATAAAGGCCGCCCGGCTGCTCAAGATCACCTACCGCAGCTTCATCCACCGCATGCACAAGCTGGGGATCGCCATCACCTGAGGAGTCTCCGGCCATGTGGACAGTGAACAGCCTGACCTGCGAGATCGATGGAAAGCGCCTGCTCGAGGACGTGTCCTTCACCGTGCCCCGCGGCGAGTTCGTTTCGATCATCGGCCCCAACGGGGCGGGCAAAACGACCCTCCTGCGGCACCTCAACCGGGTCCTCCCGGCCGGCGCCGCCGTGCGGCTCTCCGGCCGCCCGCTTCGTTCCTGGCCGATCCGCGACCTGGCGAAGACCGTCTCCTGGGTGCCCCAGATGAAGGAGCAGGCCCCCCCCTTCGACGTGTCCTTCTTCCTGCTGATGAGCCGCCACCCGCACCTGTCCCTCTGGCACGGCCCCAGCCGCCAAGACCGGGACCTGGTCGAGGATGTCATGGACCGCGCCGGCCTGCGCGAGCTCGCTTCGCATTCCCTCCAGACCCTGAGCGGAGGAGAGCGGCAGCGGGTCTACATTGCCGCCGCCATGGCCCAGGAAACCCCGGCCATCCTGCTGGACGAGCCCACCGCCTTCCTGGACCCCTGGCACGACGCCCACGTCGGCTCCCTGCTCGAGGACCTGAACCGGAGGGACGGAAAGACCATCGTCATGGTCACCCACGACATCAACGCAGCCCGGCGGCTCTCTCACCGCATCGTCGGGCTGCGGAAAGGACGGGTCGCCTTCGACCTGCCAGCCGCGGAAGTGGGTGCCGAAGCCCTCGAAAGCCTTTTCGGAGTTCCGTTTGTGCAATATTCCGTCAGCAGCGCGCACACGTCGGGAGACGTTTTCCTGCCCCTGCGGGAAAACCCCCGGGCCGTTGCCTGGGCGACAACTCCGGAGCACCCGGGCGGCCACTCATGAACAGGTCCCTGCACCGTTTCCTCTGGATCGCCTTCGCCCTGCTCGTGGCCGCGCCATTCCTCCTGGTCTGCCTGGGCAGCGGGGCCCGGAACCTTCTCGACGTCTTTTCCCCCGCCTTCCGCGCTTCCCTGTCCGGCGTGGTGTTCTGGGATGTGCGCGTCCCGCGCCTCTTCCTGGGATTTGCCGCGGGAGGGGCGCTGGCCCTGGCCGGCCTTGTCTTCCAGGCCGTCTTCCGCAATCCCCTGGCCACCCCCTTCACCCTGGGCGTTTCCAGCGGAGCCGCCTGCGGGGCCGCCCTGGCCGTCAAGGCCGGGCTGGACATCTCGATCGCCGGGTTTTCCGCCCTCCCCGTCTTCGCCTTCATCGGCGCCACCGCCACCATCGTCCTGGTCTTCGCCCTGGCCGGGATCGGCCGGGACTACTCCACCGAATCCCTGCTCCTGTGCGGAATCGCCCTGAGCTTTTTCTTCTCCGCCGTCATCATGTTCGTCCAGTATTTGAGTGACTTCACCGGTTCGTTCCAGCTGGTCCGCTGGCTGATGGGAGACCTGAATGTGGTGGGCTACACCAAGCCGCTGGAATTGTGCAGCCTGGTGGTTGCGGCCGGCGTGCCGGTCCTCGTCCTTTCACGGAACCTGAACCTGCTTCTGGCCGGGGACGAAATCGCCCACTCCCGGGGTGTGAGCGTCACCCGGACCCGCTTCGTCCTCCTCGGGGCCGTCTCCCTGATGACGGGCGGCGTGGTCGCCCTCTGCGGCCCCATCGGCTTCGTGGGCATGATGGTTCCCCAGATGGTCCGGATGGTCGCCGGAAACGACCACGTCAAGCTCATCCCCTACTCCCTCCTCGGAGGTGGGGCGTTTCTCGCCATGTGCGACTGGACGGCCCGCTCCATCATTCCCCCGGCGGAGATCCCGGTGGGAATCCTGACTTCCCTGCTCGGCGGCCCGTTTTTCCTGTACCTGCTTTTGAAAACCAGAAAAAACCGGATGTAGCCCGTCACATGTGACGGATTCCGCCACATATAAAGACTGTTGGTGGGGGCAAGCGCACGGCGAAGTCGGGCACTTCCGCTCAACACGTGCCTTTGCACAAGTTTCGATGCGCCGGCAGCGCATCGGATTCTGGCAGAGGATTTGCTTTATAAGGGGGCTGGAAGTCCGAAGCGATTCCGCCCCGAGCGAAAAAATCTGACCGAGGGAGTTCTCACATGACGACAAAGAACTGGAAAGAGCAGGATATCGTCGCGGCGCTGCAGCAGGGCGACACCGCCGCGCTGGAAAGCGTCATGGCCAAGTATCAGACCAAGGTCTACAACACGGC
>CAYTBK010000026.1:0-33927 GCA_964436005.1 uncultured Acidobacteriota bacterium
CGCCGGAACAAGAAATTCGTCGAGATCAACTGCGCGGCCATCCCCGACGACCTCATCGAGAGCGAGCTCTTCGGCCACCGCCGGGGCGCCTTCACCGGGGCCGGCGAGGACCGCAAGGGGCGCTTCGAGGAGGCCCACGAGGGGACGCTCTTCCTGGACGAGGTGGGGGACATGAGCCTGAAGGTCCAGGCCAAGCTCCTGCGCGTGCTGGAGGAGGAGAAGATCGAGCCCCTGGGCGGGGGCGGGCCCATCGAGCTGGACGTCCGCGTCATCGCGGCGACCAACCACCCGCTGCCCGAGCTCATCGAGCAGGGGCGCTTCCGCGAGGACCTGTTCTACCGACTCAATGTCATTCCGGTCCAGATCGTGCCCCTGCGGGACCGCCCCGAGGACATCCCCTTGCTCGTGCGTTTCTTCCTGGACGAGTTCGCCCGTCTCTACTCGCGCGTGCCGAAGACCGTCCATCCTGACGCCCAGGACATCCTAGACCGTTACGCTTGGCCCGGCAACGTGCGCGAACTCAAGAACTGCATGGAGCGCCTCGTTATCGTGCTGCGTTCCGACGAGATTGCCCCGCCGGACCTGCCTGACGACATCCTTTCCCGGGTGGAGGTCCCGTCGGCTATGCCTGAGAAGGGGACCCTCCAGGAGGCGCGCGAGGCCTTCGAACGAAGATTCATTCAGGAAACCCTTCGCCGGAACGGGGGGAACATGGTCCAGACCGCCCGGGAACTCGGCATCGACCGCAGCGGTCTCTACAAGAAAATGCGCAACCTGGGTATCCGGGGCGAAGAGGGGGGCTGAGGTTCGCCAGGCGCTGTGCGCATCAGGCAGCATCACCCGTCGAAGGAGCACAATCCCATGAGAAACATCACCGAATCCCTGGTCGAGAAAGCCTCCCGACTCTTCGCGGAAGGCGATTTCAAGGATTGCCAGTCCACTTGCGTGCAGGCGTTCAAGTCGTCCTTCCTGGCCCTGTGGAACATGACGCTGCACAACTCGGCGGCGCAGGACCGCCGGCTGCTGGAACGCATGGCCCGCAAGGCGGAAGAGAAGTACCGGAAACCCATCAATCGGCTCATCTTCGGAGAGTGGGCCGCTCTGATCGAGGAGACCGGACTCATGACCGTCGTGGCGCGCATGCTGGGCATTGATACGCCGCCCCTGGACGACAGCGCCTTGGCCCGCCTGGCCCGCCTGCGCGAGGACTCCTACCGCAGCGGCGAGACTTCCGAAACCGCGGCCGGCGTTTTTCTCGACAACCTCAAATCCTACCTGGCCGTATCTGGTCCGCTGCTGTATCCGGAAGGGCAGGAGGGGGCCGAGCTGCCCACCGGCAGCCTTCTCGACATGCCGGTGGGCGGGCACGCTGAAGGGGTGGCCCTGCTGCCCCCGGAAACCGTGGTCCAGGGCGCCAGCCCCGACGAACCCGCCGGGTCCGCCCTGTCGGTGCAGGAGGAGATCGGCTTCTCGCCCGCGGCAGTCGCCCCGGCCCCGCCGGCCTGGGGCACCCTGGCGGCCCTGGAGAAGGAGATGCTGGGAGTCCTGGACACCCGTCTGCGCTTCACCTTGAGCAGCAACTTCCCCTTGCCGGCGGAACTGGGCGCCTGGGGGGCCTTCTTCTCCCGCGTAGCCCAGGATCTGGAACGGGAGATGGAAGCGGACAGTCTGGACGCCGTCCGCGCCCGGGTACGGCGCGAAGTGCAGCAAAAATTTACTATTTGTGCGGATTTGGAAGACTTCCTGACGCGCGAAGAGGCCCGGGACCCCGATGACGAGGCTGCCTTCCGCCGTCTGCGCCGTCTGTCGGTTTCCACCCTGACCATCTGCGCCTTGGGCATCCTGGAGGACGTTCGGGCCCTGACGCCGGAACGGTGGGTCCGAGAAAGGTTCCCCGAGTTCGCCGACGTCGCCTGGGCGGTGGCCGGCTGCGGCCGTCCCGGTGCGGATCCCGACGAGGCCGCCGCCGTGCGGC
The DNA here is from genome assembly GCA_964436005.1 of uncultured Acidobacteriota bacterium. Taxonomy (GTDB): domain Bacteria; phylum Acidobacteriota; class JAAYUB01; order JAAYUB01; family JAAYUB01; genus JAGNHB01. The sequence continues at coordinate 1,976 of CAYTBK010000026.1, forward strand.
GGTGGATCGATGGCGTGCTGCGCCAGGCCGGTTGCGAAATCCTCCCCGTCGAGGCGGGGAAGACCCCCTTCGACCCGGTGCGCCACGTCTGCGCCGCGTCGGTTCGGCAGGAGGGCTTCGGGGCGGGCGTGGTGACGGAGGTGCTGGCCTTCGGTTTCCGGGAGAGCGCTTCCGGTCAGGTGGTCCGCCCGGCCCAGGTGGCCGTCAACCAGGCCTGACGCAGGGCGCGACCTCTCGCCGAATGCCGGCCCCGTCTCGCCGGGCACCGGTCCCTCCCCCGGTCGTTCCGAAAGCGGCGGCTCGGGGGGGCTTGCTGCCACCGCCTTCGGAGCGTCACCGCATGATGAACAGCCTCCCGGGGATTGCCTGCTTTCTGGTATCGGCGCTGCTGTTGGCCTGGACCTCCTGGGCGATGGCCGCCGGGACCGCCAGGGACAAGGGTGAAAGATTCTGGATCTTCCTGGCCGCCGCCGCGATGTGCCTGGGGAGCGTCGCCACCCTGGCCTCCCTGGCGGGCGTGCTGGCCCCCGCCGGTTGGTTGCTGGTCCAGGCGCTGCTTTCGCTGGCTTTGCACCTGGCGTTGCGCTCGTGGAAAAGAATAGGCGGCGGGTCTGCCCCCGCCTCCGGCCAGGCGCTGTCGCCAGGGCCGGGGCGGCTTCCGGACGCTTCCACGCCCGCACTTCCCCGTCATGGTTGGCTTTTCTGCCTAATCCTGCTGATCGCCCTTTCCGCCGCCCTCCAGATCATGACACCCGTTTCCGGTTTCGACGACCGGATGTACCATGCCTCCCGCGTTGCCTACTGGATGCAGAATGGTAGCGTGCTGCCTTTCGAGACGCACAACGACCGCCAGACGGTCTTCAGTTTCGGGAGCGAACTGTTCTTCCTGTGGCCGCTGCTCTTCACGAAACTGGAGTGGCTGGGGAGACTGGTGTTCTGGCTGGCCTTCCCCTGCGCGGCCATGGGCCTGCGGAGAGTGATCCTGGAGGCGGGCGGTTCCGGCGGCCTGGCCTGGGCGGGGGCCGCCCTGTTCCTGGGAACGCCCCTGGTCTTCGAGCAGGCGGTCGGGTTGAGCCCGGAAATCTGGTTGTCCCTGTTCGTTCTGGGGGTGGCCTTCTGGGTTCTTCGGGCCAGGAAAAATCCGGCGGACGCGCCCCGCTGCCTTTTCCTCGCCGCCTTGTGGGCCGCCATGGCCGCAGGCGTCAAATTCACGGTCCTGCCGGCCTTCCTGTTCCTGGCCGGCGTTCCAATCCTGCTCCGGTTGAAGAGGAAGCGAATCGCCCTGGTCGCCCTGGCCGGGGGAGCGCTGGCCGGGGTGCTGACCAGCGGGTTGGCCGTCACGCTGGCCTGCAACGTCATCCATTTCAGCCATCCCCTGGGGCCCAGGGGGCTGCGCCGTGTCGTGCAAAGCGACCTGGGCTGGCGGCAAATCTACGTCCATTCGGTGCGTTTCCCGTTTCTGCTGGCGGAACTGCCGGCGATCCCCTTTTCGGGAGTTCGCCATTGGCTGGAGCGCAAAGGGAACAAAGTCGCGGCCCTCCTGGGGGCAGACGCCCTGCTGCCCCTGGAAGAAAACCCCGGATGGCCGGGCCGTTTTGCTTTCAACGTCCGCCCGCTTGGCCAGCGTTTCTCCCTGGGTGGTTTGCTGTGGCTGCCCGTTCTGGGTGGGGCGCTCTGGGTCGTGCTGCGGGAGGCGCGCAGAAGCGGGCCGGCGCCCCCTTCCTCCCTCTGCCTGCTGCTGCTCATGGAAATCCTTACGCTGGCGAGCGTTCTGTATCTGGTCCGCTGGCAGTCGGCGTCTGGCCTTCCGGAGCGCTTCCTGGTGGGGCCCTTCGCTCTCATGGTGGTGGTGGGCGCCTTGTTCTCGGCCCGGTTTTCCTTCCGCAGGCGTTTGGTTCCCGCCCTGGTTTCCATCGGCCTGCTGGTGGTCGTCGCCGCGACCCTGGCGCATGGCGCCAGGGCGATCGGCCGGCTGGCCGCCACCCCGGCGGACGGCCGGACCGACGAGCCCTTCACCACCGCCTTGCGCCGGATTGCGCCCGGCGCGCGCATCCTCCTGGTGGCAAGCCAAGATGCCCGCGACTACGGGCTGTTCCTCCCCCGGGCCGGTTTTGTCAACCGGGTTTTCCCCTGGGGCAAGAGGCCCTTTGACGGGAAGCGGATGCGCTCCCTGATCAGGGACAAGGACATCACCCACATCCTGGTCCAGAACGACCGGGCCGTCTCGTTTCAATGGAATCCCCCGCAGGAGACCGTGACCCTGTGCGCGTGGTTGGCCGTTCAGGCCGATCTGCAGGAAATCCCGCTCGATGAGCCGGGAACCCGCCTGTTCGCGCGGAAGTCCCCTTGACGGGGAACTGATTCCCGCGGCGATTCTTCGTGTCAGTCGACACGAAGCCGCGAAAAGCAAAGGGTGGCCCGGGGTCCCGGCTGCCCCGGCCTGCCGACTAAACCATACCCAATACGCCGCCCGCCCAAGCGTTGAGCCTGCACTGCGTTGATCACACCTTCGGGACTCAGGGGCCTGACCAGTTCGACTTTCCCGGGGGCTGCCTGGTTCGTCGTCGGCCACAATCGGGCCATCCCTGCGGGGTTCGGGCCCGTCTTCGAATGAGAATACCGTTTTTTCCGCAAGGTCCGGGGCCTGTGGACAATTCGGACGTGGTGCGGATTGGGTGCCTCGTTTCCCGGCACTGGCGATTTTTCTCACGGGGGCACGGAGTCCGCGGGGAAGGAGAGCCAGGTACGTCCGTCGCCAGGGCCCGATGAGACGCTTGCATATGCAAGCGAACGAATCCAGGCGATTTCTGGATTCATTTCTTTCCGCCACGCTCGCCGGGGCCTCCTGTTCTCATCCTGCCTCTGTGGCCACTGCGCCTCCGTGAGAGTCTTCGGCCGGCCGGGTCGCTTTTCGTGACGTGGCTTCGATTCCATCAACTCGAATTCGAAACGCCCGAAGGGGCCCGGCGGGGGCGGAAAATGCGGGTGGATTCGGCACCCCGCTTCCGGTATACTGCGCGTTCTACCGAGGAGTCACGCGCATGGCGGATTGTATCTATTGCGGCCGCTGGGAGCTGAAGGACACCGACGCCCACTGTGCCTACTGCGGGCGGATGCCCCTGAACGTCGTCGTCTCGCCGGACCGGCTCACGCTCAGCGTGCCCGACGGCCAACTGCGGGGGGAACTGGCGGTGCGCAACGCGAGCGGCCGGGCCGCGGGCGTGGAGTGCCTGTCCGCCGAGCCCCTGCCGCCCTTCCTCCGGCTGGACCCGGCGGAGCCTTTCACGCTGGAACCCGGCGCGGTCCGCACGGTGCGCCTGGAGCTGCTGCCGGAGCGCCTCCCTGCCGGCATGCGCGCGGCCGAACTGCCCTTCCGCTGCCGCCTCGACGGGAGCGAGGGACGGTGCGTCCCCTTCGGGGTCCGGGTGGTGCCGGGGCCCCAGCCGGCGGTGGCCCGGCGGGAGATCGATTTCGGGAAGGTGGAACGGGGCAGCAGCCTCGCCTTCGCAGTGGAAGTGAAGAACCAGGGGGGGGCGCCCTTCCAGGTCCTCGACGCCCGGGTGGAGGCCTCGCCGGATCCCGGCCTGCGGGCGGACTGGGCGCCCGGCCGGGAACTGCCGGTCCGGCCCGGCGAAGGGGTTTCCGTCAACCTGGTCTGGGAACGGGCCGAAACGGCCCCAGTCGAGGGCACCGTACTGCGTCTGCGCCTTTCCCACGACCTCCCCGACCTGACTTTCCCCATCTCCGCCCGCATGGTCTCCTACGCTTTGGCGGCCGAACCGCCGGAAGTCCTCAACCCCTGCGCCCTCTCCCGCGAGGAGGTCGCCTACGGCGTTCGTCTGCGCAACACCGGCACGGAGCGCGTGGAGGTCACCGGCATCGAGTCGGACCGTCCCTGGTTGCGGGTCTTCGCCCCCCAGGCCGTCTTTTCCCTGCTCCCCGAGGGCCAGCGGACCGACCCGGTGGCCGGGCGCAGCGTGTTCGCGGGGGCGTTCCCCTTCACCGTCATCGCCATGCCGGAACAACTTCCTGCCGGCCGGCACGAGGGCTGCGTGACCGTTTTCACCCAACCCGACGACGTGACGCTGCGCATCCCCTTCCGCCTCGACGTGCGTACGCCCGACGGCGAGTACAACCATTTCGTGGGCATCGATTTCGGCACCACCAATTCCTGCGTGGCGGTGTGGAACGAGGACCGGAACACCGAGGAGCTGGTCCCCGACCCCGAGCGGGCGAACCTGCCCGGCGCCGGGGCCTCCGACGCCTTCCTCATCCCCAGCTACCTCGTGTTCAAGGGCGGCGCCGACCAGTACGACATCGGCGAGCTGGCCAGGCGGCAGGCCAGCATCTACCCCGAGCAGGCCTGCCGTTCCCTCAAGCGCATCATGGGCCACACCCGCCCCCGCACCATCTGCGGGATCGTGTTCGAGCCGCACCAGCTGGCGGCCCTGCTCATCAAGCGGTTGGTCCGCCTGGCCGAGCGGCGGCTCTTCGAGCTGAGCCGGGAGACCCGCTACCTGGCGGTGCGCCGGGCCATGCTCACGGTGCCCGCCGACTTCTACGACGCCCAGGTCCGCGGCATCATCGAGGCGGCCCGCCTGAGCGGCCTGGACGTGGCCGTCCGGGCCGGCGCGGCTGGTGCCGCCGAGGGCCCGGCGAAAGAGGGCTTCATCATCGACGAGCCCATGGCGGCGGCCATCTTCTTCTTCCAGCACGTGGGGGCGAAGGGGCGAGACGCCTCCCCCCTGCGCCGCGAGTTCGAACGTTTGCTGGACGAGCGGGGCAAGGTGCACGCCCTGATCTACGACCACGGCGGCGGAACCCTGGACGTCTCGGTGGTGGAGATCAGCCAGGAGAAGGCGGACGGGCAGGCCCGGCAGCGGCTGGCGGTGCTCGCCAACTGCGGCGACAACCTGACGGGGGGCGAGTACATCGACCTGGCCGTCATGCGCGAGGCGCTGAAGGTCTGCAAGGCGCTGGACGGCCTCTTCTCCGCCGACCTCATCGAGTGCCCCTTCCAGAAGCTGATGCAGGTCAAGGAGGCGCGGCGGTGGCCGGCACTCTCCCTGGCCGCGGTGCTGGCCGCGCGGAACGAGTGGATCGCGGCGGCGGAAAAGGCGAAGATCGAGCTGTCGGAGGGGGAGGTGGCCACGTTCTCGGTCCCGGCCAGCCTGTGCATCCGCGTCACCGACGGTCGGGTCGAGGAGGGCGGCCGCGAGTTCCGCTGGGAGCTGACCCGCCAGAAGCTGCGGGACCTGTGCGCCGGGATCTTCGCCCGCAGCGTCGACGTGGTCAAGGGCGCCCTGCGGCAGTGCCGCCTGGGCGAGGAGCAGATCGATTTCGTCTTCCATTCCGGGCGGTCCAGCCTGATGCCCCTGGTCAAGCAGACCGTCGCCGACCTGTTCCGGCACCTGCACGGCCAGGAGGGCCGCATCGTGCTGGAGGAGGAGACGCTCAAGCTCTGCGTGGCCCGGGGGGCGGTGCGCTACGCCTCGTCCCGCACCCGGCCCGGCGCCAAGGTGTTTTTCGACAGCGAGCGCCGGACCCTGCCCCACAGCTACGGCATCGCCGTGAACGGCATGTACGGCCGGGCCGTGTTCGAGCCGGTCATCCCGGCCGGTTCGGCCTACCCCGTCGAGGCGACCCGCTCCTGCGGGGAGGGCGAGGTGCCGGAGAACGGCTATTTGGCCCTGCACTTCTACCAGCACAAGGGGATCCCGGCGGAAGAGGTGGACATCGAGGGCAACCCGTCCCTGCGCCAGATCGGCTCCATCCACTTCAATACCCTGGCGGACGGCCAGCCGGGCGCCGAAATCACCTTCCGGGTCGGCGCCAACCGGATGCTGGAGGTGGAGGCCGACGGCCAGCCGGTGACCATCACGCCGCCCCCCGTAGTGGACGACCAGCTGTGGGCGGGCTGAGCGGCATGCCGGCGGCGCCCGCGACCCCGGAACCAGGACCGTTCTCCGGCGCCTGCCTCGTGGTGGACTGGGGGGAGCGCGTCTTCGCCGCCCGGCTGGTGGACGAGGCCGGCCGCGTTTTCCCGTGCGTGGCGGTCGAGGGCGAGACGGTGCGGCGCTACTTCGAGACTTCGGTCTGGCTGGAGCCCGGCGGCGGGCTGGCCGTTCCCGGCGGGGCGGATTTCCCCGAAAGCGTGCGGGCGTTTTTCCGCCGGGGGGCGCGGGACCCGCGGGACATTGGCTGGATGCACGCCTGGGAAGTGGGGCGGAAGCAGGAAGCCGTCCCGGCCCTCGACTTCATGGAGATCCCGGCCCCTCCCGGGGAGGCCCGGCCGGGCCGCCTCTCCCGGATGGTCCGCCAGACGGCGGCCGCCATGGCCCGCTTCGTCCTGGAGCCGCTGTTCCAGTTCGCCGCCCTGCACGGCCCGGCGGCGGACGGGGTGCCGGTGCTGCTGGCCGTTCCCGGGCGCTGGTCGCGGCGGTCCCGCCTCATCCTGCGCAAAATATTCATGGAAAATGGTTTCGGTGAAGTGCAGACCATCGACCGGACCGTGGCCGCCGCCCTGGGCGGCCTGGCGGACCCCGGCCCCCGGGCCGTCGTGTCCGTGCTGGACATGCAGGGCTCCCGCAGCTTCCTGCACGATTTCCGGCGGGACATCGGGGCGGGGGCTGTTCACGTCGAGTGCCGGGCCTGCCGCGAGTTGCCCGCCCTCGGCCGGGAGGGGTTGGTGCGCCGCTTCCAGGAAGCTCTGCGCGAGGCGGCGTTCTTCCGCGGGGAGAGGGATTCCTGGAACGCCACCGAACGGCTGCTCTCGGGCCTGCTGGGCTTCGGTTGCCGTCCACCGGAGGGGCTGGGCCCGCTGACGCGGAACGGCCTGGGCGAACTCTTCGCCGGGCGGATCGCCCCCCGGCTGGGCCTCCCGGCGGCGGACGGGGCAGGTCGGGAACAGATCGTTTCCGCGCCCGGCGACCTGGTCCCCCTCGGCGAACTGTTCGTTTTCTCCCCCTTGGAACGCTACATGCTGGACCGCCTGGGCTTTCGGCTGGCCCCCGGGGCCTTCGACCAGGCCGCCCCCGACCGGGTGGTGCGGGCGCTGACCGAGGCGGTGGGATGGAAGAGGCGCTACCCGGCCGGCCGGCTGACGGTGCGGAAGAATCCTTCCCTGCGCATCGAGACCCTTCCGGGGCAGGCTGAGACCCTGGTGGGCCCCGAGGCACTTCCCCGGCCCGGGGAGAAGCGCGTCGTCCGGCAGAACCTGTCGCTGGGACAGGCGCCCGGCGCCGGGCCGGGCCGGCTGCGGCTGGTCTTCCGTTTCGGCGCGGAGCCGCACCCCTGGGCCTGCGCCCCCGCCGCCCTGGCGGAACTGCCGGTGTCGGAAGCGGACCTTAGGGCCGGGCGGCCCATCGGTTTGGAGATGCACCTCGCCCGCTCCGCCGGCGGGGAGCGGTTGAGTGGCCGGGTGGAGGCGACGCTGGGGTCCGCTCGGGCCGTGGCTCCCCTGGACCTGCCCGAGACCTTCTGGCGCCTGTAGGGGCGGAAGCGGGGCCGGAAGGCGCTCGCCCGGACGCGACCCGCCCGGAACGACGATGACGTGAGAGGAGAATGCCCATGAAACCTTTTCATATCGCTCTTCGGACCGCCGGCATCTTGCCGGCCCGGCGTTCGGAATCGGTGACCGGTAGCCGGCTGGAAGCCGGCGGTCCGGCCGAGCGTCTTCGGTCTGCCGGCATCTTGCCGGCCCGGCGTTCGGAAACTGGGACTGGTGGCCGGCTGGAAGCCGGCGGTCCGGCCGAGCGTCTTCGGACCGCCGGACTCTGGCCGGCGCTGGCGGCCGGCTGCTTCCCGTCAGGGCCGGCGGCTGACCTGCCTCCGCTGGGCAACGGGACGGGGTTGCCGCCGGGTGTCCTGCTGCTCTTTGCCGGGGCCGTGCTGGTCGCCCTGGCCGCCGACTTCCTCTTTTTCCGGCTGGCCGGCTCCCGCAAGAAAGCCATAGCCTTCGAAGCGGAGCGGAAGGAGCGGGAAACGGCGGAAAAGGCCCGGCTGGACGGGGTCCTGGCCGAGCGGGCGGCCGAGTGCGCCCGGCTGGAACAGATGCTGCAGGCGGTGCACCAGGCCCTGGCCGAGGAGCGGCAGGCCGGCGAGCGTCTCGGGACGGAGGTTCGGGCCCTGCGGGACGGAGGGCAGGCCCTGCGGGAGGAACTGGCGGAAATGAAGGGGGTGGTTCCGGAAAAGCGGGAAGGGGAGGAAGGGCTGGCGGCCCTGCTCTCCGAGTGGGCGGAGATGGAGCGCCGGGTCATGGACGCCCTGGACGAGCGCTCCCGCACCCCCCGGCGCCGGGAGCTGCAGCGGCACGTCCGCGACGAGGCCGACCGCGGCGCCGCCGACTGCGCGGAGAAGCTGGGGCGGCTGGCGTCGCTGCTCGGGCCGGGCGAGGCCGACAAGGCGCTGGCGGAGGCGGTGCGGGAGGGGCAGGAGATCCACCGGCGCATGCTGGACCTGCGGAACATGCAGGAACTGCAGCGGGACGTCCGGGGGGCGGGCGGGACGCTGGCGCCCCTGGAGCGCATCGGGCGGGCCCGGGACGCGCAGAACCTCCTGCTCATTTCTCTCAACGAGCAGATCTTACTGGAAATGCTGAACTTCCCCCTGCAGTGGGTGAGCTCGCGCTTCCTCAAAAGCGCCGATGCCTACCTGAGAGGCCTGGCCAACGACCCGGCCCGGCCGGAGGTTGGCGATTCGCCCGCCGCGGAGGCCGTCAAGGCCGTCCTGGCCCTGGCGGAAATCGAGCCGGTCATCCCGCTGCCCGGCACCCTCTTCGACCCCCGCCAGCACATCGGGCGGGCCGCCGAGTGCGATCCGCGCTACAACGACGGGGTGGTCCTCGGCGTCGTGGCCTGCGGCTTCCGCTCCACGGCCACCGGCGCCCTGATCACCACCCCCGAGGTGGTGGTCAACCGCCTGGGCGCGGCGCCGGGGGGCTCCTTCGCCTGAAGGGGTGAACGGCAAGGGACGGGACGATGGCCAAGAAACGGAAAGACACGCGCAGCAACGCCGGGGACGACACGCTCCCGGCTTTCGTCGCGGAGGAAGTCACGGTCAGGGACCTGGAGGATTTCCAGCTCCTGCGGCAGATCTTCCTGGGCGGCATCCGTCTGCGCCCCGTCCGGTGGCCGCTCCGGAACGAACGCATCGAGCTCCTGGCCTCCGGCAAGGGTTGGCGGATGGCCGAAGACGGGGCCTTGGAGTGGGCGGCGGACGTGTGCTCGGTCGGGCCGTCCGTTTTTCCCTTGACGCTGGAAAATCTTACTCAGGATACACTGTCCGTCTGGGCCGAGGGCTCCGAGGTCCTGACGGCCCGCTGGCCCGACGGGGCGACGGAGATGCGGCTTCCGCCGGCCTGCCGCCCCGTTCCGCTGCACCTCTGCTACACGGGCCGCGAGGTCGCCCGGGGCAACTTGTCTGCCGGGGTGACCTTGGTGGCGGTCCGGGAGGGCGGGGCTTCCCGGCGCATGGACATCGCCTTCCGCTTCACCCTGGCGGCCGACGTCCCTTTCCTGGAAGTTTCCGGCCTGCCCGGCGAACTGCCCTCCCTGGCCGATTTCGGCCTCTTCGACCCGGTGCACGACGCGCCCCCGCTTCGGCGGGAGGAGTGGAAAAACCGCGGCGAAAGGCCCCTGTCCGTGGAATTTCCCCCCCTCCCGGAGTGGCTGACGCTGGAGGGCCCGGGCCTGCGGTCCGGCCCGGGGGGGGAACGGGTGTTGAACCTGGCGCCGGACGAGGCTTCGGAGCTGGCCTTCGGGGTCCGCCCCGGGCAGGTTGCGGCTGCGGGCGAGCCGGCGGTTCCACTGGGCTTTTTCCGGGCCACCGTGCCTCTCCGCACCAACGACGTCCGCGCGACGGGCGGGGTCGCCCCGCTCACCTTCGTCTGCCGCTGCGCCGTGGCCGGGCCGTGCGTCCAGGCCTGGATCCGCACGCCGGTACCGGTGGGGGAGGACGGCACGGCGGATGCCGACCTCCTCCTGCTGAACCTGGGGGATCGGGCGGCCCGGCTGGAAGTCGGGGCGAACGCGGCGGTCTGGTGCCGCTGTCAGTCGGTGGAGGTTCCCCCGGCCGACGATACGGGTCAGCCCGGCGCGGCCCGCTGGGAGCTTTCCTGGCCCATGGCCGCGGACGGTGGCGAGCAGCGTCGGGTCGTGCCGCTGCGGTTGGCGACGGCGGAAGGGGAGGGGCTGCCGTCCGCCGCCGGTTCGGCGGAGGTCCGGCGCCTCTTCCGGGAGGCCGGCCCGCAGGCGGTGGCCCTGCCCGGGTACTGGACGGCCGGGGAAGGGGCCCCGCTGGTTTTCTCCTGGAACTGGGAGGACATCTGCTTCCGGGGCGTGGAGCGGATGGCGGTGTCGGTGGGGCCCGACGGGGCACCCCTGCCTGTTCCGGTGGACGGGCCCATGCTCGGCGGGCGGTTGGAGTGGGGGAGCGATGTGCTGGACTTCCCGGCGGTGCTGCACCGGGAAAAACCGCGCCGCCGGGTGGAGGTCCGGAACACCGGCGGCCGGCCGACGACCCTGCGGGGCATCCGTTCCTCGGCGCCCTGGGTCCGGGTCCGGGGGGCGAAGCTGCCTCTCGCCCTGGTCCCCATGGGGACGGGCGACGCCACCTGGCACGAGAACATCGCCGCCTCCGGGTCGGCCGTTTTCGAGGTCCTCGGCGACCCGTCCGGTCTCCCGCCGGGCCGGCACGAGGCCGCCATTGCGCTGGAGACCGACCCGCCCGGCCCGGTTCCGCTCCTGGCCGTCCGGATGGAGACGATGCCCCCGGCCGAGGCCTACCCGGGCTACCTGGCCGTGAACCTGGACGCCGACGGGCCGGGAGGCGTGGCGGCGGTCCTCTGGGACGGGGCGGGGGAGGATGTCCTCCCGGTCCCCGCGGCGGATGCGGGCTTTCCAAGTGTGCTGGAAATCCTGGACGAGAGCGGGGACTGCGAAATCGCGGCCGGGGAAACGGAGGACGCCGCCGCGTCGGGCGAGCGCTGCACTGTCCGGTTGGCCGACCTGTTCCCCCACCTGGGCTCACCCCTGGAGGTGGAAGCCCTCGGACGGGCCTATTCCATGGAGGAACTGCTGGGCCTGTACCTGGACCGCGTGACCGCCCGGGCCGAGCGCGCCCTGTACGAGCGGGGCGGGCGGAAGAAAGCCCTGGCGGTGGACCGGTGCGTGGCGGTGGTGCCGGCCGACTTCCAGGAGGGACAGGTGCAGGCCTGCCGGGAAGCGGTGCGGCTGGCCGGGCTGGTTCCCCGGTCGGCCAACGCGAAGCCGGGCCGGGAGGATCCGAAGCCCGTGCTGCGCCGCCCGGAGGCCGACGCGGTCTTCCTGTACCACGCCATCGCCAAGGACGAACGCCAGCGGCGGAACCTGCAGGCCCTCTTCGAAGCCCTCCGCCCGGCCGACATCCTGGTCTGCCGGCTCGGCCGGCGGGACTTTGCGGCCTACACGGTGCGCATCAAGCTGGAGGCCGGCCTGGCCTGCCTGGAGCCCCGGCACCCCGTCATCGGGCGCGGCCTCGGCTGGGAGGGCCTGGAGGCCGACGGGACGGGCGACCGCGCCGGCGTCCTGCGCCAGGCCTTGCAGCGGGTTTCGCTGCTCCCCTCCGACGTGGACTTCGTCTACTGGGACACCGCCGAACCGCGCTGGATCCCCGAGATCGTCGGCCGCTTCCCGGAACTGGCCCGGGAGCTGCCCATGGACCGGGTCATGGTGGGCGGCGGTGTCTCCCCCGGCGGGGATTCAGCCACGGGGGCCGCCTACTATGCCGTGAATGCCGGGCGGCCCCGGAAAGGGTACGTGCTCTCCTCGCTCTGCCGCGACCCGTGGGTGCTGTTCGGGGATACCTGGGAGCTGGCCGGGATCGACCCGGCGGAACCGTGGCTGGAGGGCTTCCCCGCGGCCGTCTTCGTCATCGTCCGGAACAATACGGCGCGTCCCCTGCTGGTCCGGTTGAGGCGGAAAGGGTCCTGCGTGGTGCTGATGGCGCCGTCGGAAGTGGCCGTCAGCCCCGGGGGGACGGAGAGGCTGAAGGTCCAGCTCCACTTTTCCCCGGCGGAATGCGCGCCCGGAACCTTCACGACCTTCGTGGAGATGGAGTCGGACCTGCCGGCCCAGCCGGTACTGACCGTCCCCCTGAAGGGGGAGATCGTCCGCCCGGCCGGGAAGGCGTGCCCGCAGTGCGGACGGGTGGCGGCCCTTCCGGCCGGGGTGTGCGACCTGTGCGGCGCTCTCTTGGAGAAAGCCCGGCCCCTGCCGGCCGGGGAGGTGCTTTCCTGCGTTTCCTGCGGGCTGACCTTCGCCCCGCCGGCGCGCTTCTGCCCGCGCGACGGGGGGGCGCTCGCGCCCCCGAGACAGAAACCGTAAGGAGTTGGATCATGGACTGTCCTTACCCCGACTGCCAGTTGAAGACCATTTCCCCCGAGTTGCCGGCCTGCCCCCAGTGCGGCCATTATCTCAAGCGCTGCGCCTGCCGGGCGCCCAACCGGTCTTTCGCCCGCTTCTGCCGGGCCTGCGGCCAACCGCTCGACCAGGCCGACGGCTGGTCCACCCGGCGGGGGGGCGGGCGCTCCCTGGGGCTCGTTCCCGACGTGCTCAAGGATTTCGGGATGCAGGCCACCTCCGTGCTGCGCTTCTCGTTGGCCGGAGCCTGCCGGGGCCTGCTCCTGCGCGACGGCTGGCTCTTCGCCGTCTCGCGGGAGGGCGAGGTGGCCTGGGCCAATCTCTGCGGCGGGGAAGGCCGGGTGAGGCGCACGGCCCTGGGGCGCAACGTGGCCGTGCACCCCGCCCTGGACGGGGACACCCTCCTCCTCGGAATGGAGGGGGAGATCCAGGCCTGCTCGCTGGCGGGGCTGGCGGCTTCCGACGGGCAATTCCAGCCTCTCCGGGAATTGCGCGTGGACGGGCATCCGGTGGGCGCCCTGACCGCCGCCTTCGGCTGCCTGTATTTTCACCTGCGCAAGCCGGACGGCCGGCGGGAACTGTGGCTCTACCCCGATTTCGCCGGGCCGAACCCGCCCGCCGGCGTGTGCCTGGACGGCGGGGACGGAGCCGGTTCCGTGGCCGTGGAGCCGGCCGGCCGCGCGGCCTGGTTCGCCGTGCCGGATGGGCCCGCCTGGCGGCTGCAAGGCATCGCGCACGCCCCCGACGGTTCCTGGGAGGCGCTACCGGGCTTCGTCGCCGGGGGGCTGGAGGAGGTTGCCGGGGGCAACGCCGCTGGTCCTTCGGCCGCGGTCATCGGGATGCGGCTCTACCTGCTGCAGGGCGGCGAGAAACCAGTGCTGCGGCGGGTGAACCTGGAATCCCGCTTCGTGGACCAGGCCATCCTCGACGTGAGCGACTTCGCCGCCTCCACCCCGAACGAGATCGCCGTCATCCGCTGCGACGGGGTGCACTTCACGCACCTGGGGGCCGGCGTCGACTGGTCGCCCGGAGACCAGCCGGCCCTGCAGTGTCCCCCGGCGCTGTGGCGCAAAACCTGCCTGGCGGTGGGCCTGGAGAGCGGGAACGTGGTGCTTTTCCGGTGGGACAACCCGAACGAGCAGAAAGAGATCGTCGTGGCCGGCGGCAGCGGCCTGATGGGGGCCTCCGCCCTGGCCGGCTGGCGCAACTTCCTGGCTGTGGGAAATCAGTCCGGCCACGTAGAAGTGTTTGTCATACGGTGACATGTTGTGGTAAAAATTCAGCTTGACGCTCTCTCGAACAGCCCCGGCCCGACCGCTGCCCGGTTCCTTCCACCCGGCCGGCGGACCGTTGCGCTGAAACGCAAGGACGCAGGGAAGCCATGACCCAGAAAAAGCCGTGTGATCGCCTGACACCGTCTCCCGCCGGCCGGCGGCGGGTTTCCCCCGGCGGGCCGGTTCCCGCGCGTCCCCGGGCCGCCGCCCGGAAATCCCCTGCTTCCCTCCGGTGCGCCCTCTTTCTGCTGGCCGCCGCCCTGCCGGCCCTGCTGGCGGCTTTCTCCGGCCCGGTGCCGGCCCAGGGCCTGCAGGCCGGGAAGCCGTTCCCCGTGAAAATCCTGATCGACCTGTCCAAGAGCATGTACCCGGGGTACCGCGACGCGGCACCTGTGCGGGAGAGGCGTTTCGTCAACGCCATCCCCGAGTTCCGGGATTGGTTCGCCGGCCTGGCCAGGAGCCTGGGCGGGCTGAACGCCTCCACCGTGGAGGTACTCGGTTTCGCCACCGACGAGAGCCGGCGCCCGGCCGACCGGGCGATCCAGCTGCATCCGCCCGCCAAGCCGGTGGATTTCAATGAGAGTCTCGCTTTTGAAAAGTGGGTTCATTCGGGCCTGCAGACGGACCTGGACCGCAACCTGCGCGCGCTGTCGAGCGGTTTCGAGGGCGTCGTCATCCTCCTGACCGACAACCGGGTGGAGTCGGGGACGGCTTCCGAGGAACAGGCCACCGAGGCCTTCTTCCGGAGCATCAAGGAGGAGGAGCGGTTCCGGGCGGTGCACCTGTACCGCTACGACCTGAAGGACCCGGTCTCCGGCCGCACGCTCAGCCTGGCCGCCTACGGGCTCGTGGTCAGCGCCGCGCCGCTGGACGACGCCGCGGCCATGGCCTTCGAGAACACCTTCCGCTCCACCGGCCTGCTGGCCTGCTTCCACGGGGTGCACGTGAAGCTGCGGCCGCTGGACGTCAAGCCGGTGACCCTGGACGTGCGCTTCCTGGCCACCAGCCAGGGCGGGAACCGCTTCGTGGAGAATGAGCCCATGAAGCTCATGTTCCAGGGCCGGATCACCAACAACACCCTCTACGCGCTCAACGGCGGCACCCTCTCCATCAGCCTGGAGGGCGGCTTCCAGCCCCGCGACCGGCGGCAGGCCCGGGACTTCGGCCTGGAGACGCTGCCGGCGGCCCTCTTCCGGGTCACCCAGCCGGCGAAGATCCCGCCCGTGCCGCCCGGCGAAACCGTCCGCCTGTCCCGGCCCATCGTGCTGGACACCACGGGGATCCCCCTGTCGGTGAAGGGGCTGTGGAAATGGCTGGCCAAGGCTGCCTTCGGCCTGGAGGTGCCCTTCGTGGGCACGGGGGTCATCCGGGCGCGCGACCTCGAGTTCCAGCTCACCCGGGAGGGCTTCGAGAAGCTGGCCGGCATCTACGGGGCCGAATCGCTGCAGCGGGTTTTCCGCGTCGACGAGGTCAAGACCGTGCGCCTGGCCCGGCCCGACCGCTTCCCCATCGCCTTCCGCCTGAAGGGCGACCCCCGCCTGGGCCTTGTGGTGGTTCTGCTGGTCCTCGCCTTGGCCGTGCCGGCCGGGGTGGGCCTGTGCCTCCTGGCGAGGAAGGCGCCGGTGATGGTCAGCCTCGGGGAGCGGCCGCAGTACTACAACCTGCGGCGGATGGGCTCGGCGCCGGTCCGCTTCGGCGAGGACGAGCTGGGGAGCGTCTGCCGCAGCCTGTTTTCGGGGTTTTCCTTCCGGGTGGGGGCGTTTTCGCCCCGCTTCCGGCTCCAGCCCGCGCCGGAACCGAACGTGTACACGGTGCTTTTCGAAGGCCAGCCGCCCCTGCGCCTGGAGGTGCGGGCGGTGGCCCGGGGGGCGGCCCCCGCGGCCCGGCCCCCGCGCTATGCGGCCCCGTCTTCGCCCGGCGCCAATTACACGGGGATGTGAGGCCGGGCGCTCCGGCCATCAGTTCAGCCAGATAGGGAGGTCGACATGATCGAGAACATCGCGGGGAGCGTCACCCTGGCCCAGGCCGCGGCGGCCGAGGGCGGCGGGAGCTGGTTCTATCCCGCCCTGCTCTTCGCCGCCGTGACCGTCATGCTCTACGTCGTTTTCCGCTACATGCTTTTCCGCTTCCTGATCCGGTACTTCAGCCCGCGCATGGCGCGCCGGCTGACCGTCTGCCTCTTTTTCCTCTATGCCGTCACCTGGCTGATCTTCGGCTCCTACATCCTCTTCGCCTGCCTGGCGGGGCTGTGGAAGTGGGTCCTGGTCTTCCTCGTGGGGCTCTGGTTCATCTGGTTCCTCGTCGTGATCTTCACCCGCGACGATACCGTCTACTCCGAATAACGGACGGGGAGGTTCTGCCATCATGCTCAGAGTGCTCAACGAACGGCCGGTGGTCGTGAAACAGGAAGAGAAGCCGCTTTCCCCCATGCTGCTCATCGGGCTCGGCGGGACCGGCAAGGAAGTGCTCCTGCGCTTCCGCCGCCTCATGGTGGAGCGTTTCGGCTCGCTGGAGGCCATGCCCTCGGTGCAGTGCCGCCACTTCGACACGGACCAGACCTCGACGGCCAAGACCATCTACGACAACGTGGAGGACCCCCTCTTCGAGAAGGTGCGCTTCTCCGACGCCGAGACCCAGCCCCTGACCATCCCCGGCGGGATCCAGCCCTACGTGCGCTACATCGACCGGCACCCCAACATCCGCCAGTGGCTGCAGACCAAGGGCAGCTTCGCCGAACTCGGCGAACTCGGCGAGGGGGCGGGGCAGGTCCGCATGGCCAGCCGCCTGGGTTTGTACCACAACTTCCCGCAGATCGCCGCCGCCCTCAACCAGGCCCGCGGGCGCCTGCAGTCGCCCGACGTGGCCAAGTCGGTGGCGGACTGGGGCTTCCAGTTCGACGCCAAGGAGCTGAACATCTTCATCATCGCCTCCCTGGCCGGCGGGACGGGCAGCGGCACCTTCCTCGACTTCGGCTTCCTGACCCACAAGATCTTCCCCGAGGCCACCCGGGTGGGCATCCTGTTCCTCCCCTCCCTGTTCGCGGGGTATTCGGGGTGCGAGCGGATCAAGGCCAACGGCTACGCCGCCCTCATGGAGCTCAACCACTACAGCTTCACCAACCCCTTCCTCTGCAACTGGGACGGCAGCCAGCGGGAACACTCGTACCTGCCGCCGCCGCCCTTCTCCTACACCTACCTCGTCGACGGGGCCAACCAGGCCGGGTACAGCATCGGCAGCCAGGGCAACGAGTTCGCCCTCTACCAGATGCAGGCGGAATCCCTCTTCCTGGAGTACTGGGAGGGCCGGCTGGCTGGGCGCAAGCGCGCCACGCGCGTGAACCTCGCCCAGTACACCCAGAACGTCTACTACCACAACTACTGGGAAACCGGCGGCGGGGAAACGGAAAACTTCCAGCGCATCGAGGGCGACACCTACCCCATGCGCTTCGGCTCCAACGGGCAGAGCCAGATCTTCTTCCCCGCCGACCGCCTCCACAACGCCTGCGCCGCCCGCCTGGCGGCCGCCGTCATCGGGCGCTGGGAGACCGCCGGGCTCGGCGACCCGCTGCGCAGCCTCTTCCGGGAATTCCTCCTCAAGAAGGGCATCCTCTTCTGCCAGCTGGAAAACTACGAGGGCGAGACCCGCCGGGACCTCAACCGGGCCCTGATGCTCTGCGAGGGCGGGCAGACCTACCTCGACCGTTTCCGCGAGAGCGTGCTGCAAGTGCGCAGCCAGGCCCTGTCCACGCCCCTGGGCGGCAAGGGCAGCGTGGTCTGGGGTTTCCTGAACACTGTGGACAGCCAGATGGGCGAGGACGAGGACTCCCCGACGGCCATGGGTTGGGGCCCCTGGGTCCGGGCCGTGGAGCAGAACCTGCAGGCCTGGCTGGGCAGCCTGCTGGGGAAGGAGGGCTCCCTGGAGAAGGGCGCCGCCGCCATGACCGAGGACCCGCGCTTCGGCGTGGCCTTCACGCTGGAGATGCTCCTTCAGTTGAAGGGCATCCTCGGGAGGGGCGCCGGGGCCGACGTGTTCAAGTACAAGGCCCACTTCGAGGAGATGCTGGCCTACTACGACCGCGAGGTCGGCGTCCGCAAGGCCAGGGTGGACCTGCTGCTCCACGACATGGAGCGCGAGGAGCGCACCTGGTACCTCTTCGGCCGCAAGGAGGTCGTGCACCGGCAGATCGAGCTGCTCACGGGCACGGAGGAAGCCGGGGGCCACCTCTACGCCTGGGTGGAGGCCCGCTTCCTGCGACAGGTGGCCAAGCGCGGCATCCGCGCCGTGGAGAAGGTGGACGAGTACCTCGGCAAGCCCGACCGGACCGGCAGCGGCATGCTGGGCCGCTACTACGGCATCCTGGGCGGGTTCGGCGAGCTGCGGTCCCGGTTTAACGCCAGGGCGGAATATTTCAAGCGGGAGAGAACCTACACCCACACGCTGAACCTGTACCGGCCGGGCGACGACGAGGCCTGGTACCGGCACTGGACCGGCGGCCCGGAAGGGGAGGAGGCCCGCATCAAGGACTGCGCCGACGGCATCCTCAAGGACGTCTTCCGGGTGGATTCGCCCTCCCGGGCGCTGCAGATCATTCAGAGCACCCCGGCCGGCGAGATCGAGGACGCCATGATCCTGCGCTGCAAGAAGGTCTTTTCCGGCCACCCCGACCAGCCCGACGCCCTGGAGCTGCTCATGGACCCGGAGCGCTTCACCGAGTCCGCGCGACGGGAAACGGTGCAGCAGGCGTACAAGATGTCCCGCTTCTGGCTCAAGATGGCCGCGGCCGGCCTGGAGCACGTGGGCGGGGTGAAGCTGCAGGAGGGGCAGCAGCTCCTGCTCGTCGGCCTCGACACCGTCAACGGCCCGCGCCAGGAAGCCTTCCGGCGCATGCTCGACGACATCCGCATGGACGTCAAGTACCAGTTCGTGGACATCGGCCACCGCAACCGCTCGGCCATCGTGTTCTACAACGAGCTGCAGGGCGTGCCCCTCTTCTACCCGGAGTCCGTGGTGTCCATCGGAGGGCTGCGGGAAGCCTACATCAAGCACTACACCGCCTCCGACGCGGCCCGGCAGCTCGACCTGCACACGGACCGGGACCGCTTCGGCTTCGCCGACATCTTCCCCAAGTCGGACGCCGAGGTGGAAGGCTACCGCCAGGCCATCCGGGCCTTCGTGCTGGCGCGGGTGCTGGGCCTCTTCGTCGCCGCCGGCGACGACGACGAGACCCGCTTCACCTTCCCGTACGAGGAGGATTTCACGGTCAACCGGATGCTGCTGGGGACGGAAGGTGACGCCATCTACCGCCTGGCCAACATCCGGGGGGCGGAAGGGCTGCGCAACCGCCTGATGAAGGCCGTCGAGGAGCGCCTGGCCCGCCTGCAGGGCGAGCGGCGCTTGGACGTCTACCTCCTCCTTTTGGAGTTTTACCAGACCCAGGTCTACCCCCGGCGGCAGGACCGGGAAGGGGACGTCGACTTTATCCGCTTCTCGCCCCAGGACGCCATCCTGGAGTCCGAAAAGGCGCGGGTCATGCGCGAGCTGTGCGCCACCCCGGCGGCGCGGGAGCAGCTGCACACGGCCTTCCTCCAGCTGCGCGGGAAGCCGCGGGACAAGGAGCTGGGCCTCGAGGAGTACCGGAAGGTCCTGTCGCCGTGGACCGTCCCCTGCGGGAAGTTCACCATGCAGGTGCGCGACAGCTTCAGCGTCGTCAAGGCGGTGGCGGAAACCGCGCTGGTGCTCGACATCGACCGGTTCACCGCCGCCGCACCGGTCGCGCCCGCCCCCGAGGCGCTCACGCGCCCCTGCCCCGTGTGCGGGAAAACCATCCATGTGCGGGCCGTCTTCTGCCTGCACTGCCAGAGGCAGGTGGCCAGCCACGTCCGCTGCCTCAACCCCAACTGCCAGGACGACAAGGTTCCCGACGACAGCACGGTGTGCCCCACCTGCGGCCACCGGCAGGTGCGCGCGGAGATGGTGCAGTGCCAGACCTGCTTCGAGGCCACCGGCGAGAAGGGCACGCCCTGCCCCAGGTGCGGCACCACCTTCGGGCAGACGCTGCCGGCGGTGGCTCCCCTGGCTGCTCCCGCCGCTCCGCCCCTGCCTGCGCCGCCGTCTCCTTCCGCCGGCCCGGTCCCGGCGACGGCTTCCGCCCCGCCTGCCCCCGGGCCCGCGGGTACCGGGGCGAACGGTGAGTCCGCGGAGATGGTGGAGTGCCCTTCCTGCACCGAGATGACGCTCCGCGGCCGCAAGTGCCCGGGCTGCGGCCTGCTCGTGCAATGAACCGCGAGGAGTAGCAGAAAATGACGGTAACCAAATCACGAGTCAAAGCCTATTTCGTCGTCGCCACCGTCGCCCTGGTCGGCTTCGCCCTCGCCGTCTTCTTCATCCTGGACGCCGACTACTTCTTCCTGATGAAGGCCCGGGGCGCCGCCGGGCGAGCCCCTGGCGCGGCGGCCGAAAGCCCCACCGCGCCCCCGGGCGACTTCAGCAAGTCCTCGTCCTCTCTCAAGAGCAGTGTGATGCTGGTGCTGGTCATGGAGAAGGGCACGCGCAACATCCTCGCCTACGGAACGGGGTTCGTGGCCCAGCCCGGCTGGGTGGCCACCAACCGCCACGTGGTGACCCTGGAGGAGAAATACCGCCCGGAGGACGTCGACGTGGTGGTAGTGGACGAGAAGAAGGGCGAGTGGCCGGCCCTCGGCGTCGAGCTGGCCACGCCGGCGGCCGGGAAGGACAGCGGCGACCTGGCCGTCATCCATATCGAGGACCAGTCCATCCCCCCGCTGTACCTCATGGATTCCGCCCCGGCCGAGAACGGGCAGTTCACCGGCGCCGACGTCCAGACCATGGGCTTCGGCTTCGACGGGACCTACGACAACGTCAAGACCGCCCAGGCCGCCCCGCTGAGCAAGGGCGTGCTGTCCGGCTTCAACAAGGACATGGACCTCTTCACCACCTCCGGCCTCGATGCCCGCAAGGGCAACAGCGGCGGCCCGGTCTTCCTGGTCAGGGACGGGTCGGTGATCGGCGTGGTGGTGGCCAAGGCGGCCAAGGAGGAGGCGGGGCAGACCACTTTCGTCATCCCCGTCAACCGCCTCCGCGACCTGCTCAAGGAAGTCGCCCCGTAGGCGCCGGACGCCGGCCGGCGCACCGGTCAACCGCGTTTTGAAAACCTTCCGCCCCGGCGGGTGTGTGTGGAGTGCGGCGTGCAGCGGAGCGGAGCGCCGCTTTTTCCGCGCCGCGCAGTCTGGCGGAGCGGCGCGGTCGACGCCGCGGTGCGCGTCTACGAGTTCGGCGCTCCGGCGGCCTGCGCGCCTGGCGAAAGCGGCGCTACGGCAACCTCCGCGCCGCACTCCATGGAGGCGCCGGGCGTCGGCCGGCGATTGCCCAGGGGAGCCTCGCCGGAGGCGGCTTGGATTCTGTCTCTGTGCACCCTGTGCCCCGGTGAGAGGCTGTTCCCAAACCGAAATGACAACGGGCGCCGGTCGGCCGCCGCCCGCGGTGCAGTCGGCCGTCCGCCCGGGCGCTACCAGCCGAGCAGCCAGGCGAAGACGAGCGGGGCCACGATGGTGGCGTCGCTCTCGATGATGAACTTGGGCGTGTCCTCCCCGAGCTTGCCCCAGGTGATCTTCTCGTTGGGCACGGCCCCGCTGTAGGAGCCGTAGGACGTGGTGGAGTCGCTGATCTGGCAGAAGTAGGCCCAGAGGGGGACGTCCGGCCACTCCAGGTCCTGGTGCATCATGGGCACCACGCAGATGGGGAAGTCGCCGGCGATGCCGCCGCCCACCTGGAAGAAGCCGATGCCCTTGCCGCCCGCGTTCTCCCGGTACCATTCGGCCAGCCAGACCATGTACTCGACGCCGGTGCGCATGACCGAAGGCTGCAACTCGCCCTTGATGCAGTAGGAAGCGAAAATGTTTCCCATGGTGGAATCTTCCCAGCCGGGCACCACGATGGGGAGGTTCTTCTTCGCCGCGGCCAGCATCCAGCTGTCGGCCGGGTCGATCTCGTAGTACTGCTCGAGTTCGCCGCTGAGGAGCAGGCGGTACATGAACTCGTGGGGGAAGAGGCGCTCGCCGCTGTCCTGGGTCTTCTTCCAGAGGGCGAAGATGTGCTTCTGCAGCCGCCGGAAGGCCTCCTCCTCGGGGATGCAGGTGTCGGTCACGCGGTTGTAGTGGTTCTCCAGCAGTTCGGCCTCCTCCCGCGGGGAGAGCTGGCGGTAGTGGGGCACGCGCTTGTAGTGGGAGTGGGCCACCATGTTCATCAGGTCCTCCTCCAGGTTGGCGCCCGTGCAGGAGATGATGTGGATCTTGTCCTGGCGGATCATCTCGGCCAGGGAAACCCCGAGTTCGGCGGTGGACATGGCGCCCGCCAGGGTGACCATCATGCGGCCCCCGCCGGCGAGGTGCTCCTCGTAACCCTTGGCCGCGTCCATCAGGGCGGCGGCGTTGAAGTGGCGGTAGTGGCGGCTCATGAATTCCGAAACGGGACCTTTGGTGCTCATGGGGAACCCTCTCTGTTGGTGTGGTGCCGGCGCGGCGCGCCGGCCGGGGGATTGTACCACAACCGACATGGGTCACGCTCCTTTCGTGCCGCATCGATGGCCTTCGTCCCACTGGAATGGCAAAATGGGAGCCTACTCCCGTTATGTCTTGACAAATAGGGAATAAAATCCCAAAATGCCGGTATGGAAAGAATGCTGACTCCCTTCATCCGCAAAGACCTGCAACGCAAGGTTGTTCTGTTGTCCGGCCCCCGGCAGTGCGGCAAGACGACCTTGGCCCGAGGCTTGACTCCCGATCACGATTATTTTAATTACGACCTGGCGGAAGACCGGCTGGCACTCCGGGACAGGAGCTGGCGCCGGGACCGGGAACTGGTTGTCCTGGACGAGCTGCACAAGATGCCGGATTGGAAATCCTGGCTGAAGGGGGTCTTTGACACCTCCGGCCTTCGTCCTCCCCTGCTTGTCACGGGCAGCGCCCGACTGGACGTGGCCCGAAAAGTGGGAGATTCCATGGCCGGTCGGTTTTTCCCGTACCGACTGCATCCTTTCGACGTCAAAGAAACAGTCGCCTCCCTCCCCCCTCGGGAGGCGCTGGAGAGGCTGCTGCGGGTGGGGGGATTCCCCGAACCGTTCCTCGAAGGGGATCCTGCTTATTACAATCGCTGGCGGCGTAGTCACCTGGACGTGATCCTGCGGCAGGACCTGCTGGACCTGGAATCCGTTCGGGCCATCCCCAGCCTGGAACTCCTTGTCCAGATGCTCCGTCATCGGGTCGGCTCGCCACTTTCGGCAACCTCGTTGTCGGAAGACCTGCAGCGGGACCCCAAAACCGTCCGCCGCTGGATCGGCCTGCTGGAGAACATGTGCGTGGTATTCCGCGTCCCCCCCTATCATCGCAACCTGGCCCGCGCACTGACCAAGGAGCCCAAACTATATTTCTACGACACCGGCCAGGTGGCGGGAGATTCCGGAACGAGATTGGAAAATGCCGTCGCCTGTGCCCTGCTCAAGGAAATTCACTACCAGTCCGACGCCTGCGGCCGTGAATTCGAACTTTTCTATTTCCGCAACCGGGACGGACAGGAAATCGATTTCCTCGTGACACTGGACGAAACCCCCTGCCTGGTTGTGGAAGTGAAATGGAGCGACGACGCGCCGGCCCGGGGATTCCGGTTGATCGAGTCCCGCTTTCCCGATGTCGTCAAGGTGCAGGTCGTCGGTGCGCTGTCCAGGGAAAAGGATTTCGACTCCGGCCTCCGGCTTCGCGACGCCGCGGTCTGGCTGGCCTCCTTGGACCTTGCCCGATTCGCCGACCTCCGTGCCGCTGTGCCCCAGTGAGAAAACCATGGAGCGAGTTCCCAATCCGACTGCGCGGTGGGAGGAAACTCCATTGGGGGCCCGCTGCCGATCGTGTCTGCCTTCGTCCCGGCAAGCGTGCGAAACATCTTGGCCTGCGAACCGTATTGTGGTGAAATGGCCGGTCGCCCGGGCCCGGCGCTGTCAGGTTCGCGACGTTCTGCTCCCGTAATCCCTCGGCGCGGTCTGCCGCCCCGCCGCTCAACCCGGAACCGCCATGACCCGAACGCAAACCACCCCCGCGATTCCCGTGTCCGGGCTCACCGGAAGAAGGATCGTCCTGCTCTGGGTCCCCCTGGCCATGACCTGGTTCATGATGGCCTTGGAGGGTCCCTTCCTCACCGCCCTGGTCGCCCGCCTGGACGACGCCAAGTTCAACCTGGCCGCCTTCGGCGTGGCCTTCACCTTCGCCCTCATCGCCGAGGCGCCCATCATGATGATCATGTCGGCCGCCACGGCCCTGGTGCGGGACCGGGACGCCTACCTGAAGCTCCGCAACTTCACCTTCGCCCTCAACGTGGCCGTGACGCTGTTCCTGGGCATCCTCCTGTTCCCGCCGCTGTTCCACCTCGTCGCCGAGGGCGCCATCGGGCTGCCCGCGCACATCGCCGCCATCACCCACCGCACGGCGGCCCTCATGCTCCTCTGGCCGGCCGCCATCGGCTACCGGCGCCTGTACCAGGGCATCCTCATCCGTCGGAACCAGACCCGCCGGGTGGCATACGGCACGGTGATCCGGCTGGCCTTCATGTCGGTCGCCGGGCTGCTGCTCTACCGGTACGCGGCCATGCCCGGCGCCTGCGTGGCCGCCGCCGCGCTCTCGGTGGGCGTGGTCGCCGAGGCCGCCGCCAGCCGCTGGATGGCCCGGATGGCCGTCGCGGAACTGCTCAGGGGCGGGAAACTTCCCGGCATCTCCGGAACGGCCGGCCAGGCCGGCCAGGACGCGCTGCGCTACCGGGCCATCGCCATTTTCTACTTCCCCCTGGCCCTGACCTCCCTGCTGACCCTGGCCGTGTCGCCCATGGTGACCTTCTTCCTGGGCCGCAGCCGCATGGCCATCGAGTCCCTGGCCGTTATGCCGGTGGTCACCGCCCTGGTGTTCCTGCTGCGCTGCCTGGGCGTTTCCTTCCAGGAGGTGTGCGTGGCTCTGCTGGGCGACCGCTTCGAGGGGCGCGCCCAGCTGGCCCGCTTCGGGTGGACCCTGGGCCTGTGCGCCAGCGGCGTGCTGGCCCTGACGGCGTTCACACCCCTGTCGGGCCTGTGGTTCACCTACGTCTCGGGGTTGAAGCCCGAGTTGGCGGACTTCGCCCGGGAGCCG
Organism: uncultured Acidobacteriota bacterium; assembly: GCA_964436005.1. GTDB lineage: Bacteria > Acidobacteriota > JAAYUB01 > JAAYUB01 > JAAYUB01 > JAGNHB01. The sequence continues at coordinate 26,828 of CAYTBK010000026.1, forward strand.
CTCCGCCTGCTCATCCTCATCCCGGCCCTGGAGGTTCTGCTGTCCTACCAGCGCTCCCTGCTCATCGGGGCCCGCCGGACGAACCGCATCACCTGGGCCACCGGCCTGGAAGTCGTCACCCTGCTCCTGGTCCTGTTCGTGCTACTGAAGGTCTTCGACTGGCCCGGCGCCGTCGGGGCGGCGGGGGCCCTGTTCGGGGGGCGCATCGTGGCCAACGTCTACCTGGGCCGGGTGCTGAAGGCGGTCTTCCGGGACGGGCGGCCGCTCCAGGCCGAGTCTTCCCCCGGCCGGGGCGCCGGGCAGCCCTGAGCGGGGAGCTGGCGCTGCAGCGGCGGGAAGGGGCGCCGCCCGCCTTGCATCTTGCCCCGTCGTGAATTACAATGCGGCGTTTGCAATCGGGTCGGAGGAACAAGGACATGGACGGAACGATGGAGGAGAGGGTCGAGGCGATGGACCGAACCGTGCAGTCGACCGGGCGGGCCCTGGGCATCTGGGGCGCCTGGATCGCCTTCTACACCGTGGCGGACCTGCTGTCGAAAGCCGTCGTAAGGGTGTGGCTCATGGAGCCGACCTGGCACGACGTCTCGGTGATCCCGGGCTTCTTCTCGCTTTCGCCGGCGTTGAACAAGGGCATCGCCTTCAGCCTCTTCGCCGACGAGGCGTCGCCCTGGAAGCCGGTGCTGCTCGTGGGCATCGCCGTGTTCGTCCTGGCGTGGTTCGCCTGGATGACGGTGAAGGGCGTCATCCGCCGTCCCGCCTGGATCATGGCGGCGGGCATGATCGGCGGGGGCACCGTCGGCAACGCCTTCGACCGTCTCCAGACGGGTGCGGTGGTGGACTTCCTCGATTTCCACGTCGGGAACTGGGCCTGGCCCACCTTCAACCTCGCCGACACCTTCATCTGCGTGGGCGTCGGCCTGCTGGCCCTTTTCTTCATCCTCGAGGAGCGGGAAAAGCGATGAGCGCACCCTGCCGCGGCCTGTTGACCGCTTTCCTGGTTCTGACCGCCGCCGGCTGGACCGTTTTTTCCGAAGACGCCGACTATGCCCGGTTCCTGCAGCGGTTCCGTTCGGTGAAGACGATGCGCGCCACCTTCTACCAGCGCCTGGGCGGGCCGGGCGGGGTCGAGGAGGGGCACGGCACCGTCGTGCTCAAGCGCCCCGGCCGGATGCGCTGGGAATACCGGGACCAGGAGCGCAAGCTGTTCATCCTCGACGGCAGTTCCTACCAGTGCTACCAGCCGGAGGAGAAGCAACTCCTGGTGCAGAACCTGGGCAGCCAGGACCTCGAGGAGACGCCGCTGATTTTCCTGCTGGGCGGAAAGCGCGAGCTGTCGGCCGACTACCGGGCCGCCGCGCTGGGCGGGATGCGCTACGTCCTGACGCCGCTCCGGCGGGGGGGCATCTTCACCCGCATCGTCCTGCAGTTGACCGGGAATCCCCCGTTTCTTTCGGAGATCACGCTGACCGAGGAGAACGGCAACGTCCACCTCTACCGCTTCAGCGACGTCCGGCTGGACGGCCTGGTGGAGGACGCGCTGTTCCGCTTCGTGCCCCCGCCGGGCACGGAGGTTTTGCGGGAGGAGTGACCACGGGCCGCAACCCGGACGGATTCGCGGCCGTCGGGGTGGAGGAGGATGGATGGAGTACAAGGATTACTACAAGACGCTGGAAGTCGACAAGAGCGCCAGCCAGGAAGCCATCAAGAAGGCGTACCGTCGCCTGGCGCGCAAGTACCATCCGGACTTCAACAAGGGCAACAAACTGGCGGAACAGCGCTTCAAGGAGATCAACGAGGCCTACCAGGTTCTGGGCGACGAGGGGAAGCGGAAGAAGTACGACCAGTTGGGCGCTGACTGGGAAAAGTACAAGGACTTCGACGGGGCCGGCTTCGACGGCACCACCTTCATGCACGACTTCAGCCGTTTCGGCGCGGGTCCGCGGGCCGGCGGCGCGCAACGGCCGGGCGGGGCGAAGGGCCGCTCCGGCAACTTCAGCGACTTCTTCCGGGCCTTTTTCGGCAATTTCGACCTGTTCGACTCGCCGAAGGGGGCGGCGACGGACCCGTTCGCCCGCCGGCCCCACCGGCGCTCCGGGGCCGCCGCCCAGGCCGGCGAAAACACCACCGAGGCCGCCATCACCATCCAGGAGTCGATGAAAGGAATCCGCAAGCGGATCATCCTGAAGCGGGAAGTCTGGTGCCCCCAGTGCGGCGGGAAGGGCGCCAGCGGCACGGGGGTATGCCCCCGCTGCCTGGGCAAGGGGGCCGTCGCCTCGCCGGAAACCATCGACGTCAACATCCCGCCCGGCGTGCAGAGCGGTTCCCGGGTGAGGCTCAAGGGAAAGGGTTCCCCGGGCGTCGACGGCAAGCCGGGCGATCTCTACCTGGTCATCAAGGTCCAGCCGGATCCCGTCTTTTCGCTGGTGGGCCGCGACATCCACATGGAACTGCCCCTCACCGTCACCGAGGCCGTGCTGGGGGCCGAGATCGACTGCCCCACGGCGGCCGGCAAGGTCCGCATGCGCATCCCCCCGGAAACCCAGAACGGGCAGGTCTTCCGCCTCAAGGGCAAGGGCCTTCCCGCCCTGGGCGCCCACCCCGCCGGCGACCAGATCGCGACGGTGCGCATCGTCCTCCCGCGCCTGCTCACCGCCAGGGAAAAGGAGCTCTACACCCAGCTGGCCGCCCTGCGCCGGGACGATCCCCGGAAAGGGTTCTGAGCCATGGGCTACCGCCACCTGTTCGGTCCTGTCCCCTCGCGCCGGCTGGGGGCCTCGCTGGGTGTCGACCTGGTACCCCACAAGGTCTGCTCCATGGACTGCGTCTACTGCGAGTGCGGGGCGACGACCCAACTGACCCTGGAGCGGGCCGAGTACGTTCCCACCGCCGAGGTCCTGGCCGAGATCGACGACTGCCTCGCCGCCATTCCCCGTCCCGACTACGTCACCTTCTCCGGTTCCGGGGAACCGACCCTGCACAGCGGCATCGGGACAGTCGTCCGCCACCTCAAGGACCGTTGGAACGTGCCCGTGGCCCTGCTCACCAACGCGTCGACCCTCTCCCGGCCGGACGTGCGGGAGGAAATCCGGCCCGTGGACCTCGTGGTGCCCTCTCTGGACGCGGCGCGGTCCGACGCATTCCAGCGGATCAACCGCCCCCACCCGGACCTGCGCTGCGAGGACATCGTGGCGGCCCTGGAAATATTCCGTTCAGAATATAATGGAAAAATATGGCTGGAAATATTCGTGGTAGAGGGTGTCAACACCGAGGCGGCCGAGGTGGAGGCGCTCCGCCTGGCGGTGGCCCGGATCCGCCCGGACAAGGTCCAGCTCAACGCCCTGGACCGCCCGGGCACGGAAGCGTGGGTGGGCAAGCCGGCCACGGCCGTCCTGGAGTCTCTGGCCGCCGCCCTGGGCCACCCGGACGTGGAACTGGTGACCCGGTTCCGGAGCCGGGCCGAGGCCGGCGCCTTCCGCGCCGACCTGGCGGAGGCCATCCTGGAAATGGTATCGCGGCGACCTTGCACGCTGGAGGACCTTTCCGCCTCTTTTGGCCTGCGGCCGGCCGAAGCGCGCAAGTATCTCGACATCCTGGAGGCGGAAGGCCGGGTCCGGGCCGAACTGGGCGGGCGGGGCGTTTTCTTCCGCGCCCGGCCCCGCGCCTGAGCCCCGCCCAAGGGAGCCGGAACTCGATCAAACCCAACGGAGGCACGCGATGGACGAAAACCGCATGGTCAAATTTTTCATGGACTCGGTGCGCATCGACAGCGAGTCGGGCAACGAGGAGGCGTACCTGGGGTTCCTCGCCCGCTACCTCACCGCGGAAACCGGCGCCGAGTGCCGCCGGGACGCCTACGGCAACCTGGTCGCCCGGTGGGAGGCCGTCGGCTCGCAGGCCGAGCCCATCCTGCTGGCCTGCCACGCCGACACGGTGAAGCCCGGCACGGGCATCGTGCCGGTGCTGGAGAACGGGGTCATCCGCTCCTCCGGCGACACCATCCTGGGCGCTGACGACAAGGCGGGCATCGCCGAGGTCGTGGAGGCCGTGCGCACGGCCACCCGGCGGCCGCCCGTCGAGTTCGCCGTCACGCGGCAGGAGGAGGTGGGGCTGCTCGGCGTGAAGAACCTCGACATGTCCCTCATCCGGGCCCGGGAGGGCTACCTGCTCGACGGCGACCGGCTGGACTCCGTGGTGACCGGCGGGCCGACCTACGTGGCCATCGACGTCGAAATCGTCGGCCGCTCCGCCCACGCCGGCATGGAGCCCGAGAAGGGCATATCATCCATCCTGGCCGCCGCCCGGGCCATCGCGGCCCTGCCGTTGGGGCGGCTGGACGCCCGGACCACGGCCAACGTCGGGGTGATCCACGGCGGCATCGTGCGCAACGGGGTCCCGGAGCGGACCGAGTTCCTGGCCGAGTGCCGCTCTTTGGACGACGACACGGCCATGGAGCTGGCCGGCCGCATGGAAGCGGTCATCCGGTCCGAGGTGGAGCGGGCCGGGGCCGTGGCGAAAATCAAGACCAACGTCATGTGCCGGGCCATCAAGATCTCGGACGGCGCGCCGGTGGTGAAAGCCTGCCTGGAGGCGCTGCGCCAGGCGGGGTACGCCCCGCAGACTTCCACCATGACGGGGTTCACCGACGCCTCCATCTACAACAACCGGGGCGTGGCCACGGCCGTGCTCGGGATCGGGGCCCTGGACGAGCATTCCACCGCCGAGCGGGTGGCCGTGGCGGACATGGTCAAGGCGGTGGAGATCCTGCACCGGCTGATGGAAATCAAGGCCTGACCCCTTCCGGGCGAGAGAAAACGGGCCGTTTCGTGGTATCAGCGCAGATCGGCTTCCCGTTAACCGGGTTCGCTTTCGGCGCGGCGCTCTCCGGCGAGAGCCTATTCAACGTTTCCAGGAGGAGACCATGCGGGTTCCCAGGCTGCTTTCCCTGTTTCTGCTAATCGTCGTCACCCTGCCGGCTGCGGCCGCCCAGGGCCGGCGGTTCGTCCAGTACCCCGACATCCGCGGCGACGAGATCCTGTTCACCTACGAGGACGACCTCTGGAAGGCGGCCCTGCCGGGCGGCGACGCCGTGCGGTTGACGACCCATCCGGGCCGGGAGTTCGCCGGCCACTTTTCGCCGGACGGTCAGTGGATCGCTTTCTCCGCCTCCTACGACAGCGGGGTCAACGTCTACGTGATGCCGGCAGCGGGCGGGGCGCCGAAGCGCCTGACCTGGAACGGATACTGCCAGGTCCTCGGCTGGACGCCCGACTCCTCCCGGGTCCTGTACCGTTCTGCCGCGGACGTCACCTTCCGGCCGGTGGAAACGCTCTTCACCGTGGCCATCGGCGGCGGATCGCCGGTGCGGGAGTCGGTCCCGCGCGGTGTGCAGGGCTGCATCTCGGCGGACGGCAAGCAGCTACTTTATAGTCCTCGCGGAAGAGAAGAGTATTATTGGAAACGCTACAAGGGCGGCCAGTACCAGGAGATCTGGCTCCACGAGCGCGGCACGCTGCAGTTCCGCCGCCTGACCGACTACGTCGGCAAGAACGCCTACCCCATGTGGGTGGGGGGGAAGGCCTATTTCGTGTCCGACCGCGGAGCGAACGGCGTCGCGAACCTCTACTCCCTGGACGTGGCCACGGGCAAGGCCGCCGCCCTCACCGCCTACACCGATTTCGACGTGCAGATGGCCTCCACCGACGGGAAGCGCATCGTCTTCCTGCAGGCCGGCTACCTGAAGGTGCTGGACCCCGGCACGGGGAAGGTCGCCGACGTGGCCGTCGGCATCCCCACTGACGGGTGGGTCCTGCGGGAACGCACGGTGGCCGGGAAGGACTTCATCCAGGGCTACACCGTTTCCAACGACGGCAAGACCGCCGTCCTGGACGTGCGCGGCGAGGTCTTCCTCGCCCCGACGGACGGGGCCAGGGCGCCGGCCAACGTGTCGGAGTCGCCCGCCTCCCGGGAGCGCTTCCCCCGCCTCTCCCCCGACGGCAAGAGCGTGGCCTTCTTCTCCGACCGCTCCGGCGAGTACGAGCTCTACGTCAAGCCCTCGTCGCCCGGCGGCGAGTGGGTCCGCCTGACCTCCGGCCCCGCGACGACCTACTACCACCCCGAATGGTCCCCGGACGGCAAGAAGATCCTGTTCGGCAGCAAGGACCTGGCAATTTTCGTGGCCGACGTGGAAAAGCGCACCGCGGTCAAGATCGCCGAGTCCAACCAGCTGAAGAACGACGAGTTCTACTGGGAGGTCAGCGATTACGCCTGGTCGCCCGATTCCCGGTGGGTGGCTTTCTCCCTGGTCCAGTACAACCGCAACAACCGGATCTTCCTGTACAACCTGGAATCGGGGAAGACCTGGCCGGTCACGGACGGCTTCCACGACTGTGTCAACCCCTCGTTCGGCCCCGAAGGCGACTGTCTGTACTTTCTCTCGCACTCGAACTTCAACGTCACCATGGACCTGTTCGAGGACAACCACGTCATCAGCAACCCCGTTTCCGTCATGGCGGCGCTGCTGAAGGACGGCGCCGCCTCCCCCTTCGAAGGGGAGAAACCCGAGGCGGGACCGGAGCCCAAAGGGGAAGGCGCAGGCAGTCCGGCGACCGAGCCGAAGCCGCTGGCCATCGACCCGGAGGGCATCGGCCAGCGCCTGGTGCGTGTGCCGGTGGACCCGGGCAACTATTTCTACCTGCGCGCGGGCAAGGGCTTCCTGACCTGGGCTTCCGTGGACAGCTGGGACGGCGGCGAGTTCGAGGAGCTCTTCCGTCCCCTCGGCGACGCCAAGTGGACCCTGCACCTTTACGACACCGCGGGCCGCAAGGATACGGCCCTGCCGAACAAGATTTCCTACTGGACGGTTTCCTCCAACGGTCAGCACTGCCTGGTCAAGGCCGGAAAGAACTACTTCGCCGCCCCGCTGGCCAAGGCGGCCAGGGAGAAGTCCCTGGGCGAAGCCATGGCCCTGGACAAGCTCTATTGCCGCGTGGATTCCCAATTGGAGTGGAAACAGATCTTCGAGGACACCTGGCGCTGGTACCGGGACTTCTTCTACGACGCCAACATGCACGGCGTGGACTGGAAGGCCGTCGGCGACAAGT
>CAYTBK010000026.1:34027-38558 GCA_964436005.1 uncultured Acidobacteriota bacterium
TTCTTCTACGACGCCAACATGCACGGCGTGGACTGGAAGGCCGTCGGCGACAAGTTCCGGGCCTGGCTGCCCGACCTGACGTCCCGGGCCGACCTCAACTGGCTGCTTTCCCAGATGGTCGGCGAGTTGTGCGTGTCGCACACCTATGTCTACGGCGGGGACAACGGCCCCCGCAAGATGCCGGAACGGCCGGTCTTCACCGGGCTGCTCGGCGCCGACCTGGAACCCGGCCCGCAGAACACCATGGTCTTCCGGCGGATCTTCGGCCCGACCCCGGCCGCGCCCGGCCTGACCTCGCCCCTGTCCAAACAGGGCCTGAAGGTCAGGGAAGGGAACTACCTCCTGGCGGTGAACGGGAACCGGCTGTCCGACGGCCGGGACGTGTACGAACTGCTCCAGGTGACCCCCGGAAGGAAGGTCGCGCTGACGGTCAACGACAAGCCGGCCCCGGAAGGCGCGTGGACCATCGAGGTGGAACCCCTGTCCAGCGAAGGCGATCTCCGCTACGAGCGATGGGTGGCCGACAACATGGCCTACGTGGAGAAGGCGTCCGACGGCGAGTTCGGCTACATGCACATCAACGCCATGGACGAGGAGAACATCGGCCGCTTCGACCGCTTCTGGCGCGCCTACCGCTACCGCAAGGGCCTGGTCATCGATGTCCGCGGCAACGGCGGCGGCTGGACCGAGTACTTCATGATCGACAAGCTGGAACGCCGGATGATCGCCCAGAACGTCCTCAAGGGCATGGCCCCGTTCCGCTACCCAGGTTCGACCTCCACCGCCAGGCTCGTGGTGCTCACCAACGAGTACAACGGTTCCGACGGCGAGTGCTTCATCGAGCACTTCAAGGCGGAAAAGCTGGGCACGGTCATCGGCGTGCCTTCCTGGGGCGGCCTGGTGGGCATCATCAATACCCAGCACACGGCGGACGGCGGGCAGGTGGAGCAGTCGAACAACGCTTTCTACGGCCTCACCGGCAGCTGGTGGGTGGAAAACCACGGCGCCGATCCCGACATCGTCGTGGAGAACGACCCGGTTACGGCCGTGCAGGGCCGCGACATGCAATTGGAGAAAGGTGTGGAAGTTCTGAAGGAGCAGGTCCGGGCCCACCCCTGGAGTTTCCCGGCCCCGCCCGCCTATCCGAAGCGTTGAGGCGAGCGTCCGGCAAAGCCGGTTGCTTTTTTTAAAGACTGACCGAAAATGCTTTGGATTCGCTGGCGAGTTTGTGGTATAGTCCCCGTGATTTTTGGGAGGAGCGGTATGTTGAGAAGAATTAATATGATGCTGTTCATCAGCGTATTGCTAGGCCTGGCCATGCAGGCGCAGGGCTCCGGATCCCAATGGAAGTCGAGTTCCAGCCGTTCGTCCAACCGGTATTCCGCACCGGCGCCGGAGCGAAAGGAAGTGACGACTCTCATGGAGGAGCGGAAGTACGCCGAGGCGATCCGTTGCCTGGTGCCGAAGATCCGCAAGGACCCCAACAACTACCTCCTGCACTTCGAGCTGGCCAACTGCTTCAAGGAATATGGCCTCACCAACAAGGCCATCGAGGAGTACGCGACGGTGCTCAAGCTGAAGCCGGACTTCGCGCAGGCCCACATCAAGCTGGCGGAACTGTACCGGAAGAAGGGCAACACGGACCTCGCCGTCCAGGAGTTGGACCAGGCTTCCCAGTTGCTGCCGGAGAGCGAGGACCTGAAGTACCAGCTCGGCATGTTCTACCTGGAAAAAGGGCAGAAAGAGCGTGCCGTGGCCGAGTTCCGGAACGTGCTGCTCATCGATCCGACCTACTACCAGGCCAACGTGGCCATCGCCGAGATCCTGCAGGACACCGGCGACTACGAGAACGCGGTGGAGGAACTGCGCCTTGCGGCCGTGTACGCGCCCAAGAACGCGGATATCCGCTACAAGCTCGGCAAGATTTACATGCTGCAGGGGAACAAGAACGCTGCCGTGGAGGAGTACCGCAACCTCAAGGAACTGAGCCCCGAAAAAGCCAGCGACCTCTTCCAGCGGATCTTCCCTGACGGGCGGCCCTGAGCACCCTGCGGATCGTCGCTTTTGTCAGCGCGCTCACCGGCCGACGGTGAGCGCGTTTCGTTTGGATGCGACCGGCTAACGGAGCCTTCTATGGAAATTAAATCGTATCGCGTCATTGAAACGGCCTGGGGTGAATTCCTGGCCTGTTTTACCGACCGGGGGCTGGGGCAGCTTCATTTCCCCCGGGAGAACGGGCAGTGCGCCCCGCTGGGGCTGCCGGACCTGCCGCAGGCCCTGGACGAGGGCCTGCCGGCCGCCACGGGCCAGCAGTTGCGCGCCTACCTGGCCGGCGAACTCCGCCGGTTTTCCCTGCCGGTGGATCTTTTCGGCACTCCCTTCCAACTGACGGTCTGGGCGCTCCTGGCCCAGATACCGTATGGGCACCTCGCCTCCTACGGGTCACTCGCCGAAGCCGCCGGCAAACCGCGCGCCGCCCGGGCCGTGGGGGGCGCCTCGCACGCCAACCCCGTGCCCATCGTCATCCCCTGCCACCGTCTGGTCGGTTCCGACGGTGCGCTCACCGGTTTCGGTGGTGGGCTGCCGCTGAAGGCCCGGTTGTTGGGGCTGGAGGGGCACCGGCTCGACGCCGCCGGCCGTCGTGTCCTCCCGTTCCCGCGCTGAGCGGGGCCGGCCCCCTTCTCGCCTACACTTTCCGATCGAGCACTGCCCATGAAGAACCTTCTGCAGAATGCCAAGTATCCCCTGGCCGGGGCCGTCTTCATGCTGGCGGCCTTTCCGGGGTTCTCCCTCTGGCTGATGGCCTGGGTGGCCATCATACCCATGCTCATGCACGCCGAGCGCTGCCGGACCCGCCAGGGGGCCTTCCTCTCGGGTTTCTCCACCGGCGTTCTCTTTTTCGCCGGGCTGCTCTACTGGCTGCCGGCCGCTATCAACCGGTACGGGGACATCCCCCTGGCCGGGGCGGCGGGGGTCTTTGCGGCTGCCTGCGCGGTCCTGGCTGTTTTCTTCGGCCTGTTCACCCTGGCCATGCAGCGGATGTACCGGCGCCTGGGCATCCGGGCGGTCTTTCTGGCTCCCTTCGTGTGGACGGCGTTGGAATTCGCCCGGAACCACCTGGCCGTGACGGGCTTCCCCTGGGGGCTGCTGGGCGTCAGCCAGGCGATGGTGACCCCCTTGCTCCAGATCGCCGACATCACCGGCATCTACGGGGTGTCCTTCCTGGTGGCCACCGGCAACGTGACGCTGTTCGTCCTGCTGCGGCGAGACGCGCCGCGCAAGATGAAGACGGCCCTGGTCGCTTTCGAGGCCCTGCTGCTGTTCCACGTGTTCCTTTATGCGGAGCTGCGCTGGTTCGCTTTCCGCGACGACCCGGGGCAACCGGTCTCCGTGGCCGGGCTGCAGGGCAACGTCGCCGACGCGGATGGCTGGCTGGACGCCCACTGGAAAGTCTACCCCGCCATGATGGGGGGGCTGAAGACGGTCGCGCCCGCCGCCCGGGTGGTCATCATGCCCGAGAATCCCTCCTCCCTGGCCCTGGAGCGGGACCCGGAATACCGGAAACTGATGGCCGGCCTGGCCGCGGGCAGCCGGGCCACCCTGATCTTCAACGGCATTCACGGAATCGGGGCGGACGGGTACGGGAACGCGGTCTTCTGCATGGATTCCACCGGGGCGGTGCGCAGCGTCTACGACAAGATCCGCCTGGTGCCTTTCGCCGAACACGTGCCCTTCCGTTCGGTGTTCTTTTTTGCCGGCGCCATGAGCCAGGAGATCAGTAATTTCACGCCCGGGGAGCGGCACGTGCTGCACCTGGTGGACGGGGCGCCGGTGGGCGTCTTCATCTGCTACGAGGCGATCTTCCCCGAGGAGCCGCGCGCTTTCACGGCCCTGGGGGCGCAGTGGCTCGTCAACATCACCAACGATGCCTGGTTCGGGCCCACGGCGGCGCCCTGGCAGCACTTCCAGAACATCCTGGCCCGGGCGGTGGAGAACCGCCGCTGGATCGTGCGGGTGGCCAACACCGGCTTCTCCTGCATCGTCGACCCCCTGGGACGGGTGCGGGAAGCGGTGCCCCCCTTCGAGCGAGGCGTGCTCAGGGGGGAAATCCGCGCGCTGACCGGGCAGAGCGCCTACGTCGTCATCGGCGACCTGTTCGCCTGGGCTTGCGCGCTGTTGTCGGCCTTTTACCTGGTCTGGCCCCGGCGGCGCGAACCCTTGCCCCCGCCCCAGCCGTATGTGGCGGAAGACGCGGAGCCGGAAGGGGAGGACGAGGGCGCCGCCGAGGAGGGGGAAGACGCGGACGGTTCCGGGCCGCCTGGACCGGGGCCGGAATCCGGTTCCGGGGAGCCGGCTCAGCCCCGTTCCTCCGAGCAGGGGTAGTCGGTCCGCAGGTCGTAGCCGGCGGAGCGCAGGGCGTCCAAAATCTTCCGGGCGTGTTCGGAGGTCTGGGCCTCCAGCTCGAAGGCCACGGACACCCAGTCCAGCCCCCGGCTCACCCAGTTGCGGTCCTGGCGGGTGGTCACGACGT
>CAYTBK010000027.1:0-38131 GCA_964436005.1 uncultured Acidobacteriota bacterium
ACGGCGAGCACATCCCCCTGCGCGACGCGGCCTCCCGCATCGCCACGGCCATGGTGACCCCGTACCCGCCGGGCATCCCGCTGCTGGTGCCGGGCCAGGTCATCTCCGAGGACATCGTTAACGCCCTGCTGACCTACCGGGAGTTCGGCGTGGAGATCCACGGCCTGCGGGAGGGCCTGGTGAAGGTGGCCACGCGGGCGGAGGAGGAGGACCTCACCCGGCGGGGCTACCGGCTGGAGGACTTCGGCGCCGGGGTGTAGCGCCCGGGGCACCGCTTCGGCCGTACCAGCGCCCTCCGGGCGCTGGACAACGCGGTCCGGGATGAAAAAGGTGCCGGGCACTACCTAAAGCCTGCATTTTCTTGCAGACATACTGACTTTCAGCGCAACTTGTTTTCCATCAGACAGTCATAGCGCAAGCTCCCGAGCCCCGTTCTCCTTCGTGACCGTCGTGCACCTCGTGTTATTCTCAACACGCAGATCGCGAGGGCCACGAAGAGGAGACCGGGTCTTTTGCCCTCCGGGCAATCGGATGGCGACGCCGGAGGGACGGGACGGCGGGGGACGCGGCCCATCCTACCTTTCATGTTTCCGGCCGGCCGACCGGAGCCCATATTTGGAACACGAGGTGCACGAAGATCACCAAGGAGAATGGGGCAAGGGAGTTTTCGTTATGACTGTCTGATGGGAAAAAAGTTGCGGAGGAATTGGTATGTCTTCCAGAAAATACTGGCGTTCGGTAGTACCCGGCTCCTTGTTCCACAAACATAAGATAAACAACCACTAATCTCACCAAAGATGAATGATTGAGGCGATTGCTGGTCGTGTTTTCCCGGTTTCGAGCCCGCGCAGCGGGCGAATGAGAGTAGCCCAGGGCGAAGGGCGCCGCGCCCGAGCCCTGGGATGAGCGCCCGCTGCCCCGGAGCCCCGCTCTGCGGGGCGATTCTACGCAACGGCGCTGCGGCAACCTCCGCGCCGCACTCCTGGGCCTTCGGCGTGATTACGCCGTTGCGGCGGCCGGTGGGAACTGGAGGCCACACGGCTTGCCCATCCATCGCTTCCGGGCGTTCGACCGCCACCGCACTGCCGTTTGCCCCCGGGTCCCGCGCTCTGGGTTATTTGCCCTAACCCGTTTCTTTTCTTCGTGCTTTTCGTGCCTCAGTGGTTTTTCCCCCGCGATGCCGAAAGCGGCGGCTCGGAGACTCGCCGCCGCACTCGACGGCGGCGGGAGAGAACGCCTACGGCCGCCAGGTGTACTGGAACTTGATGGCCACCTGGTCGTACGCGGGCTGCAGGTGGTGTTCCTCGTCCGCCCAGAAGTGGTCCCAGCCGTGGTTCCAGACGACGAAGAGGTCTGTACCCGGCTTGAGGGTCCAGCGCAGGCGGGCGTTGATGCCGACGTTCTCGCTGACGTTGTCGTACTGGGTGAAGACGTTGAGGCCCAGGTCGGGCGACCAGTCGTAGGTCAGCTTCCACTGGAAGAGGCGCTGGATGAAGTTGCCCGTGGCCAGCTGCCCGTCGTAGTACTCGAAGGAGAAGGTGGTGTTCAGCGTGGCGTTGGGCTTGAAGGTGAAGCCTGCCTCGTACTGGGTCATGCGCCCGTTGTAGAAGTCGCCCCCGTACACCATGGCCTCCAGCTTCCACCAGCGGCTGCCGGCCGTCTCGAACGACGCCCCGGCCCGGTTGAAGCGGTAGTTCCCGGCGGGGATGACCACGCCTTCGGCCACCTCGAAGGGCTCCAGCAGGGACTCGTACTCGTTGGCGATTTCCGCGTCGAAGGCGTCGCCGCTGTTCATGATCACGCGGAAGGGGGTGACGGCGAACTGGCGGGTTTCCAAACCCCCTTCGGTGCGCCAGTAGATGCTGGCGGAACCGCCGAACCAGATCTGCCGGATGTTCCAGAAGCCGGGGCGGGGCTTGTAGAAGAAGTCGGAGCTCAGGTTGTGGACGCCGGTGCGGGGGATGAAACCGAGTGCCGGGTCCAGGCCCTCGCCGAACATCTTGTAGGCGATGCCGGTGTCGATGAGGTCGTTGGGGTAGTCCACCTTGAAGCCGAAGCCGTAGGGGCGGGAGAGCCCGCTGGTGTTGCGCGAGTAGGCCGCCCAGGCCCCGGCCAGGAAGTTCTTGTTGCCGCCCAGGCGGCTGGTCTTGTAGGTGAAGTCGGCCCCGACGAGGGTGTTGGCGCCCTCCCCGCTGGGGTTGCCGTTGGTGACGATGACGCCCACCGAACTCTCCTCGAGCACGTTCTGCTTGACGCGGGCCACGAACAGGTTCTGGCTGCCCAGGCCGCCTTCCTCCTTGGTCTGGACGTCCAGTACACCCACGCTGGTGCTGCCCATGCGCCCCCAGAGTTTCGCCCCGGCCAGGATGGGCACCTGCAGCCCGTCGGCGAGGCCGATGCGGCGGCTGAAGAAGGGCATGAAGGAGGTGCCCAGGTCGGGCCCGAAGTCGAAGATGGTGGCGCCTTCCAGGAAGAAGCCGCGTTTCTCCTGGATGAAGAGCGGGAAACGGGTCATGTTGATCTGGCGGGAGTCCGCCTCCGTCTCGGCGAAGTCCGTGTTGTAGGTGAAGACGGCGTTCATGTTGCCGGCGATGCTCTTGTAGACGTCGAACCCGACGTCGAGGTTCTTGTCCCGGTCCATCACCACCGTCATGTCGTCGGTGGAGCGGAAGGTGGCGTAGGGGCGGATGGAGAGGCCCTTGCCCTGTTTCAGCTCCCCGATCCCCTCCAGGACGCCGGCCAGGGCCGGGGTCGAGAAGTTGGCGTCCGCCCGCGGGCTGGCCCAGCGGTCGGTCTCGTTGAGGCGGGAGATCTGTCGCTCCACGTTCATGCCCCAGGTGGACAGGCCGGGCTTGAAGGTGATGGTCCGGGTGGGGATGGCGATCTCCACGGCCCACCCTTCGGGGACCCGGCGGGCCTTGCCCTCCCAGATGCCGTCCCAGGAGTAGTCCGAGTACGTGCCCTTGGCCAGCCCGTCCCGCTTGGAGCCGGCGGGGTTCATCTCGAAGACGTAGGCGTCGCGGCGGTCGAAGAAGGTGTCCAGCAGGATGCGGATGTGGTCGTCCGGCCAGATCTCCCCTTCCCGGGCCTTGGTGGAGACCACGAGCTGGTCCGGCTTCGAGTCGCGGCAGAGGATGGCGAAGTAGACGTTGTTCTCGTCGTGGAGGGCCCGCACTTCCGTGCGCTCGGAGGCCTCGGTCCCGGGGTTCGGTTCCTGGCGGGTCAGCCGGAAGGCCGGGGCGGCGGTTTCCCATACGGCGTCGGAAAGGTCCCCGTCGATGCGGGGCGGGGAGTCGGCCTTGTGGATGCGGTAGGTCGGGGCGCCTTCCCCGGCGAGCGAGGCCGTCCCGCCGGCCAGCCAGGCCAGGAGCAGGACCAGCGGGGCGACCTGGCGCCGCCGGAACCGGCGCGGGGCGGCCGGCGGGGCGGGGGATCTTCTCTCGGCGGGGCGCGGCTGTCGTTGCGTCATCGCATCCTCATGGCAAAGCGTGGGTTGGGTTCGGGCGAAGCCCGGGCGGCCGGGGTTTTCTCAGAATCCGTAGTCCTCCAGGTCGACCTCGATGGAGAAGGCCGGGTGCCTCACTTCCAGCAGGAAGCCCGGCGGAAGCGCCCGGGTGGCTTCGAAGACCCGGACCAGGTCGATCTGCTGGACGCCCTCGTGCAGGATCACGTCCATCAGCGGCAGGGCGATCTGGATGGTGACCGTCTCGGCCGGCCGGTCCTTGGGGGAGACGGAAACCACCAGGCGCCCGGCCCGGATGGAGACGGCGTAGGACTGGCCGTCCTTTTCGAAAGGGATCGGGCCGAGGTTGCCCACTTTCCGGATCTCGCGCCAGGCGGCGCCCAGGTCGATGGGCATCCCGCCTGTTTTCAGGGGGATGACCCCGTCGTAGATGTAGGCGTTGCGGACGGCCCGCAAGGCGATGCGCACCACCGACAGGGGCACCCGGATCGTGGTGCCCAGGCCGCTGACCCGGGTTTCCCTCACATGGATGGCGGCCATGCGGCC
Source organism: uncultured Acidobacteriota bacterium (assembly GCA_964436005.1). Classification (GTDB taxonomy): domain Bacteria; phylum Acidobacteriota; class JAAYUB01; order JAAYUB01; family JAAYUB01; genus JAGNHB01. The sequence goes on from CAYTBK010000027.1 coordinate 4,010, forward strand.
CCAGTCCCCGGCCTGCACGAAACCGGCGCACAGGGCCAGCGCCAATGACAGCCGCAGGAACGGCCGCAGGACCCGGGATATTCTGCTTGGATGCCCCATCCGGCCCCCACTCAATCGATGTTCTGCACCTGCTCCCGCACCTTTTCCAGTTCGGCCTTGACGAAGATGCCTTCCTGGCTGAGGGCGGTCAGGTCCGACTTGGACAGGATGGTGTTGATCTCGCGGTTCATCTCCTGGATGATGAAATCCAGGCGCTTGCCGATGCCCGGGCCTTCCTGGCAGGCCTGGCGGAACTGCTGGATGTGGGAGCGGAAGCGGTCCACCTCTTCGGCGATTTCCGTCCGGTTGACCCACCAGGCCGCCTCCTGCAGCAGGCGGTTCTCGTCGACGTGGACCCCCGCCAGGATCTCGCCCAGCTTGGTGCGCATGCGCTCCAGGCTCTGCGTGCGGCACTGCTCCCGGAGGCCGGCGATGCGCTCGAGGCTGGCGGCCAGGCCGTTCATCCGCTCCTCGAAAACGGCCGCCAGGGCCTTGCCCTCGGCCCGGCGCATGGCCTGCAGCGACGCCAGCGCGGCGTCCACGGCGACCTGGAGGGTGTCGCGGAGGCCTTCCCAGCGCGATTCGCCGGAAGCCCCGCTCTCCACGACTCCGGGCAGGGACAGCAGGTCCCGCACGGCCTCGGGCGGCTGCAGTTTCAGCTTCGCCGCCACGGCGTCCAGGCGCTGTTTCCAGAGGGTCACCGCCTCCTCGTTGAGCGAGGCGTCGCCCGACCGGTTCCAGCGGACGTCCACCAGGACGTCGAGGCGCCCCCGGCCCACGCCGGCGCGCACCTTCTCGCGGATGGCGCTCTCCACCATGGGCGGCAGGCCCTGGCCCTTGATGAACAGATCCAAATAGCGGGCGTTCACCGACTTGATCTGGATGCTGACTTCCGCTTCCGCCGACTGCGCGGTTCCCGCGCCGTATCCCGTCATGGATTCCATGTGTTTTCCTCCGCCAAAGAGTGTGGTTTACGGTCCAATTTTCCTTTCTGTTTCAAAACGTCGCGGCCGGACCCCGGGCACGGGCCGCCGTCCGGCCGGGAAAGCAGCAAGGATATAGAAAAGAGGGGAAAAATGAAACGGCCTTCGTGCAATCGGGGGAATAATGGTATAAAATACGCGGTTATTTTGGGAATGGATGCGATTTACATGGAACAAATTCAAAATGAAACAGATGACATCAAGGTGAACGAACCGGAAGGCGCCTACACGGCGGACAGCATCGAGGTTCTGGAAGGGCTGACGGCCGTGCGGCTGCGTCCCGGCATGTACATCGGGACGACCGGCATCGAGGGGCTCCACCACCTGGTCTACGAACTGGTGGACAATTCCGTGGACGAGGCCATGGCCGGCCACGGCAGCGAGATCCGCATCACCATCCACCTCGACAACTCCGTCACGGTGGAGGACAACGGGCGCGGCATCCCCGTGGACATGCACGAAAAGGGCAAGTCGGCGGCCGAGATCGTCATGACCGTCCTGCACGCGGGGGGGAAGTTCGGCAACGGCGCCTACAAGGTCAGCGGCGGCCTGCACGGGGTCGGCGCCTCGGTGGTCAACGCCCTGTCCGAGTGGCTGGAGCTGGAGATCCGCCGCACTGGAAAAGTGTACCAGCAGTACTACGAGCGGGGCACGCCCAAGGCGGAGTTCTGCGAGGTGGGCGTCACGTCGCGCACCGGCACCAAGATCAAGTTCCGCCCCGACGAGCAGATCTTCGAGAGCCTGGACTTCAACTTCGAGACGCTCTCCCAGCGCATGCGCGAGCTGGCCTTCCTCAACCGGGGCCTGCGGATCGTCATCACCGACGAGCGGGAGGAGGGCAAGTCCCACACCTTCCACTACGAGGGCGGGCTCAACTCCTTTTTGGAGTACCTGAACAAGAACAAGCAGACGCTCCACGAGAAGCCGATCTACTTCAGCGTCAAGTCGGACCTCACCGAGGTGGAGGTCGGCATCCAGTACAACGACACCTATGCCGAGACCGTGCTGACCTTCGCCAACAACATCAACACCCAGGAGGGCGGCACCCACCTCACCGGTTTCCGGGCGGCCCTGACGCGCACCATCAACTCCTACGCCGAGAAGGAGAACGCCCTGAAGACCCTGAAGCGGAACCTGAGCGGCGACGACGTCCGGGAAGGCCTGGTCGCCGTCATCAGCGTGAAACTGCCCAACCCGCAGTTCGAGGGCCAGACCAAGATGAAGCTGGGCAACAGCGACGTCAAGGGGCTGGTGGAGTCGGTGATGAACGAGAAGCTCATGGCCCACTTCGAGGAAAACCCCAAGGTGGCCAAGGAGATCGTCCGGAAGGCCGTGGAGGCCTCCGTGGCCCGCGACGCCGCGCGCAAGGCCCGGGACCTGACCCGCCGCAAGACGGCGCTGGACAGCATGTCGCTGCCGGGCAAGCTGGCCGACTGCCAGGAGAAGGATCCGGCGGGCGCCGAGATCTTCATCGTCGAGGGCGATTCGGCCGGCGGGTCGGCCAAACAGGGGCGCGACCGCCGCTTCCAGGCCAACCTGCCGATCCGGGGCAAGATCCTCAACGTCGAGAAGGCCCGGTACGAGAAGATGCTGCAGAACGCCGAGGTCATCACCCTGATCTCGGCCCTGGGCACGGGCATCGGCAAGACGGGCGAGGGCAAGGACGACTTCGACACGGCCAAGCTTCGCTACCACCGCATCATCATCATGACCGACGCCGACGTCGACGGCTCGCACATCCGGACCCTCCTGCTGACCCTCTTCTACCGCCAGATGACCGAACTCGTGCGGGGCGGCTACGTCTACATCGCCCAGCCCCCGCTGTTCAAGGCCAAGGTCGGGAAAACCGAGAAGTACCTGCTGGACGAGCCGCAGCTGTCGAACTACCTGCTCAACCGCTCCGTGGAGATGGTGAAGGTGGAGAACGGGCGCGGGGAAATCCTGACCGGCGCCGGCCTGCTGCAGTTCCTCATGAACGTCGACGAGTACATCCGCATCCAGGACCGCTTCCAGAAGCGTTCCCAGGACGCGCACATCGCGTCCTTCGTGCTGGAGTTCCTCACGGCCAAGTCCCTGGAGCCGGGCTTTTCGAACCGCCGCATCCAGGAGCTGTTCCGCGACGAGTCCTTCGTGCGCGACCTGGCCGACAGCCTCGTGGCGAAGGGGTACCATATCGAGGTGCTGCACGACGAGGAGCACGGCATCCCGAGCATGCGGGTGACCAACGGGAAGCCCGTCGGCGTGGACCTTTCCTGGGAGCTCCTCACCACGGCGGAGTTCCACAAGGTCTACAAGCTCCACCACCAGATCCTGCCCTACGACGCCGCCCCGTTCCGGGTCACCGTGAAGGAGCGGGTGGAGGCGGTCGAGGACAAGCAGGCCCTGTTCCACAAGGTGCTCAACCTAGGCAAGGCCGACGTCAACATCCAGCGTTACAAGGGCCTGGGAGAAATGAACCCCGAACAGCTCTGGGAGACCACCATGAACCCCGAGACCCGGACGCTGCTGCGGGTCAACATCGAGGACGTGTTCGAGACCGACGAGATCTTCACCATCCTCATGGGCGACAACGTGGAGCCGCGGCGCCAGTTCATCGTGGACAACGCGCTGCTTGTCCGGAACCTGGACATTTGAGCGAATTCTGGCACGGCCCGTTGCGGGCCGTTTCTTTTCCGGGGAGGAAAACATGGCGTTTCATGTAGTGGATCATCCGTTGATCGCCCACAAGCTGGGCATCCTGCGAGACGTGGACTGCACGATCTCGAAATTCCGCAACCTGTGCCGGGAGATCACCAACCTCCTGACATACGAGGCCACGCGGGACATGGAGGTGGAGGACATCACGATCCAGGGATGGGCCGGGCCGATCCAGGCGAAGAAACTGTCCGGGAAGAAGGTGGCGGTGGTGCCCATCCTCCGGGCCGGGGTGGGCATGCTGGACGGCGTGCTCGACCTGATTCCCTCGGCCCGGGTCAATTTCCTGGGCATGTACCGCAACGAGGAAACCCTCGAGCCGGTGGCCTATTTCAAGAAGCTCTGCGACGACATCCACATGCGCACCGCCCTCATCGTGGACCCCATGCTGGCCACCGGCAACTCGCTGTCGGCCGCCATCCAGGTGCTGCAAGGCGCCGGCTGCCCCCGCATCAAGACCCTCTGCCTGGTGGCGGCGCCGGAAGGCGTGGCCGCCATGGAGAGGAACCACCCCGATGTGGACATCTACGTCGCCGCCCTGGACGAATGTCTGAACGAGCGCGGCTACATCCTGCCCGGACTCGGGGACGCCGGCGACCGGCTCTTCGGCACACGCTGACCAACACAAGGAGGAGCCCTCATGAGCAACCAACTGACGCATTTCGGCGAGTTTCCTTTCCTGCTGGCGGGCGAGTGGACCCGGGGGACGCCGGTCCCGCTGTGCTGCCCGTGGGACGGGAGCGAGGTCGCCACGGTCCACCGGGCCTCGGCCGAGCATGTGGAAAAGGCCATCCAGGCCGCCGTGCGCGGGAAGGACGCCGTGCGGCGACTGTCACCCGTGAAGCGTGCGGAAATCCTCAGCCGGGTGGCCGAGGCCATCCGCGGGGAGGCGGAGCCGCTGGCGCGCATGATGGCCATGGAGGCCGCCAAACCCGTCAAGCAGGCCCGTATCGAAATCGGGCGGAGCGCCTTCATCTTCTCGGTGGCAGCGGAGGAGGCCACCCGCCTTCAAGACGAGGTCGTCCGCCTGGACGCCAACCCGGCCGGTGAAAACCGCTTCGGCCTCCTGAAGCGGTTCCCCGTGGGCGTGGTCTCCGCCATCACCCCCTTCAACTTCCCCCTCAACCAGGTGGCCCACAAGCTGGCGCCGGCCATCGCCGCCGGTTGCCCCGCGGTGTGCAAGCCGGCTTCCCAGACGCCCCTCATGGCTCTGAAGCTGGCCGGGTTCGTCCTCGAAGCCGGCTGGCCGGCCGAGGCGCTGTCCATGCTGCCCTTGCCGGTGGCGGAAGCCGCCGCCCTCGTGGAGGACCCCCGCTTCGACCTGCTGACCTTTACCGGATCGGCCGAGGTCGGGTGGGACATGAAGCGGCGGGCGGGCCGGAAGAAGGTCGCCCTGGAACTGGGCGGCAACGCCGGCGTGATCATCCACGAGGACGCCGACCTGTCCTACGCGGCCGAGCGCTGCACGGCGGGGGGCTTCTTCTACGCCGGCCAGAGCTGCATCAGCGTCCAGCGCATCTTCGTCCACGAGTCGGTGTACGAGAAGTTCCTGGTGCTGTTCCTGCCCCGCGTCAAGGCCCTGAAGACCGGCCACCCCCTGGACGAGGCGGCCGACCTCTGCTCGATGATCAGCCGCGGCGATGCCGAACGGGTGCGCGAGTGGTTTGCCGAGGCCGAGGCGGCCGGCGCGCGGTTCCTGGCCGGCGGAAGCGTGGCGGGGAGCGTGGTGGCGCCGACGGTCATCGCCGACGCCGCCCCGGAACTCAAGGTCAACCGCTGCGAGGTGTTCGCGCCGGTGGTGACCGTGCGCCCCTACCGGGACTTTTCCGAGGCCGTCCGGATGGTCAACGACAGCGCCTTCGGCCTGCAGGCGGGCGTCTTCACCCGGGACGTTTCCCGCATCTTCCAGGCCTTCGAGGCCCTCGAAGCGGGCGGGGTCATGGCCAACGAGGTGCCGACCTGGCGCGTGGACCAGATGCCCTACGGCGGCGTCAAGGACTCCGGTACGGGGCGGGAGGGCATCCGCTGGGCCCTGGACGAGATGACGGAACCCAAGCTGCTGGCCCTCAACCTGAACGTGCAGCCGTAGGCGGACCGCAGTTTCCCGGTTGACGCTAACGTAATCGAGAGTATAATGGCGGGTTTGTAAACTCGCGAGGAGAAGTTTAATGGCAAAGAAAACCCCGTCCGCAAGAAAAACCCTGACCGGCGCGCCCATCAACCCGTTGCCCGGTGATGTCCCCTATCGCACCATCTCCCTCTGCCCCGAGTGTTCGATGAAACTGGAAGCGGAAGTGCTGGAGAAGGACGGCAAGATCTACATGGAAAAAACCTGTCCCGAGCACGGATTCGTCCGGGACGTCATTTTCTCCGATGCCGAGATGTACCACCGCATGATGGCCTGGAACCGCGACGTGGGCCAGGGCGTTTCCAACCCCGCCATTCCGGACGCCAAGTCCTGCCCGGACGACTGCGGCATGTGCAACCTGCACGTCAGCCACACGGTGCTGGCCAACGTCGACCTGACCAACCGCTGCAACCTGGCCTGCCCGGTCTGCTTCGCCAACTCGAGCGTCCAGGACTACATCTACGAGCCCTCCTTCGAGCAGGTGGTGCAGATGCTGCAGACGTTGCGCGATTCTCGCCCCGTGGCCGGCCGCGTGGTCCAGTTCGCCGGCGGCGAACCCACGCTGCACCCGGACTGGTTCCGGATCCTGAAGAAGGCCAACGAGATGGGCTTCTCGCACGTGCAGTGCGCCACCAACGGCATCAAGTTCGCCGAAGACCCTTCCTTCGCCGAAAGGACCAAGGAAGCCGGCCTGCACACCCTCTACCTCCAGTTCGACGGCCTCGACCCGGCCCTGTACGAGAAGATCCGCGGCCGCAAGGGCCTCCTGGACATCAAGATGAAGGCCATCGAGAACATCCGCAAGGCCGGCCTCAAGATCGTCTACGTCCCGACCATCGTCGGCGGCGTCAACGACGACCAGGTGCCCAAGATCGTCCAGTTCGCCCTGGACAACATCGACGTTTCTTCCGGCATCAGCTTCCAGCCCGTGGCCATCACCGGCCGTATCAACGAGGCCGAGCGCGAGAAGATGCGCTTCACCCTGTCCGACCTGGCCAACCGGGTCAACGAACTGGGCTACTCGACCAAGGAGGACTGGTTCCCGCTGTCCTGCACCACGCCCATCTCCGAGCTGATCAAGGCCATGAAGGGCGAGGACAACGTCACCATCTCCTGCCACCCCCTGTGCGGCCTGGGCACCTATTTCTTCGTGGACCAGAACAAGAAGCCGACGCCGGTCACCCGGTTCGTCAACATCAAGGGCCTCTTCGACGATATCCAGAAGCAGGCGGAAAAGCTCCAGAACAAGACCATGTTCAAGTCCTTCTTCAACAATCTCAGCAAGGTCAGCCTGTTCACCAGCGCCAACAAGCACTTCGACCAGAGCCAGGCGCCCGAAGGGCTGACCTTGAAGAAGTTCGGGCAGACCATCGAAGGGTTGCTCGACAAGAAGGCCGGCCGCGGGGAGAACGACGGCACCTACACCTACAAGACCCTCATGGTGGCCGGCATGCACTTCATGGACTCGTACAACTACGACGTGGAGCGCGTGAAGCGCTGCGTCATCCACTACTCCACGCCGGACGGCCACCTCTACCCGTTCTGCGCCTACAATTCCGGCCTCGTTTTCCGCGACAAGATCGAGAAGCAGTTCTCCGTCTCCAAGGCGGAATACCGTCAGCAGCGGGCCGAGAAAGCTCAGGAGTAGTCGCCTTTTTCACTGGAAACACACGGCGGGGCGGCGGCCCTGCCGTGTGTTTCGCATTTTCAGGGGCCGGACGCCGACGTGCGGCCCCGCATCGGGAAGTCAGCCATGCTGGAAAGCCGTTCCGCCCGCGTTCGCGACAACTGCAGGGAAAACCTGGAGTTTCCGTCTCTGCTCGAACTGGTCGCCGGGTACTGCTCCTTCGCCCCGGGGCGGGAGATCATCCGGTCGCTGGTCCCCTTGTCGGATCCCGCCGTCATCACCCGGGTGCACGCCCTGACCGGTGAGTTCCAGCGGCGCTGGGCCGGCGGGGAGAGCTTCTCCTGCGCCTCGGCGGACGGGGTGGGCCCGGTGGTGGCCCGGCTGCACGTGGCGAACCTGGAACTCGAGCCGGAAGAAATCATGGCCATCCGGGCCCTGGCGGAGTGCGGGGCGGCCATGCGCCGCTCCCTCTGCGGGGAGGATGCGGACCGTTTCCCCGAGACCACGGCGCTCGGCAGCCGCTTCCCGCTCCTGGAGCCTTTGGTTTCCTACATCGGTGAAAGGCTGGAGCCGGACGGCAGCGTGCCGGACCACGCCTCGCCCGAGCTGGCCGGGGTGCGTCGGGAACTGCGGGCCGTCGGGGAGAAGATCCACAACCAGTATCTGAAGGTGATGGAGAGCGCCGACCGGCGGGGCTACCTCCAGGACCGCTTCGTGACCTCCCGCAACGACCGTTTCGTCATTCCCGTCCGCTCCGAGTTCCAGGGCTCGCTGGGCGGCGTGGTGCACGGGTCGTCGTCCTCGGGGTTGACCGTGTTCATGGAACCCCTGGACATGGTGGGACTGAACAACACGTACATCGGCCTCCGGGACCGGGAGACCGAAGCGGTCCGGCGCGTGCTGGCCCAGGTCAGCGCGTTCCTGCACCAGCATCGGGAGGCCCTCGAACAGGCTCTTGCGCTGCTGGCCCTGGTGGACAGCCTTTCGGCGCGAGGGCGCTTCGCCCTGGACTACCGCTGCACCACCCCCCTGGTGGACGAGAACCGGGTTCTGGTCCTGCAGGAGGCGAGGCACCCCTTGCTGGAAAAGACGCTCAAGGCGCAGGGCCGGAAGGTCGTCCCGATTTCCCTTTGCCTGACCCCGGCCGAGCCGCGCCTCATCGTCAGCGGACCCAACACGGGGGGCAAGACGGCCGCGCTCAAGTGCGCCGGGCTCCTGGCCCTGATGATCCTGTCGGGTATTCCGGCGCCCGCCGTGCGGGCCGAATGCGCTCCGTTCAAGGACATCTGGGCCGTCATCGGAGACCGGCAGTCCTTGACCTCGGACCTGAGCACCTTCTCGGCGCACACCCTGATGCTGAAGGAAATCCTGGAAAACTACCTGGCGCCTTCGCTGATCCTGGTGGACGAACTCTGCTCGGGGACCGACCCGGCCGAGGGGGGCGCCCTGGCCCAGGCGATCCTCGACCGCCTGACGGCCATGCAGGCGCCGTTCATCGTCACCACCCACTCGCGCACGCTCAAGGAGTACGCGGTCTCGACGCCGGGCACGGGTTCGGCGGCCGTGGAGTTCGACCCCGCCACCCTGGAGCCGACGTACCGCCTGCACACGGGGGCGCTGGGGGGCAGCTACGGCCTGTTCATCGCCCGCCGGCTGGGTCTGCCGGAGACGGTCGTCGACGCGGCGGAGTCGCGGATGACCGGAGCCGGCCTGCTGGCCGAAGAGGCGTGCAACCGCCTCAACGAACTGGTCCGCCGGAGAGAGGAGGAGTTGGCCGGGGTGGCCAGGCTGCGGGCGGAGACCGAGGAAAAGCGAGTCGAGCTGGAACGCTCCATCGAAGAGAGAATCCAGCGGGAAGTCCAGCGGATCCGGGAGGAGTACCGTCGACTGTGCGCTTCCTTCGACGCCGACCGGGAGACCCTGGCCCGGGAGTGCCGCAGCCTCGCCGAGCGCACGGGCAGCTCGCGGAACGTGACCCCCAGGATCGAAAGGCTGGAGAAGCGTCTGGCGGAGAAAGTGGAGGTGCTGCTGGGGGATTCCCAGCCGGGGGCCGAAAAGCGCCTGGACCCCGTTTTGCCGGAAGAACTGCGGGAAGGGCTGCCCGTTTTCATCGGCCCGCTGCGGGGGCGGGGCGTCGTTGCGGAGCCGGGAACCGATTCGGTGTGCGTCGTTTCGGGCGGGAAAAAGATCCAGGTCCCTCCCGCTTGGCTGTATCACGATTCCGACTATTTCGAACCCGCGGGGCCTGGGCCGGGGTCTCGGCCGACTGCGCCTCCTGTTTCTTCCCGGGCTGCGCTGGACCGGAGGCGCGGCGGTGTCGCGAGCGGGCCGGGGCGCGGTGGCGAGGAGCCTGAGAGCACCCGTCTGGGCATCCCCACGCGAGAGATCAAGATCATCGGGAAGACGGTGGACGAAGCGCTGCCGGAAGTGGAGCGGTTCCTCGACGCGGCCATGCGAGACGAGCAGCGGGTCGTGGCCGTCATCCACGGCGTGGGGAAGGGCATTCTGCGCGCCGCCGTGCACCAGTGCCTTCGGGAAACGCATTTCGTGAAATCGTTCCAGCATCCGCCCGACCGGGAAGGGGGACGGGGGAAAACCATCGTTATGTTGGATGTCTAACGATTTAATCGGAAGTGGGGGCCCGGGCAGGCCGCCGCGGGCGCCGGGATGACAAAATTTGTCCATCCGCACTTCCGCAAATTGTCAGGACGCGGCAGGCCAAAGGTAACCATCGGTAAAATAATGGAATGCGGATAGGATGATTGGCATGGGCCTTGCTCTCTGCCATGGTCGGAGGTGGTTATGAACAATAAAGGTTTTTCTTTGGTGGAACTCATGATCGTGGTGATCATTCTGGGCATCCTGACCACCATCGCCATTCCCCACTTCCGGGAAATGCGGGTCAAGGCCAACGAGGTTTGGGCCCTGGCCTATGTCAAGACCTGGGTGTCCGGGCAGGAAAACTACAAGATCAAGAACCAGACCTACGCTTCCAGTGATGAGGCTCTCATCCGTTCCGGCTGCGTTTCGGCGCCCGAGTCGGGGGGGACCGACCCCAAAATCTGCGGCTATTCCTTTGAAATCCGGGGCGGAACCGATATGGGCGAAGCCGGCAAGTACCAGTGGGAAGGGTGGGCCGATCCCGTCATACCCAATGGCGGTACCGGTTACACGCATTTCTACATCTCTTCGGAAGACGGCTGCGTCATCCATGGCAGCCTGAACGGGCGGGCCAGCGCCTCCGACCCTCCCATCAACTTTGCCGATTAGGTTCAGGCGGAAATGGATAAGATGGGATCCTGGTAGCCGGACGAGCCGTACGCTTCGTTGAACGCTTTTTCCCGCAAGCCGGAGGAGTCGGCCGGGGAAGGCGTTCCCTCGCTCTTTTTCTCCATGGAGGCTTCTACCTGGGCCTGCATCATCTGCATCATGGCGCGGGCGGCCACGGCCCGGTCCTGAGAGGACGGGTCGGCCGGCGCCAGGGCTGCCCGAATCACCGTGCGCATTTTCGAAACCGTGGCTTCCGGATCTCCCGATACCGGAGAGGCGTCGATGTTCACCTCGCCGGCCACGGCGTACATGACGCCGTCCGGCCCCCTTTCGTACTGGAATTGCGCTCCGCCCCGGGCATTGCCGGCGGCTGCCATCAGGTGCGCCATCTCGTGCTGCCGGATCTGTTGATCCGCCTTCTTGAGCGCGGCGATTGTCCGCTGGTCTTCCGCGCTGAGTTCTGCATCGCCGGTCGCCGCCTGGGGGGTGGGGGCCGCTTCGGTCGTTTTTTCCGAGGTGCCCGACGCCCGGACCAGCTTTCCGTAAATATCCCGGGCGGGCAGCATGATTCCTCCGGCGGGTTCCACGCCGTAGCGAAGCATGCTGTACGAGGATGCGACGTCCATTGCCATTTGATCCCTCGAGCCCGATGGATCGGTTCACCAGTCTTTGCCCTCGCTTATTCTACCTGTTTCGGGAAAAACAATCAATCCGAAAATTACAAAAATGGCAACATATATTTTTGACAGCGGGGATCTTTCCTGCTAAAATACCATATTTTGTTATGGCTGCCAGGCGGCGGCGCTTCGTTCCAGGAGAAAGAGTTGGTGCAACAAATGGTTTTACGGACGCTGCGGAATTGGTCTGTTCCTGCGGTCATACTGTTGCTGCTTTGCGCGCCCGCCTGCACCGTCCGCAAGGAAATCATCCAGCGGGGCAACGCCTACCTTTCGGCCAAGGTCCTGACCTATCCGGAAATCGAAGCCTGGTTGAACCGGTTGACCCGGGAGCATTCCACCTACATCATCAAGAACGCCACGCTGACCTTTTCCGCGGAATCGGACAAGCTTCTGCGCAAGGAGAAATTCCCTTCGGCCACCGGCGTGCTGATCATGAGCCGCACCGGCGAGCTTCGCCTGCAGATCTACATGCCCGTGATCAAGACCACGCTGGTGGACATCGTGTCGAACGGGGGTCTCTTCTCCATTTGGTATCCCCGGAAAAAGACGCTGTACAAGGGGGCCATCGACCAGGACCTCACCAACCTCTCCGTGGCCGTGACCGAGAAAGACGTTCCCGAGGCGGAGACAAAGGCGCCGAGCTACAACCTCTCCAAGCTTCGTCCGGCCCACCTCACCCAGACTTTTTTCCATTCTCGGATTTCCAAGGATTCCATCCTGGCGGTGGTGCAGGATTCCGTTCCGGAAGAGCGCTACTACGTCATCTATGAGATCCAGCCTTCCACCCAGCCGGGCGCCCCGGGCCACATCCTGCAGGTCTTCTACCTGGAGCGGTATTCGCTGAAGATCCGCCGGAAGATCGTCTATGACGAGTCTGGCCAGGCTATCTGCGACATCCGCTACGGAAACACCGAGATCCTCGGCGTGCCGGACGACATCCGGATGAGGCGTCCGCAGGAAGGCTACGAAGTGCAGATCAAAATCAAGAAGCTTCAGCTGGATACGCCGCTGACTGCGGAAATGCTCAGCCTATCCGTGCCGGAAGACGCCACTATCAAACCGATCGGAGAAAACCACTGATGATGACGGAGCTGATAATCTCCAATATCAAGAAACGCCCGACCCGGACGCTGGTCAGCGTCTTGGCCGTCTGCCTGGGTGTCGTGATGGTGATCCTGTTCGTCGGCCTCAGCCGCGGCATCCTGAACGATACCGCCTACCGGACCAAGAGCATCAAGGCGGATCTCCTGTTCCAACCCGCCGGTTCGTCCCTCTTCATGGCCCTGAACAATGCGACGATGCCCACGCGGGTGGCGGAAAAGCTGGCCGCCGTCCCCGGCGTCAAGGCGGTTTCGCCCTGCCTGCACCAGTTCAGCAAGGCCACTTTCTCCCTGATCTACGGCATCGAGCCGGATTCCTTCAACCAGGTCAGCGACAACGGGTTGCAGATTCTCAAGGGGAGGTTGTTCGGCCAACCCTTCGAGTGCATCGTCGACGACATGTGGATGCAATCCCACCCCGAAAAGAAGCTCGGTTCCTCGGTCGAGGTGCTGAACCACCCCTTCACCATCGTCGGTATCTTCAAGGCCGGCATCGCGGCCCGACTCCTCGTGCCCCTCCAGACCCTCCAGGAGTTGAACGACTCCATCGGAAAAGTGTCGATTTTCTACCTGAAATGCAACAGCAACGCCGACATCGAAAAGGCGTACACCTATCTGACCACGAACGAGCTGTTCAAGGGGTACAACATCACCAAGGCTTCGGACATCGAGAAGGTGATGGCTTCCAGTCTGCCAGGTCTTCGGGAGTTTACCCTGGTGGTCATCTTCGTGGCGTGCCTGATCAGTTTCCTGGTCATCCTGCTGACCATGTACACTACTATCACCGAGCGGACGCGCGAGATCGGCATCCTCAAGTCGCTGGGGGCTTCCAACTCCTACATCGTCAACTTGATCATGCGGGAGTCGCTGGCCCTCACCGTCATCGGCATCGTGGTCGGCATGGTCCTGTCCGTGCTGATCACCCTCCTGCTGTGGAAAATCTACCCGACCTTGTCCATCGAAATGAACTTCGAATGGATGTTCTTCGCTTCATTGATCGCCCTGATCTCCGGCGCCGTGGGTTCCCTGTACCCGGCCTGCCGGGCGGCCCGGCTCGACCCCGTCGAAGCTCTCATGTACGAATGAGAGCCGGAACGCTTGATGCCGTTCGCTCAACGGAGTATACTTCTTCCGGCGCTTGGCGCCCCGGTTATTACAGATGAACTATAGCGTAGAGACAAAAAATGTTACGAAAACTTTTCGGATGGGCAAAGTGGAAGTTCCCGTCCTGCACGGCGTCAACCTCCAGGTAGCCGACGGCGAATTCGTGGCGGTGATGGGGCCGTCCGGTTGCGGAAAGTCGACGCTCCTGCACATTCTGGGGGGCTTGCTGCACGCCAGCGGGGGCGATGTCCTCATCGGCGGGATCAACCTCTCCACGATCAAGGACAGCGAGCGCACCCGCATCCGGAAGGAAAAAATCGGTTTCATCTTTCAACGCTTCAACCTGTTTCCCACCCTGTGCGCCCGGTCCAACATCGAGCTGGCCCGGAGCATTCACGGGGACAACGGGAATTCCCATGACACGGAGACGGTGGAAGAAATCCTGGACATCCTGGGGCTGAAGGACAAGATGCTCCACAAACCCCTGGAGCTCTCCGGCGGCGAGCAGCAGCGCGTGGCCATCGCCAGGGCCGTGGTCAACCGACCGGCCATCATTCTGGCGGACGAGCCCACGGGGAACCTGGATTCGAAAAATTCGAAGAACGTCTTGACGATGCTGAAAAGCTTGAACGAAAAATACCATCAGACCATCCTCATGATTACGCACAGCAACGAGGTCTCGGCTCAGGCCCACCGCGTGCTGGAAATGCTGGATGGACGAATCGTGCGGGAATCCTGATATCCCCGTCGCGGGGCGAGGTGGATAAAATGAGAAAAACCAGGAAATTTCTAACCGGGCTGATCATCTGGAAATACGAAAGGGGCACCATCGCCTACGACATCATGGTCGCGCTCATCCTGCTTTTCGTTTTTCTCGTGCCCAAGTCCTGTCTCGTCGAGAAAAGCCCCGCGCCCAAGGCTGCCCCGGTCGCTCCTGCCGCTACAGTGAACAAATGAAGGTACTTATGAAGAGAATCATTCTGGGCGCATGTCTCGTCCTCCTGTTCGGCATTGGATGGGGCGGGGCGGCTACTGTCGATGCCATCCTGAGCCGGCTGGACCGGTTCAACCAGAAGATGAAAACCTTCCGGTCGGACATCCAGCAGAGGAAATACATCAAGATCCTGTCGGAATTCGACGATCCGGAAATCGGCGAGCTATTCATGAAGAAAGGCCCGGCGGGGATCATGCTGAAAAAGGTGATCGGCAATCCCGGACACACCATCCTTACCGTCAAGGGCAGCAACATGGTTCTGTACTACCCCAAGAAGAACCAGGCGGTCCGACGCCAGTTGACGGAAAAGGAAACCGGCTTCGCCAATTTCGGTGTGGCCATGTCTTCGGCGGAAATGAAGAAAAACTTCGACATACGCTTCATTCGGAGCGAGGCGGTCGATGGGCGCCCCTGCGACCTCATCCAGCTGAACCCCAAGAGCGCCCGCCTGAAAGGGTATTTCGAGATGCTGTACCTCTGGCTTTCGGCCGAGGACGGGACTCCTCTGCAACAGCGGATCGACGAGCCCGGCGGCGACTATACAATCATCAAGTTCCTCAACATCAAGCTGAACATCGACATCAAGGACTCGTTCTTCGATGTCCGGCTTCCGAGGAACGTTGAATTCATTTCCTGACTTCATGATCGGCTGCGAGATGCTCATCCCCGTTCTGTTGCGGAGATCCGAATGATGCATACCGTGTGGCTCATCGCCAGCGCTGTCGCCCTGCTCGGCTTTTTGCTGACCCGGTTCCGGCCCTTCCTTTCCTTTGCCTTCGCTTTCGGCGCCGGTGCGGCAGCCGCGTATGCCCAGCTTATGGTCGTCTGGCAGTTCGCTTGCGCCGTCGCCGTCTGGTACCTGGCGGGTAAACTGCTGAAACCGCTTTTCCGGGCGCTCCGTCGACCGGCGGACAATCCCAAGGCCCTGGACATCGTGGGCCGGCAGGGAAAAATCCGGGACGTCGTCAACCGCCGGAACGGCCTTTTCCTGCTTCATTGCGACGGAGAGGACTGGGTGACGAAGGGCGAAACCGCCGAGGGAATCTCGCTGGGGGACTGTGTCCAGGTCGTCCGAGTACGCGGCCATATCGTAATCGCCAGGCGGGTTGACTGAGCCGGGCCTTCGCGTTCAGACGGCGTAGGGCTGGAAGATCGCCGGAAGGAACGAAACGAGAAGCAGCATCAACCCCGTAGCGATGAAGAAGGGCAGCAGGTCCCTGTCCACCCAGACCTCTCTTGTTTCCCGCACGCTTTTTTCCAGGCGGTCAATGTCGGCGTAGACGGTCTTCAGCGCATTCTCGTCGGCCGCGCTGAAGGCCCGTCCGCCGGTGATCCGGGCCAGGCTCTTCATGACGCTTTCGTCGTATTCGACCTTGGCTTTGACCCAGACCGGCGTGCCGTCCGGATTGCGGGCCAGGACTTCGGTTTCCGTCTTCGAACCGATGGTGATGGCGTATATCTTCGTCTGGAAGACCCGGCAGTAATCGGCGGCCTGAAGAGGCGAAATCTCGCCCCGGTTGTTCACCCCGTCGGTCAGCAGGATGATGACGCGCCCGCTGGCCGGGGCTTCCCGGAGACGGTTGACCGAGCAGGCCAGGGCCATGCCGATGGCGGTGCCGTCTTGGTCGAAGGGGGTTAGGGTCACCCCCTCCAGGATGGCGGAAAGGCTCTGCCGGTCCGTGGTGAGGGGGCACTGGACGAAGGCTTCCCCGGCGAAGGCAACCAGGGCCATCCGGTCGTGGGTGCGTTTCTTGATGAATTCGCGCAGGACGCTTTTGGCCGCTTCGATTCTCTGGGGGGGGAAGTCCCTGGCGGACATGGAGGTGGAGATGTCGAGCGCCAGCACGATGTCGATGCCCCGGGAACCCGAAATCAACTCCCTTTCCCGGACCACCGGCCGGCACAAGCCGGCCAGGAGGACGGCCAGCGCCAGCCAGCGCAGTGCCCTGGCCACCTGGGGGATACGCCTGCCTTGGCCGGACAGGGCCCGTAACTCCTGGGCGGCCGGGAAATAGAGGGCCTCGCCGCCTTTCTGGAAAGCCAGTTTCCGGGCCAATGTTAGGGCGGCGAGAATGCCGAGGCCCCACAGGGCATCAAGAGGCGACAGGAAGCGAATCAACCGTCCCCTCCTCCGGAGACGCTGGCGCCCCCAATCTGTCGATCATGCTGCGGACCCCGCTCACCAGATCCTTGATGTGACCCGGTTCAGGGCCAAAGCAGACCAGTTCGGCGGAGGAGAGCAACTGGCCCAGTTCGGCCGGGTCCCAGCCTTCCAGGTCCCGTAGGGACAATTCCACTGAGTGCAGGACCTCCTCCCCCGTGCTGGCCGACAGGTCTGTCTTGAAGCGCCACTCCAGGTATCTCCGGAATACATCCATCAGGGCCTTCGCCCGCAAGCGCTGGTTCTTGACCAGCGTCCCCTGCACGATGGCGTTGATCCGCTCGAAAAAATACTCCAGTGTGGGCTCGAAAGGCTTCTCTTCGCTCTCCGGTTGCGGCTTCCCCATTTTCCTGGCCAGCAGGAAGGCGGCCAGGGCCAGCGCCGCGGCCGCGGTGCCGATCCACCACCAGGGAATGAAACGGGGCAGGGCGAATCCGCCCCGCGAAGGTTTCACCGGAAGGGGGCCGTCGGCGGGCAGGCGCTCCTTGACCTGGACCTTCAGGGCCGGCAGGGGCAGGGGCACGGCCGTGCCGTCCTCGAGGATGCCCGCCACGGGAACCTGCGGGACCGGATGTTCCCCCAGGCGGAAAACCTGCCAATGAAACCGCAGCAGCCAGCGGCCGGCGACAGGGCCTTCTTCCGGTAGGGCTTCGAACTGGCGCAAGGTGAAATGGCCGAATCGCCGGGGGATGGCCCCCGCGCGCCAGGATTGCGTTCCCGGGGCGTCCACCTCCAGGATGACCTGGAAGGGAGAGCCCAGGAAAATTGCCGTGTCCGCCGAGATGCCGGAATGAACCACCTGGGCGGCCGGGGCGGCAGCCTGGCCCGCGGAAGCCAGGACGAACAGGGTGGCCAGGAGCACCCCGGCCCGCCAGCTGAGCCCCGAACTGGCTGGATGCTTCTTCATATGGTCAACAACCCGTCGATGCGGTTCAGGTTTCGGCGGAGGCGCTCAATCTCTTCCGAGCCCACGCGGAGCGGCTGCAGCCCGGAGAAGAGGTTCGGCACCGCCCGCCTGCCGATGAGAGAAGGCTTGGCGGGCGGCAGCAGATGCGTTTCGACCGGGATCTTGTTGTAGAGCATCATCAAGTACAGGCTGAGAATGGGCGCGAACGAGTTTTCGGGCAGCAGCACATGAATCCGCTCGAAGTCCGCGCGGGAGAAAAAGACGGCCGGGGGCGCGGCATCGGGCACCGGCAACTTCCATTTTTCCAGGAAATCGTCCCGGAACAGCCGGAAGACGGCCCGTTCACGCAGGGGGCGGGAGGAAGCGGGGCGGATGGCGAAGACGGCGCCCTTGCCCATTTCCGAACGTTTGGCCGCCATGGGCCAGAAAATGTCGGCTTTCCAGGCGCAGTGGGGTTCGATGTGGAAGAGGTACCGGCTCTTCGCCTCCAGGAAGCCGCGGATGGTGCAGGGACCCACGCCGGCGCTCTCCCGCAGGCGGTAGATGCGCACTTCCTGGTAGGCCTCGGTCATGGCCCGCAGGATGGTCCAGGTCTTGTCCTTGCTCTGGTCGTCCACCAGCACGATCTCGGAATTGGGAATCCTGCTGGTGATGGCGTTGTGGATGTCCTCAACGAGCGGCACCACCCAGTTCTCCGCGTTCCGGAGCGGCACGATGACCGAAATCGGTGACTTTCCCGTATGCGCCGACATGCTCTTCGCCTATCGAAAACGTCGCATCAGTATTCCAGCACGTTGAAAAGCTCTTTCTGGACGGGCCCGGTTACCTTGACCTTCCCGTCGTATCCGATGAAGCAGTCCAGTTCGGAACGGACGCCGAATTCACCCGCGAGGTAGATGCCCGGTTCGATGGAGAAGAGGATGCCGGGAACGAGGCGGCGTTCGTCCTTGGTCTCGAGGTTGTCGATGTGGACGCCGTTGCCGTGCACCTTGGTGCCGATGGAGTGGCCGGTGCGGTGGATGAAGCGCGGGCCGTACCCGGTCTGGACGATGCACCGGCGGCACTCGTCGTCCACTTCCCAGCCCCTGACCTCCTCACCTTTCTCAAAGCGTGCCCGGGCGAATTCCACGGCCGCGTCCCGCGCGTCCCGGACGATGGAAAAGATTTCCCGTTGCTTTTCCGGGATCTCGGCGCCCAGGAATCCGGTCCAGGTGATGTCGTAGAAAATGGCCCCGGGCTTGTTCAGCCGGGCCCAGATGTCGAGCAGGAGGAAATCGCCCCGGCAGATGCGGGCCGCCTTCTCCGGGAGCGGCTCGAAGTGGGGGTCCGCGCTGTGGGCGTTGACGGCCACGATGGGGAACTCATTGTCGCAAACGAGCCCGTCCCGGTCGTAGCACTCGAGGATGTAGCGCTGGACGTCGTTTTCATTGAAGTCGTCGTCGGCCTTGATGCGGCGGGCCACCTCGCGGAAGGTGGCGTCCATGATGGCGTGGATCTTGCGCCCGGCCTCCAGGTGTGTTTCGTACCCCTCGGGGGTGACGATGGCCTCGAACAGCTGGACCAGGTCGGCGGAAGAGGCGATTTCCACCCCGAAGGACCGGATCAGCTCGATGGTGCCGCCGTCCACCAGCGAGATGTAGGGGATGGCGTTGCCCGGGGAGTACTGCATGGCGATGCGCCGGGAGTCGCCGAGGAGCTGCCGGAGCTTTTCGTGCTGTTCCGACCAGGGCAGGTAGACATTTTTTTCCCCTGGCAGGGCGTCCAGCTTGAAGGCTTCCACCATGTGCACCAGCTTGCGGGGTTCCCCGTAGGCCGGGATGAAATAGTACCAGCGCCGGGAAGTGAACTTGCCGTAGTCCAGGCCGAGAATCCGGTAGCCGATGCCGTCGCGGTTCTGGAAGTCGTAGAACAGCCATCCATCCAGGCCGAACTCGCGGATGGCGCTCTGGATCTCGTCAAGCTTCATGGTTTTCCTCCTGGATTCGGGGTGCCGGCGTGCGATCGCTCCGAATTATGCCACACTCGGCCCCCATGGGAAAGAGAATGCTTGCCGCGACGAGATTTGCGCTGCCGGCGTCAAGATCCTGTCACTCAGAAAATGGCACATCCTTTGCTTATAACTTTCCGAGCGCGAAGGCCAGGAGGTCCACATGGATGTCAGCTTATACGAGTGTTTCCAGGGCTTGCGGGTACAGCAGCAAAGCCTGGAGGTGCTGAGCAACAACCTGAGCAACATGAACACGGCTGGCTTCAAGGCGGAAACTCCTTTTTTCAAGCTGCTTCAGAACACCCTGGCCGGGAAGAGCGCGTCGTACATCGAATCGAGCGCCAAGACCAACTTCGATCAGGGCGTCCTGGAGATCACCGAAAACTCGCTGGACCTGGCCATCGAAGGCAAGGGCTTTTTCTGCGTCAAAACTCCGACAGGCCTCGCTTATACACGCGACGGGGCCTTCCAGTTGGACAAGCAGGGCTACCTCGTCAACCAGAACGGGTTTCGCGTTCAGGGCGTCGGCGGGGACATCCAGATGGAACAAGGGCAGGTGGAGGTAGACAGAATGGGAAACATCACATCCAGCAAGGTTTCGGTCGGCGTGCTGAAGGTCGTGGACTTCTCCGACTATTCCGGTGTGGAGAAAGTCGGGGACAACCTGTTCCGCCCCATGGACGGGAAAACCAAGGTCGTGGACGGAGCGAACTGGGAAATCCGTCAAGGCTTCCAGGAAGGTTCGAACGTCAGCCCCGCTTCGAGCATGGTGGAGATGATCTCCATCCTGAGACGCTTCGAAATGCTGCAGAAAGCCATGAGCAACCTGATGAACGAGGTCGACCGGCGGGCCGTCGAGCAGGTCGGCCGCGCCAAGCCGTGAGGAGGACCCCATGCTGAGAGCGCTATATAGTGCAGCTACAGGAATGCAGGCACAGGAGATGAACCTGGACGTCATCTCCCACAACATCGCCAACATCAATACGTCCGGCTACAAGCGGCGCCGGGCCCAGTTCCAGGACCTGATCTACCAGAACGTCCGGACGCCGGGCCAGTCGTCCACCTCGAACACGGAGTACCCGGTGGGCCTGCAGATCGGGTTGGGGACCCGGCCGGTGGCGACGGAAGTGATCTTCTCGCAGGGCAATTTCGCAATGACCAACAACCCCCTGGACGTGGTCATCCAGGGCGCCGGCTTCTTCCAGGTGCGAATGCAGTCGGGAGAAATCGCCTACACCCGGAGCGGGGCCTTCCACCTCGACCGCGAGGGGAACCTGGTGACCGTGGACGGCGATCCCGTCGAACCGCAGATCACCATCCCCTCCGACGCCACGGCCGTCAGCATCGGTTCCGACGGGACCGTGTCGGTCCTCCAGGCGGGGCAGACGAACTCCCAGCAGGTGGGCGCCTTCGAGATGGCCACCTTCATCAACCCGGCCGGCATGGTGAGCATCGGGAAGAACCTGTTCATGCAGACTACCGCCTCGGGCGACCCCATCACGGCCGCCCCGGGGGAAGAAGGCATCGGAACGCTGGTGCAGGGCTACCTCGAGCAGTCGAACGTGGACATCGTGGAAGAGATGATCAACATGATCATCACCCAGCGGGCGTACGAATCGACATCCAAGGTCATCACCACCGGCGACGACATGTTCCGCCAGATCAACAGCGTGGTTCGGTAGGCCTTGAAGTGGGGAAGGGGGATGCCATGAGCGTCAAAAACCGGGCCATCGCGGCGGTTATCCTGGGGGCGCTGTTCGCGTGGGCGGGAGCGGCGGAGGCGGAAATCCGTTTCCATGCCAGCTGCCAGGCGGAAGGCGAACGGCTCCGTCTGGGCGAATTGGGCGATATCACCGCCGCCGACCCGGCCGTGCGCGACAAACTGGTCCCGTACGACCTGGGCTACTCCCCTCAGCCGAGCGCCAGCCGATCCCTGCTCGTGGACCCCATCGTGAAGAAGATCGAGGCGGAAACGGGCATTTCCCTGAAAGTTTCCGGCAGCCCGCGCGTGAATGTCAGCCGTCCCGACGCCGGGCTGGACCTGGTCAAGCTGAAGGCCGAACTGCGCGCCTGGTTGGCCGCCCAGTGGAAGGTCAGACCGGAAGACATCGAGACCCTGGAAATCAGCGTCCCGCACGGTGTGCGTCCGCCTTCCCCCGACCAGCGTTTCGCGTTCCGCGAAACCGGTTCGGCTTACACCAGCGTCCTGTGCACCGTGGGGTCGGGCGATTACCGCAAGGAAGCCCGCCTGGGCCTGCGTTTCCGGGTCTGGACGGAAGTGGCCGTGTCGACCGCCAAGGTGGAATTCGGGACCGTTCTCTCCCCGACCGAATCCACCTTCGAGCGGCGCCTGCTGGAGCGGAGCCCCTGGGACTACGTCCGCTCGCCTTCCCAGCTGGCCTTCCTGTCGGCGAAGGCCCTGATCCTGCCGGGGGAGCCGATTTTCCTGGAGGGGCTGCGGGAAGAGAACGCCGTTCGACGGGGAGACCCCGTGTCGCTGACCTTCCACGGCACGCTGGTTTCCGTCAAGACCGGGGGGAAAGCCATGCAGGCGGGCAAGGTCGGTGAATACATCCGCGTCCGCAACGAAAGTTCGGGCCGGATCGTGCTGGGGCGGGTCGTGAGCCGGAGTGAAGTCCAAGTGGAGGGCGTGCGATGAAGGCGTTCAAACAGGGGTCGACCAGTATGCTGTCGCTTTTCGCCATGGTGCTGCTCGCCGGAGCGGGGTGCGGGCCGGAAAAACACGTCCGCCCCACTGTCGGCAGCCTGGATGCCTACGTCAAGCAGGCCCATGCCCGGCAGCGGGAGGTGGTCCAGAGCCCCGGCTCTCTGTTCAACCAGGCGGCGCCTACCCGGGACCTGTTCTCCGACCCGCGGGCCCGCATGGTGGACGACATCGTCACCATCCGCGTGGTGGAAAACACCAGCGCCCTTTCCTCCGCCGACGCCTCGACGAAGAATTCCTCCAACATGAGCAATTCCATTTCCAACATGGCCGGCCTGGAAACGAAGCTGACCAGCCTGCCGAACATGGTGAACGCCAACGGCGAAAAGACGTTCGACGGCGAGGGCTCCACCAACCGGAAGTCGGTGATCTCCACCACGCTCAGCGCCCGGGTCGTCGACGTGCTGCCCAACGGCAACATGGTGATCGAGAGTTCCCGGGAGATGACCATCAACAACGAGGTGCAGACCCTGATCGTGACCGGCGTCATCCGCCCCCAGGACGTGAGTTTCGCCAACGAGGTCCTCAGCAACAACATCGCGAACATGAAGGTCTTCCTCCAGGGCAGCGGAGACGTGGCTCGAAGCATCAAGCCCGGCTGGCTGTTCAAGATCCTGCACCAATTCCTGCCGTTCTGAGGAGGCGCGATGAAAAAGCACTTTGCCACGACTATCCTCCTTCTGGCGCTGGCCGGCCTGTTCGCGCAGGGGGCGGCCAAGATCACGGTCAACCGGATCAAGGACATCGCCAACCTCCGGGGCGCCCGGGACAACCAGTTGCTCGGCTACGGGCTCGTCGTGGGGCTGAACGGCACCGGCGACAAGCGGCAGACCCTTTTCACCATCCAGTCCATCACCAGCATGCTGCACCGACTGGGGGTGTCCGTGGACCCCAAGACCATGCGCATCCAGAACGTGGCGGCGGTCATGGTCACGGCCACCCTGCCCGCCTTTCCCCGGGCCGGGCAGTCCATCGACGTCACCGTCTCCTCCATCGGCGACGCCAAGTCCATCCAGGGCGGGGTGCTCCTGCTCACGCCCCTCAAGGGGATGGACGGGCAGACCTACGCCATGGCCCAGGGACCCCTGGTCCTGGGCGGTTTCAAAGCGGGGGGCGGCGGAGGCGCCGGCGGCGGGAACGCGGTGGAGACGAACCACCCCACTGTGGGCCGGGTGCCCGGCGGGGCCATCGTGGAACGGGAGATCCCCTTCTCCCTGCAGGGGGCGGAGCAACTTGTCTATTCCTTGAACCTGAGCGATTTCACCTCGGCCGCCGCCATGGCCCGGATCATCAACGCGACCGTCAAGGCGGACGTCGCCCAGGCGGTGGACAGTCGCACCGTCACCGTGAGGATCCCGGAGGAGTACCGCAGCCGGCCGGTGGAATTCATCAGCCGGATCGAAACGCTCCCGGTGGAGACCGACCAGGTGGCCCGTATCGTCATCGACGAGAAAACCGGAACCATCATCCTCGGCCGGGAGGTCAAGATCTCCGCCGTGGCCGTCATGCACGGCAACCTTTCCGTGGCCGTCGCCACCTCCTACGAAGTGTCTCAACCGGCTCCCCTGAGCCAGGGCGGGACGACCCAGGTCGTTCCCCAGACCACCCTGGTGGCCGGGGAACAGAAAGCGAAAGACCTCATGCTGGGCGAGGGTTCCACGGTGGACGACCTGGTCAAGGCCCTGAACGGCATCGGGGCGACGCCGCGTGACGTGATCGCCATCCTGACGGCCATGCAGGTTTCGGGGGCCATCAAGGCGGAAATCTCCACGATGTGAGTGAGCGGAGGGCGCCATGAACGACATCAAAGGTCCGGGTTCGCTTCCCGATCTCAAGATGATGATGCTGGAAGGCCGCTTGCGCGAGGCCCAGGGGAAGATGAACGGCACCCAGGGCAAAGCGGCGGACGATGCCCGTACAAAGGAAGCCGCCCGCCACTTCGAGTCCTACCTGCTCGAATACCTGCTCAACACCATGCAGAAGACGGTGGACGCCTGGCGGAGCGACAACAGCGGCCAGCGCGACGTCTACTACTCCATCATCAACCGGAACCTGGCGGAGACGCTGTCCCGAACCGGGAGGTTCGGCATCGCCGACATGATGATGCGGCAACTGGCATCCCAGGCGAAGACGGTGGCCCCGGACAACCTGAAACCGCCGGAGGCCCCGGTGCCCCTGTCCCAGCCGGGAAACGCCCTGCCGCTGCACCCTTCGGCCCCCCTGCCGCTCCCTTCCTCTGGCCAGGAGGGGGAAGCCCTGGCCCAGCCGGTGGCGGGCGGCCGGATCTCGTCGCTGTTCGGGATGCGCTCCGACCCCTTCACCGGCGCATCCCGTTTCCACCGGGGGATGGATTATGCGGTGCCCGAGGGGACCGACGTGCATACCGTGCAGGATGGCGTCGTCGAATGGGCGGGAAACCGGGGCAGCATGGGGAAAACGGTCATCGTCCGACACGCCAACGGTTTGCAAACGATTTACGGCCACCTCAGCGAAATCGGAGTGTCCGAGGGGGACCAGGTCACCACCGGCCAGACCATCGCCCAATCCGGCCATACCGGCCGGGCGACGGGGCCCCACCTGCATTTCGAAGTTCGGGAGAGCGGGGCCGCCAGGGACCCCGGGAAAATGGCGCAATTGTTCTCAAGAACCAACGACAATCGACGATAACGATCATTGTAGGAACGAGATTCTGAAGAGGTAAGACCATGAAAATCCAAAAAGTCGACACAGTTGGTTCCTCCGCGCCGGTATCCGGGAAGAAGGGCGTGTCCAGGACGGAAGCGCCTGCTTCCGTGGAAGGTGTCTCCGGGGGAGACGTGGTCAGCGTGTCCCCGCGCGTGGCCGAGCTCGGCCGGCTCCTTCAGGCCGGCGAGGCCGAGCCGGACGTCCGGACGGAAGAAGTGGCCGCCATCCAGGCCCAGATCCGCGACGGCAACTACAAGGTGGATCCCGAGCAGGTGGCCGATGCCATGATCGACAGCCATATCACCAACAGAGGGACATGACGTGAAAGAAGAACTTTCGAGCAATATCGGAATGAGCGGGCGGGTGGACGGAACGCCAGCCGGGGGAAAGGGGCCGGTGCCCTCCGCATCGTCGGGCCAGGCCGGGGAACTGATCCGCCAGATCGATGCCGCCGCCGACATGCTCGAACGCCGCGCCGGCGAGATGAAGACCAATGATTGGAAAAACCTCGAGATCTGGTTCCAGGAGTTCGTCGTTCTCGAGGCCAGCCTCCGTCTTTGGACTTGCAACACGCGACAAGACATCGAATTGCACCGGCAGGTCCTGCCGCACCTGGTGGCTTTCCGGAACCGCCTGAAGGTGTTTTCCGGTCTGTTCTCCTCCCGGATGCTTTTCCTCCGCGGCATGGCGTATCTGATCTCCAAGGGTGACCAGCACTATTCCCGGATGGGGGTGGCGACTTCGACGCAGGAGAAAGCCCGGCGGATCGACCTGCGAGAGGAGGCTTGATCATGGGCAACTTGTTCGGAGCACTTGAATTGGGACGCAACGCCTTGCAGGTCAACCAGCTCTGCATCCAGGTGACCGGACACAATCTGGCGAACGTCAACACGGAAGGCTACACCAAGCAGGAAGTTCAGCTCGAGGAAATCTACTACCAGCAGAGTCTCTACGGCGAGGTCGGACTGGGCGTGAACGACGCCGGGATCGAGGCGTACCGGAACAAATACGTTCTCCGGCGGATCATCGAGGAGTCGCAGGTGTTCGGTTACCAGGAGATGCACAAGCAGGGCCTGGAGCAGATCGAATCCATCACTTCGCCGGAGTACGAGAGCCTCTCCGAGGAGATGGGCGACTTTTTCGCCTCTTTCCAGGCCCTTTCCGCCGACCCGACCAACATCGCCCTGCGGCAGGACGTGCTGGCCAGCGGAACGAAGATGGCCGAAGAGTTCCATACCGCCTACAACCAGATTCAGGACTTCCAGGTCGGGCTGAACGAGTTGGTCGACAGCCAGGTCGAGGAGATCAACCAGTTGACTGCGCGCATCGCGGAACTGAACCAGGAAGTGTTCCAGACTTCGGCGGTGCCAAACGGGAACTCCTCCGACCCCATCGATTTGCGGAACAAGGCGGTCAACGATCTGGCCGAACTCATCGGCATCAACGTGGTGGAGGACACCAACAGCGTCCTGCACATCCAGACCGAGTCGGGCGGGGTGCTGGTGTCCGGCAACGAACACAACAACCTGGTGGCCACCCCGGACGCCGTCACCGGCTGGGACGACGTGGTGCTGGATGGAACCGACATCACCGCCTCGATCAAGGGCGGCAAGCTGGGCGGCATGCTCACGCTGCGGGACGTGGACATCCCCGACATCCTGAACGATTTTGATGTCATGGCGGCGACGATGATCAGCCAAGTGAACGCCGTTCACTCTGCCGGGTATGATCTCAACAACGTCAATGGCACAAACTTTTTCCAGCCCTTCGTTTCCCCGGGGCCGGGCCCCTATACCGGGGCCGCCCGGGCCATCACGGTGGCGATTTCCGACCCGGAGGGCGTGGCCGCCTCCTCCGCCGCCAATGAACCCGGCAACAACGTCAATGCCTTGGCGCTCGTTGCCTTGGAGGACACGAGCTTTGCCGCCCTCGGCGGGAAAACCTTCAACCAGTACTGGGACATCTCCTCCACCGATCTGGCTGTCAAGGCCCAGGAGGCCGCGGGCGACCTCGAGGCGACCAACGCCACCCTGACCGCCCTGAAGAACGAGAGAGATTCGGAATCCGGCGTATCGCTGGACGAAGAGGGGTCGAATCTCATCCGTTTCCAGAGTTCCTATGAAGCGATGGCGCGTTACATCACCGTCATCGACGAGCTTCTTCAGCAATTGCTCCAGATAGTGAGATAGCGTCGCGAGGTGCCTATGAACGTCACATACAATGCCAACATGCGTCTGATGCTGGAAGCCATGCGGCAGCAGTCGCTCCTGCAGCAGAACCTGTACACCCAGCTCAGCAGCGGCAAGAAGATCAACCAGCCGTCGGACAACCCCGTGGATTCCCATGCGGTTTCCATTTTCAACACGGAGCTGGAGGAGTTCGACCGGCTGCAACAGGCCGTGGATTCCCTGGGGCCGCAGCTGAAGCAGTACGATTCCATCATTTCCGAAGTCCAGAGTCAGCTCAACCGTTGTTATGTGCTTGGTTCGGAGGCCGCTTCGTCGACGGCGGACAGCCCGACGGAAAGAACCATCATCGCATCGGAACTCAGCTCGATACGGGAGCAGCTTGTCGGGCTCGGCAATTCCACCAACGGGGCGGACTACATTTTTTCGGGCACCCGGACCGAAACGGAGCCCTTCACGCTCGACCCGGTCACGGGAGTTGTGACCTACAATGGGAACAACGTGGAAATCTCCGTGGAAATCGCACCTAACGTATACATCGAAAAGAACATGGAGGGAGGTCGGGTCTTCATGGGGGCAGGCGGCATCTTCGACAGCCTGACCAACCTGATCAACGCCGTGTCGACCGGCACCGGGAACGACATCATCAACGCCCTGGACACGCTCAGCACGGCGACGAAGAACATGAAACCCCTGGTCGTGGAAAACGGGCAGAAGCTGGCGAGCCTCGAGAGCACCGAGAAATACCTCATGAAGCGTTCCGCTCAGCTCGTCTCCTCCATCAGCAACTTGCAGGACGCCGACCTGAGCCAGGTGGCTTCGGATCTCACTTTGAGCCAGACGGCCCTGAACGCCCTGTACAAGGCGGCGGCGACCATCGGCACGAACTCTTTGTTCAGCTACATGGCATAAGTTTCACTGGCAAAGAGAAAAGCATTGAATCGGGCCTTCGCCCCTGTTACGATTGGACGGTAATTCCCAAAGACCGGTTGGATCCCCGGTTCGCTTGCGCGCCAACGAGGCAAGGACAATTTTCCAGGAGGTCGAGATCGATGGAAATCAAGACGCGAAATTTCGGAACCATCCGGTATGAAGAACCTGAAGTGGTTTATTTCCCAGGCGGTTTAATCGGCCTGGAGCACCTCAAACGTTTCGTCGTGCTCGCCTATGAGAACTACCAACCGCTGAAGTTCCTGCAGTCGGTGGAAATGCCGGAATTCTCCTTCATCCTGGTGAACCCCTACCTACTGGACCCTTCCTACCAGTTCCACATGAGCCCCGCCGACACCGAAGAAATCGGCCTGGCGGAAAACGGGGGAGTGCTTCTGTATATCATCATGACCCTGCCCATGGACGTGGCCAAGATCTCCGTCAACTTCCTGGCGCCCATCGTCATCAATTCGGTCAACATGCGGGCTCGCCAGGTGGTCATGAGCGGCACGGACTACTCCGTCACCCAACCCGTCGTTCTGGACCCCAGCCTGCTGAATTCCGAGAAGTAGGGTTGTTGCCTTGCTAGTAGTGACAAGAAGAAGGAACGAGTGGGTACGCATCGGCGACGACATCCGGATCGTCGTTCTGGAGGTGGGCACCGACGTGGTGAAGCTCGGGATCGATGCGCCCCACAGTGTGCCTGTCCACCGGGAAGAGGTGTATCGCAAGATTCAGGAAGCCAACATCGCCGCAGCGTCTTCCCGGTTGCCGGAGGGTTCGGCGGCGGAAATCATCACCGCCGTGAAATTGACGGTCGGCCAGGCGGAGGAAGTTCCCGCGGGGAAAGCTCCGAAAGCCGGAAAACGAGGCGACCCGGCCCGGTAACCCGAAGCGTTCTTTCAGGCTTTGGAGTTGAGGAGAGAGCCTTTGGCGACGTGGGTCTGGTCGCCGGCGAACATCTTGGCCGCCCGGATATGTTGGGACTGCTTCGCGATGGAGGCCCGGACTTCGCCGTACGATACGGCCAACGCCTCCGCGACCTGGCGGATTTCCTTCAATTGCCCGCGCAGAGCGGTTTTCTGGGCCAGCGTCAGGGCGTCGGGACCCGTTTTCACCGCCAGCAGCGCCGTGCTTTTCTCGGCGGACTGAATCCGCTTGGCCCACTCCCCGGAAGAAATGGCCATTTCTTTCGGCTTCTGTCCGTCCGCCAGGGCTTTTTGAAGAGCCAAACCCCTCGTGAGAATGTCGTTGTACAGGTCGGTCAGTTCCTCGAAAGGGGAATTGAGGGGCATGGCTTTCTCTAAATGCTGAAACTGATGCCTTTCGGCTTGTCAGGGCTGGAGACTGCGGCTTCATTTTCCAACAGGCCGGATCCTGCCGCCACCGGCCTGGTTTTCGAAAGCTGGTTCCAGGAGTCGAGCAGTCCGCGAAAGATCTGGAGGACTTCGTCGAGGCCTTCCAACGTGTTGTTCTGGTGCGCGGCCATGATCTTCCACTGGCAAAAATCGTACAGCTTGGCCAGGTTCTGGGCCACGGTGCCGCCCTTGTCCATGTTCAGCGAAACCTGCAATTCCGAGATGCAGCGGCTGGCCCGGTTGATGGCGTTGGTCTTCTTCTCGACGTTGCCGGCTTCCATGCCCTGTTTGGCTTCCAGAAGAAACTGGACCGTCGCTTCGTAGATGATGACGATCAACTCTATCGAAGAGGCGGTCCGGATCCGGTTTTCGAGATATTCCCTCGTCAAGCTGCTCATCGGTTCTCCTAGCTCAGATTGGCGGTCATCTGGCTGATGGTGGAAAGGGTGGCCGACATGTTCTGCAAGGCCTGGTTGGCGGCCGAGTATTCGGCGAGAAGCATGTCCTCTTTTTGTGCCAACTGGTCCTCCAGGACAAGCATCTTGTCGTCGATGTCGTCGATCTGGTCGGCCAGGGAGTTTTTCGCCAGGGCCAGGGGCCCGCCCGACGTGTCGGTGTAATACGACAGGGTAGAACTGAGCAGGTCGGCGTAGCCGCGGCTGAAAGATATGGTGCCGTAGTCGCCTGTGGTGGTGCCGCTCACCCGAACGGCCAGGCCCTCGGAATCGGCCCCCGACGGGGCGGTGAGCAGTTGTCCGACGCCGGTGGTCGAAGCGCCGCCATCGAACGACCCGATGACGTCGAGCCCCGACTTGGTGGTGCCGGAAAACCCGAAGGCGCTTCCGCCGGACTCCTCGATCTTGATGGACTGGGTGCTGCCGTATTCGAGGGAGTAGATCTGCAGGTAGTGGTTGCCGCCCTGGACGACATCCAGCGCCCGGAAATCGAGCCCTTCCTGCTCCGCCTTGTCATTGATGGTGGACACGACCTCGGAGAGGGTGCCGATCACGGCGATGTCGAGCGCATCCTCGGCATTCAGGGAGATCCGCAGGGTTTGGTCGAAGGTTTCGGAACCGGAAAAGGAACTGGTGGAAATCTCGGTAGCCTGCGTCGCCACCTGGGAGATCGAAAGCGCATAGTTGCCGGCTTTCGTGTCGGCCGAGGCCGTCACGTACGAGGTGCGGTTATCCGAGGTGGAGCCCAGGGACTGGAACAGGTTCTGGACCTGCTCGAAATCGTTTTCCAGGGCTTCCTGGAGAACCCCGCTGTCGATGGAGAGCTTGCCGTCGTTCTCCATTTCGATGCCGATCTGGGCCAGCGTGGTGTACTCCTGGTCCAGGCCGGGGACGGAGCTGCTGACCAGGTCGAGCACGTTGCCCTGAATGTCCCGCAGGGTGCTGTCGCCGGCGAGGATGGAGTTCTGGTCGGGGTCTTCGGAAGCCGTGAACTGGTTGTTGATGAAGGTGATCAGGTTGTTGTAGGAGTTGACGAAATTGGAAATGGCCTTGTTGACGCTGGCGGTGTCGTTGGCGACGGTGAGGGTCGTGTGCGAAGCGGATTCGCCGCTGAGCTTGAGCGTGAGGCCCTCGATGGCGTCGCTGACCGTGTTGCTGCTGCTGGTGAAATCGACGCCGTCGACGGTAAAGGATGCGTCCTCGGCCGTCACCTTGGCGGAGAGTCCCAGGTCCGCGGGCGCACCGCTGATGGTGATCTCGCCTTCCGTTCCCGACGTCTGGCTCGTCACCAGCAGACGATAGCCGCTGGAATCCTTGATGATGGAAGCGGCCACGCCCGCGTCGGCACGGTTGATGGCGCTTTTCAGACCTTCGAGCGTGTTGTTCGAACTGTCCAGGTTGATGGTGACGGCTTCGCCGTCACCGACCTGGATGGTGAAGTTCTGCGGGCTGCCGGTCAGGGCCTGGCTGGTGGACGAGTACGTCGTGTTCGTCACCCAGGAACTGGTGGTGGCCAGGTTTGTCACGACGACGTCGTAAGATCCGACGGTGGCCGAGGAGGTGGCCGTGGCCGTCACGAGGTCCGAGTTGGTGCTGGATGTCGTTTTCGCGCCGAAACCGGACGCCTCGCTCAGGGATTCCACCGCGTCGTACACGTAGGTGACGTTGGAGGCGACGGTGTCCCAGGCCGAACTCATCTGTTGAAGCTCGGCCTTCTGCGTTTGCATTTGCCGGTACGGCTCGCGTTCGAGGTACATCAACTGGGATACGATGGTCTTGACGTCGATCCCGGTTCCGGTGATGCTGGAGGCGCTGATGCCGGTAGTGCTCATGATGGTTGACCTCCTCCTAGACCTTCAGGTCGACGATTTTGCCGTCCAGCAGTTCCATGATGTGCCGGGCGAAGGAGAGGAGCTCCTCGGGAGGGAACTGTTGGAGGACTTCTTTCGTCTCCCTGTCGACGAGGCGGAAAACGGATTTCTTGGTTTCCGGATCGATGTCGACTTCGAAGGCCGTGTCCTTCCTTTCGGGGAAAAAGCGCTGAAATTCCTTCTGCAGGCCGTTGAGCGTGTCGGTATTGATATTCTTGCCGAGTTCCAGGACCGAGCTGGACGTTTCTGCGCCCGTGCCTTCTTCTCCGGCTTTCGACAGGGCCGCCAGCTTTTCGGCGGATTCGACCTTGCCGGAATATGTCGTGGACGGTGTGGGTTGGGTCGGTAATGTTTTCGCTGTCAAGTCGATCATGGATCACCCCCTCTTGGGCTGTTGGTCCCGGGGGGGAGGATCCCTCCCCCCCGGAACAGGTTCATCAGCTGAAGAGGGACAGTACGCTTTGGGCCTGGGAGTTTGCCTGGGCCAAAGCGGCCATACCTGCCTGGTTCAAGATCTGGTACTTGGTGAGTTCGCTCATCTCCGCCGCCATGTTGGCGTCCCGGATGTTCGATTCGGCGGCGGTCAGGTTCTGGGTCTGGGTCTGGATGACGCCCTGCGCGGATTTCAGGCGGTTGATGATGGCGCCCGCTTCGCCGCGGTACCCGGCCACGGAGTCCAGGGCCGACTTCAGCTTGGCCAGCTCGTTGGTGGCCGTGGCGTTGTCCGTCATGCTGCCCAGGCCGAGGTTCGTGGCCGTGAGGGACCAGTTGGTGGTCGTGGCGCTGATGGTGCTGGTGCTCTTGGTGTCGCCGACGAAGACCGTCAGGGTCGTGCTGAACACGTTGGTGCCGTTGTAGTAGGTGTTGTCCTTGATGCGGTCGATCTCGGACTTGATCTGGGTGTACTCGGAGTTGATGGTGGCGACCTTGTCCTTGTTGGTGGAGGTGGCCGCCTGTTCCGCCAGGCTCACGGCGCGGTGGAGCAGGTTGGTGACCTGGCTCATGGCGCCGTCCGCCACCTGGAGGTAGCCGATGCCGTCGGAAGCGTTCCGGTAGGCCTGGTTCAGGGCGTTGGTCTGGCCCTTCAAGCCGTCGGCGATGGCCAGGCCGGCCGCATCGTCGGCGCCGGTGTTGATTCGTTTGCCGGAAGAGATGCGGTAGAGGGTGTTCTGGAGACCGACCGAGTTGGTGGTGAGTTCGTTCTGGGCGACGAGCCCGGAAATGTTGTTGAGAACACTGAAAGCCATGACAAACCTCCTTGTTTTGCGTTAGGGGACATCCATTCCCCTTGCTTGGTTGTTGAAAAGAGCTTGTTCCTTGTCTGCCCACCTTCCATTATCGGCAAAAACGGTCGAAACTTGAAGAAAAAAAAGGGTCAGCAGGCGAAGATGAAAAAACGCGACGTGGAAGAACTCTCCCCCACGCCGGCCCATTCTGGCGGAACTGCTGCGAAAATCGCTTCTACACGCTGATGCTGAGGGATTTTCCTCCCTCCTGGACCGGAACCGGTTTCTCTGTCGAAACGGCCCCGGCGTTGCTGTTGGTTTCCGCCTGGTCGTCCAGCAGTTCAATGACGTGCTTGGCAAAGGCAAGGATCTCCTCGGGGGGGAACTGCTGGATGATTTCTTTCGTCTCCTTGTCCACGAGGCTGAAGACCGATTTCTTGGTGTCGGGGTCGATGGCGAGCTTGAAAACGGTTTCCGGCTTGTCGGAGAAGAAGCGGTTGAATTCTTTTTGCAGATTGTCCAGTGTGTTTGTATCGACGTTCTTGCCTAATTCCAGAACGGTGCTGGAAGATTCCTGGCTCTTGCTTCCTTCCCCGACTTTTGACAACCCGGGGGGCTTATCGGAAGAGTCAGCCTTGACGCCATAGGACTTCCCGGCAGTTGGCTGGTTGGAAATCAGATTAATGATGGGGTCCATCATGGCTCACCTCCCCTCTTGGTTGAGGCGACCCGGGGGGAGATCGCCTCCCCCCGGGTCGTTTTCATCAGCGGAAGAGGGACAGTACGCTTTGGGCCTGGGAGTTTGCCTGGGCCAAAGCGGCCATGCCGGCCTGGTTGAGGATCTGGAACTTGGTGAGTTCGCTCATCTCCGCCGCCATGTTGGCGTCCCGGATGCTCGATTCGGCGGCGGTCAGGTTCTGGGTCTGGGTCTGGATGACGCCCTGCGCGGATTTCAGGCGGTTGATGATGGCGCCCGCTTCGCCGCGGTACCCGGCCACGGAGTCCAGGGCCG
>CAYTBK010000028.1:0-1947 GCA_964436005.1 uncultured Acidobacteriota bacterium
GCCGTGGGCACGATGTAGTCGGAAAAGCCGGGGTTGCGGATCCCGCCGTCGGCGAAGTGCACCTTCTCCATCAGGGTCCAGCCGATGCCCTGGGCCACGCCGCCCTCCACCTGGCCGCGGGCCAGCTCGGGATGGATGACGGTGCCGATGTCCTGGACCGCCGTGAACCGCCGCACCGCCACGGAGTAGTCGCGCAGGTCCGCTTCCACGTCGGCCACGTAGCAGGCCCAGGCGAAGTCGATGTAGGCCTGGCCACGGAAGGTCTCCTCGTCCCACTCGAGCCCCGGCGGGGGCTCGTAGACAGCCTCCTCCTTCAGGGGGAAGAGGCCGCAGGGGATGGCCCCCAGGGCGTCGTCGAAGCCGGCCTCGTCCTCCCAGGCCCGGCCCGACCTCGCTTCCATGAGACGGCGCAGGGAGCGGGCCGCCCGGGTCAGGATGTTGCCCACCACGGCCGTGGTGCGCGAGGCGACGGTGGGGCCGGTGTTGGGCACCCGGGCCGTGTCCGGGTTCGGGTAGCGCACCCGGTCGATGGAGATGCCCAGGGTCTCGGCCACCATCTGGGAGAGCACCGTCTGGGCCCCCTGCCCCATTTCCACGTTGGACACCCGGATGGTGGCCACGCCGTTCCCGTCCATCTCCAGGCCCGCCACGCTCTTCATCTTGGTCTCCCCGCTGCCGGTGAAGCCGCTGCCGTGGAAGAACAGGGCCAGGCCGACGCCCCGGCGCCGCCAGGTGTCGGTGCGGTTGGCCTCTTCCGCCTCCTTCCGCGCCCGTTCCCAGTCCGCGAGCTCCAGGGCGCGGTTCAGCACGCCCTCCAGGTTCTTCTCCCAGACGAAGGCCTGCCCCGTGGCGTTGGTTCCTCCGTCGCGCAGCAGGTTGCGCCGGCGGAACGCCACCGGGTCGAGTCCCAGGCTCCGGGCCACGTGGTCGACGTGGCGCTCCACGGCGAAGATGGCCTGGGGGGCGCCGAAACCCCGGAAAGCGCCGGTGGGCGGCGTGTTGGTGGCCACGGCGCGGCCGCGCACGCGGATGTTGGGGCAGCCGTAGACGCTGCCCGCGTGCAGGACGCCCCGCGAAAGCACCACGGGCGACAGCGTGCAGTACGCACCGGCGTCCAGCACGAAGTCGACGTCCAGGGCGAGCAGCCGGCCGTCCTCGCCGACGGCGGAGCGGACCCGCACCCGGGAGGGGTGGCGCTTGGTGGTGTAGGCGAAGTCTTCCGCCCGTTCCAGGACCATCCGCACCGGCCGGCCGGCCTTGACCGCCAGCAGCGCGGCCCAGGAAGCCAGCAGCGAGGGGTAGTCCTCCTTGCCGCCGAAGGCCCCGCCGGTGGTGGACTGCTCGATGTGCGCCGTCAGGCCCAGCGCCGCCTCCACGGCGGGTTTGACGTAGTAGGGGCACTGCACGCTGCCCAGGATGCGCACGTGGTCCTGCCCGGGGAAGGCGGTCACGTTCTGCGTCTCCAGGTAGAGCTGCTCCTGCGCCCCCGTCTCGTACACCGCCTCGTGGCAGCGCACGCCCGGCCCGGCCAGGGCGGCCTCCGTGTCGCCCTTCGACAGGCCGCAGTTCCAGAAGACGTTGTCGTCTTTCCAGATGCGCGCGGCCCCGTCCAGGGAGTCGGAGATGGTGAAAGCGGCCGGCTGGGGGTCCACCTCCACCCGCACCCGGCCGAGGGCCTCCTCCAGGCGGGCGGGGTCCTCGTGGGCCAGGAGCGCCACGGCGTCTCCCTTGAACTTGACCGTTTCGTGGGCCAGGAAGGGCATGTCGGGCAGGAAGCTCGGCAGGAGGTTCCGCCCGGGGATGTCCTCCGGCAGGACCCGGACGAAGCCGGACCAGTCGAAGTCCGGGTCGAACACGACGCCCCGGAGGCGGCCGTGGGGTTCGGGAGAACGGACCACCCGCCCGTGCAGGGCGCCGGGCGGGAACAGGTCCACGCCGAAGAGGGCC
>CAYTBK010000028.1:2047-5317 GCA_964436005.1 uncultured Acidobacteriota bacterium
GTGACGCGCACCACCGTGCGGTCGCCCCGGTAGACGACCTGGTCGCCCTGGAGGAACGCATCGGGTGCATCCCAGTCGGCCAGGGCCTTGGCCCCCGGCTGGAGGAAAAACGAGAAAGCGCAGAAGGCCCGCTCGAGGTCCTGGAAAACGAAGGTCTGCACGTCGACGGGAACGTTGCCGACCTTCCCGTCCACCCGCGAGCAACTGGAGACGCCCAGCGCAAGCAGCAGGGGGGCGTCCGCCGGGCCGGCCGCCTCGGTCAACTCGAACGCGAAGGCCTTCTCGGACATGGTCGGCCCCTGGAGCAACGAACCGGTGGTCACCGTGGGCTCGTTCCCGGCCTCCTGGGCCAGGCAGGCGCCGGCCAGCAGGAAGGCCCACAGAGCCAGGGTCGCCGGGAAAGCCAGGCGGCCTGGGGTTGACCTGATTCGCCGACGCGTGGAGCAGCATTCTCTATTCATTTTTTGCTTTCACATCGAAATCGGCCAGGTACGAACGGATCCCCTCCACGATGGCCCCGGCGATGAGGACCTGGTTCTCCGGCCTGGAGATGAAGTCGGCCTCCCGGCGGTTGCTGATGAAACCGGTCTCCACGAGGATGGAGGGGACGTTGGTGCCGATCAGGACCACGAACGGCGCGGTCTTGACGCCGCGGTCGCGGGCGGCCGGGTCGCTCTTGCGGAGCAGGCTGAAGAGGCGGCGGTTCACCTTCCGGGCGAACATCTTCGATTCCTTCATCTTCTCGTACTGGGTGATCTTCCTGATGACGTCGCTCAAGTCGCCCAGGCTCTTTTCGGTGGTGGCGTTCTCGTACGCGGCCAGGAGCAGGGCCGCCCGGTCCTTGGAAAAACCGAGGTAAAAAGTCTCGAACCCGCCCGCCTGGCGGTCGCGGCTGGAATTGGCGTGCAGTGAAATGAAGAGGTCGGCTTTCTCCGTGTTGACCTTGGCCGTGCGCTGCTCGAGGGGGATGAAGGTGTCGTTGTCGCGGGTCAGGGCCACTTCGATGCCCAGGGACGCCTCGATCTGGCGCTTCAATTCGCGGGCGATGGACAGGACGACGTCCTTTTCCCGGATCCCGCCGTAGCCGGTGGAGCCGTGGTCCTTGCCGCCATGGCCCGGGTCGAGGACGATCTTCCCGATCTTGAGCCGCATCACCCGGCTGAGGGAAGCCAGGCTCACGGCCGTCGGGGGTGCTCCCTCTTCTTCGTCATCCCGGGCGGCTTCCGCGGAAGCGGTTTCGGCGGGCGGGACGGGGGCCTCCGCCGCGCTTTTGGCCGGCGGCGCGGTGACCGCTCCCTCCCCGGCCGGGGTCGACTCGCTGCCCTTCCCCGGCGCCGTCCCCGCCGCGGTGGGCGCGGCCGCGCCTTCCGGCCTGGAGGGGGCGGCGACAGTTTCGGGCGTCTTGGCGGGAACCGGTTGCAACGCCGCCGTCTCGGCAACCGGACGCGAAGAGGGGGCAGCCGGACGCACCGGCGGCAGGTCGCTTTCCGTGATGCTTTCCCGGGGGCCCGGAGGGGTCTGGAAGACCTGGGCCAACCGCTTCCGACGTTCTTTCACCATGGCGCTCTGGTCCGGGTCGCGGATGTCGATGACCACGCTGTTGGTGTTCGGCAGGGTGAAAACCGTGTAGGATCCCGGCTTCTTGAAGTCGAGGACGACCCGGACCACTCCCGGCTTGTAGGCGGCGGCGCGGATGCTGTTGAGGTAGATGTCGTCCTCGGGGGTGATGCGTTCCTTGACATCCGGCGCCAGCGCGGCGTCGGAGAAATCGAAGAAGATCCGGTAGGGCTCGTAGGCGGCGTCGTGGGTGTAGGACACCCGGCCGTCGAAATCCAGGATCACGCGGGTGTAGTCGGTGGTCGACCAGAATCGGACGTTGAGCAACCGGGCCCACTTGTCCGGGATGGGGGCCGCGGCGGCCGCCACCGTTGTCTTCAGGCTCTTCAGGGACTTGGCGATCTCCCGGGACGACGGATGGGCCTTCCACCGGCGCAGGTACTCCTCGCCCACGGCCACGGCGTCCATGTTCCGCCCCAGTTCGGTGGAGAGGATCTCGAACTTGAGCCGCATGGCCTCGCGCTGCAGAGGCGAGTGGGGGTACTCTTTCAGCAGCCACTCCAGGGATTCGACGGCCTTCTCGATCCAGAAGGGCTGGGAAAACAGCTTGCCGCCTTCGCAGCGGAGAACGCTGGCGCGGTACAGCGCATCGTCGCATTCGCCCACGGCGGGGCTCAGCAGCGGCACCTTGATGTACGCCGAGATGACGTTCGCGTATTCGGTTTTCTTTCGTTGCTCGGGAGGCAGGAGCCGCAGGGTGCGCTCCCTCTCGGCGGCCTGGGCGAAAGTCGCCTTGGCGCCTTCCCGGTCGAATGCGGCCGGGACGTGCGGCCCGGAAGCCAGGGTTGCGGCGAGCACCGCAAGGGCCGGCAGGGCGCGGAGCACCGCCGGGTACCGCCGGTCCGAGCGCTCTTGGCCGATGCAGGGTGCCCTCACAGGTATTCCACCTCTTGCCGGATCAGTTCCGCGGGGGCCAGCTGGGAGACCTCCTCGACAACGCTGTCGGCCTGCTCGCGGGCCGAGGACAGGGAGCAGGCCACGAGGGCCACCGCCAGGACCGAGCGCTGCCACAGTTCCTGGTGGAGCACCTCCGCCACGGAAACGCTGAATTTACTGCGTATTCCATCTTTCAACCGGCGCAGGATCATTCTCTTCTCCTTGAGGGAATGAACGTCGGGAAAGTGAAACTCGAAGTGTATCAAGGCGACGTGAGCGCGTCCGTCCATGTCAGGAGTCCAGCGTCGCCTTCACTTTTTCCATCGAGAAGAACTGCAGTTCGTCCCCGACCTTGATGTCGTTGAAGTTCTCGATCCCCACGCCGCATTCGTAGCCGGTCTTGACTTCCGTGGCGTCCTCCTTGAAGCGCTTGAGGGAGGACAGGCGCCCCTCGTACACCTGGGTGCCCGAGCGGAACAGGCGGACCCGGCTGTCGCGGCGGGCGAAACCGTCCAGCATGTAGCAACCGGCGATGGTCCCCACCCCGGTGATGCGGAAGGTGTCGCGGACCTCGGCGGTCCCCTGGACCGTCTCCTTGGACATGAACTCCAGCAGGCCCTCCATGGCCTTCTTGATGTCGTCGGCGATGGTGTAGATGACGTTGTAGTAGTGGATGTCCACGCCTTCCCGGTGGGCGAGGTCCTCCGCCGCCTTCGAGGGCTTGACGCTGAAGCCGACGACGATGGCGTTGGAGGCCGACGCCAGCAGGACGTCGTT
>CAYTBK010000028.1:5417-37585 GCA_964436005.1 uncultured Acidobacteriota bacterium
TGACGCTGAAGCCGACGACGATGGCGTTGGAGGCCGACGCCAGCAGGACGTCGTTCTCGTTGATGGCGCCGACGGCGCTGTGCAGGATGCGGATTTTCACCTTGTCCGTGCTCAGCCGGTTCAGCAGGGTCTGGATGGCGTCCTTCGAGCCCTGCACGTCCACCTTCAGGACGATGGGCAGTTCCTTGATCTGGCCCTGCTGCATCTTTTCGAACAGGGTGTCGAGGCTGACCCGGGTGTTCATCTTCCGGAGGATCTCCTCTCGCTGCTTCTGTTGCCGGAAGAGGCTGAGCTGCCTGGCCTTGGACACGTCGTCGGTGGCGAAGAACTTCTCGCCGGCCTGCGGGAGGTTGTCCAGGCCGAGGATCATCACCGGCTGGGAGGGCCCGGCCATCTCGAGGCGGCTGTTGTTTTCGTCGTGCATCGCGCGGATCTTCCCGGAGATGGAGCCGGCCACGATGTAG
Organism: uncultured Acidobacteriota bacterium; assembly: GCA_964436005.1. Classification (GTDB taxonomy): domain Bacteria; phylum Acidobacteriota; class JAAYUB01; order JAAYUB01; family JAAYUB01; genus JAGNHB01. The sequence goes on from CAYTBK010000028.1 coordinate 5,882, forward strand.
TCGCGTTCGAACAGGGTCCCGTTCTGCACGAGCAGCGTGGCCACCGGGCCCTTGCTGCGGTCCAGGCGCGACTCGATGACGGTGCCCATTGCTTTGGTGGACGGGTTGGACTTCAGTTCCTGCATGTCCGCCACGAGCAGGATCATCTCCAGCAGGTGGTCGATGTTGATCTGCTTCTTGGCCGAAACCTCGCAGAAGACGTTCTTGCCGCCCCACTCCTCGGAAATGAGGTCCAGGGTGGCCAGGTCGTTCTTCACGCGATCGATGTTGGCGTTGGGCTTGTCGATCTTGTTGATGGCCACCACGATGGGCACGTTCGCGGCGCGGGCGTGCTGCACCGCCTCCACGGTCTGGGGCATCACGCCGTCGTCCGCCGCCACCACCAGGACCACGATGTCGGTGATCTGGGCGCCGCGGGCGCGCATGAGGGTGAAGGCCTCGTGGCCGGGCGTATCGACGAAGGTGATCTTCCGGTCGTTGAGTTCCACCGTGTAGGCGCCGATGTGCTGGGTGATCCCGCCGGCTTCGCGGGCGGCCACCATGGTGTTCCGGATGGCGTCGAGCAGGGAGGTCTTCCCGTGATCGACGTGGCCCATGACGGTTACCACGGGCGGGCGGAGGACGTAGGTGTCCTTGTCGCTTTCCAGGAACTCCGTCTCGATGAGGTCCTCTTCGAAGGTAACGGATTCGACGTTGAAGCCGAATTCCCGGGCAACGTTCTGAATGGTCTCCATGTCCAGGATCTGGTTGATGTTGACCATAATCCCTTTCATGAACAGGTTCTTCAGGATGTCCCGCACGGGCACGTCGATGCGCTCGGCGAACTCCTTGACGGTGAGGCCTTCGGGCAGCGTGATGTCGGACATCTCGCGGGAAGGTTCCGTAACGTTCTGGAAAACCTCCACCTCGTCCCGGGAGCGGCGCTTCTTCTTGAACTTTCTCCGCTTCTGGTCGGTGGCCCGGAACAGGCCCACCGCCTTATCGCCCACGGGCTGGGCCGGGGCCTGGGCGCCGGAACTCTTCTTGAGCACCTTGCCCTTCTTCTTTTCCTTCTTGATCTCCCGCACGATGGCGCCGGGGGCTTCGGGCTTGGCGGCGGCGACCGGCTCCGCCGTGACGGTGGCGACCACCTCTTTCACGGCCGCCTCGCCTTCCTCCACCTTGGCCTCCACTTCGGCTTCGGCCGCCTTTTCGCCGCGGGCCTTCCGCTGGATTTCCTCCACGATATCCTTGGAGGCCTTGCGAATCAAAGGCTTCTCCTCTTCCGGCGCGGCGACGGGGGCCGGCTCGGGGGCGACTTCCACGGGGGCTTCCATCTCAGGCTCGAATTCCGGCAATAATTCTTCCATCGCTTCGGGCAGCGGGATCTTGCCTTCCAGCCGGTCGGCCTTGCGCACCTTCATGTCCTTGGACAGGGCGGTCTCCAACGGGGAAACCTCCACCTTCTTGGGCTTCGGCTTGGCCACCGGCTTGCGTTTGGCGAGGGCCTTGGCGCGCTCGGCCTTCTTCTCCTGCTCCTGGGCCAGGTTGGAGAGAAGTTTCAGATGGGACTGCACCTTGCCGACGAAGCGCGGGTCGATCGGCTGGTTGGCAGAAAAGAGCATCACGCCGATCTTCTTCAATTCCTTGAGGATCGTCGCGCTGTCGATGCGAAATTGCTCGGCAAGTTGATTGACTGTCACGTTATCCATGTTTACCTCGTATCTCTGTAAACCGGATCTCCCGATCCGGAACCGCAGATTCCCTCACTCCGCCCCGGGTCGGACCGGACTCCCGGCCCGTGCCGGGTAGCCCCGCCCGCATCGCGGGGAACGGCCCGCCTATTCGCCGGCCTGCCGGCTCTCCTCCTCGGCGATCTTCTCGCCGATGTTGCGCATTTCGCCTTCGACCTCGCGGCGCTTCTCCTCTTCGCTCTTGATGTCGATCTGCCAGCCGATCAGGCGGGAAGCCAGGCGCACGTTCTGGCCCTTCTTGCCGATGGCCAGAGACAGGTTGTCGTTGTCCACGATCACTTCCATGATCCGGCGCGAAGGCTCCTTGATGAGCACGCGCACGATCTCGGCCGGGCTGAGGGCGTTGACCGCAAAGTCGACAGGATCCTCGGCCCACTCGATGATGTCGATTTTCTCGCCGCGCAGTTCCTTGATGATGGTCATGATGCGCGAACCCTTCATGCCCACGCAGGCGCCCACGGGATCGACGTCCGCCTCGCGGCTCCACACGGCGATCTTCGTCCGTTCGCCGGGCTCGCGCTCGATACCCTTGACGATCACAGTCCCTTCCGAGATCTCGGGCACTTCCAGCATGAACAGGTGCCGGATCAGGTCCGGGTGGTTGCGGGAAACGATGATCTGGGGTTCCTTGGAGGACTTCCCGACCCGCAGCACCAGCAGGCGCATCCGCTCGCCGCGGGCGTAGTTCTCGCCGTGGATCTGCTCCCGGGGTGGCAGGTAGGCTTCGGCGTCGCCGACCTCGAAGACGATGTTGCGGTCCTCGTAGCGCTTGACCGTTCCGGTCACCAGGCTCTGGACCTTGTCGATGAAGTAGTCGTACACCCTCTCCTTCTCGGCGTCGCGCACGCGCTGGATGATGACCTGCTTGGCGATCTGCGCCGCGATGCGCCCCAGCCCCTCGGTGGGCTTGGGGATCTCCACCATGTCGCCTTCCTCGAAGGAATCGTCCAGGGTGAGGGCCTCTTCCAGGGAAATCTCCACCGCCGGATTCTCCACGGACTTGACGATGGTCTTCACGGCGAAGATGTCGATGTTGCCCGTCTCCCGGTTCAATCGAGATTTTATTTCTTCCTTTGTCTTGTAATTCTTCTTCGCCGCAGCCACCATGGCGTCTTCGATGGCATGGATGACCACCGCCGCATCCAGGTTCTTCTCGCGGCTGATCTGTTCGATGGTGTGGATCAGTTCTCTTCCCATATCAGGTCCTCGTCTTAGAATTTCACAATCAGGCGGACTGCCTCCACCTCGCTGTACGGGAAACGGGTCTTCGCCTGCGCCTCTTCCAGCGAGAATCCGGCGTCGTCCGCTTCCACCAGCTTGCCGACGAACTTCTTGCGGTCGTCGCGGGCCGTCCTGGTCTTCACTTCCACCTCGGCGCCGATGTTGGCGGTGTAGTGGGCGGGGGTGAACAGGCGCCGGTCCAGCCCCGGGGAGGAAACCTCCAGCGTGTAGCGCCCCGGGATGGGGTCTTCGACGTCCAGCAGCACGCTCAGGTCGCGGCTGACGTTCTCGCAGTCGCGTATGGTGACCCCGGCCGGGCTGTCGATGTAGACCCGCAAGATGCCGCTGCGCCCACCCGTCCATTCCGCATGGTAGAGGTCGAGGCCCGACATTTCCGCTGCCTGGCGAGCCAGGCGCTCCAGCGCTTCGCGTTTCAATTGGCCCCCGGTAAAAAAAAATGGGCGTGACGCGCCCACCGAAAAGCGGATTATAAACGCAGGCAAGCGTTTCTTCAAGCGGATTCTTCGCCCCGTGACGAAAAGGGCGGCGCACGGGGGAGCAGGCGGGCGGCCGGGCGAAGGAGGAAGGCCTCCCCCCAGGCTGTCCTGGACGCTCACCGCCGGCGGAACGCCTTCCCCGGCAGGGGCAGGCGCAGCAGCCCGGCGGCGAAACCCAAAATGCGGGCCCCCGCCCGCAGCGAGAAAACCGCCGTGCCGAGCGGGAGCAGGCGGGCTTCGCCCGAACGCCGGGCGAGGCGCCAGGAGGAGAACGCGCTGACGGCCAGCAGCGCCAGCAGGCAGGAGGCGGCGGCCGGGCCGAACCAGGAGGGGCGCAGGGGCGCCAGGGCAGCGGCGGCCATGGCCAGCGCCGCCAGCAAGGCGTCGAGAAAATCCCCGAACCCGCTGTAGTCGTCCCCCTGGCAGTACTTCGCGTGGCGCCGGTACAGGCGGGATCGCCACCAGCCGTGGACGAACTGCGTCCGCAGGTAGGGGCGCAGCTTTTCCGGATGGCGGTGGGCCACGCGGCAGTTCGGGCGGAACGCCAGTTCCCAGCCCGCTTCGCGGATGCGGTAGGAGAGGTCGTTGTCCTCCCCGCTGGCCGTGGCGTAGCTTTCGTCGAAACCGCCCAGGCGCTCCAACACGTCCCGCCGGACCGCCAGGTTGTAGGAGCCCAGCGCTTTCACCCGGTTGGGCATCCGGCTGTGGCGAAGCATGATCTCCGCGTGGATCAGCCGGGCCAGGGCGCTCCCGGGGTTGGCGATGTCGTAGCTGCCCCCGGCCGCCCCCACCGTCGGGTCCACGAAGGCCGGTGCCAGGCAGGCGGCCCAGTTGGCCGGGGGGAAGCAGTCCGCGTCGGTGAAGAGGATCACGTCGCCGTCCGCCGCGCGCCAACCGGTGTTGCGGGCGGCCGCCGGCCCCCCGTTGGGTTGCGAGATCACCCTGGCCCCGCAGCGGCGCAGGATTTCCGCGGAATCGTCGGTGGAGCCGTCGTCCACCAGCACCACGGAAGGCCTTTCGGCCGAGCCGGGCGGCGGGTCCAGGCCCAGGACGGCCCCGGCCATGCGTTGGGCGGTCCGGCTGCCGTTGTAGACGGGAACCACGACGGAGACCTTCATGCCGACCCCCTGCCCTTGGAACGGAAATAGTCCAGGAAACGGGAAAGCCCGTAGAACTTGCGGCGCACGTCGCCCCACGAGCGGATGGAAAGCAGCATGGCGGCCATCTGCCGGGGCCGGAGGTAGAACCGGCGCAGGCCGAGGTCGATGAGCGAGTCGATCTCCTGCTTGGAGAGCTGGGGGTAATTCAGCAGGGTGACCTGTTCGCCGGTGGGCCCCACCCACTCGGGCCAGTCCTTAGGGACGAGAAAGCCCTCCCGCCGGGCCCAGGCGTACATCTCGGTGCCGGGGTAGACGCAGATGCCCGAGATCTGGATGGTGTCCAGGGGGAGGGAGCAGGCGAAGCGGATGGTCTCCCGGGCGCTCTCCCGGGTCTCCCCGGGCGCGCCGATCATGAAGCAGCCGTGGATGGTGAGGCCGGCCCGGCGGGCGGCCTCGGCGAAGCGCCGGCTCTGCTCCAGGGTGACGCCCTTGCGCACGGCGTCCAGGGCCGCCTGCGTGCCGAACTCGAAACCGGTCATGAGCATCCGGCAACCGGAACGCTTCATCAGCGGGAGCAGCGACAGGTCGATGTCCACCCGGGTGTTGCAGCTCCAGGAAATCTTCAGCCCCCGGCGGAGGATCTCCCGGCAAACACCTTCCACGTGGGCAGGCAGGGCCGAGAAGGTGTCGGTTTCGAACATGATCTCCCGCAGGTTCGGGAACAGCCCCAGGTCGTACGCCATCTCGTCGGCGACCCGGGCCGGGTCCCGCATCCGCAGGCGGCGGCCGACGCTGATCTGGGGGTCCTGGCAGAAGGTGCAGCGGGCGAAACACCCGCGGCCCGACAGCAGGGTGAGGAAGGGGAACAGCTTGCCGGCATCGTGGTACCGGTTCGGGTCGATGTGCCTCCAGGACGGGAACGGCAGCGCATCGACATCGGGCGGGGCAGCCGGCGGGCGGTGCGTCGCGGTGCCGCCGGACGGGAAGGAAATCCCGTCCAGGTCCCGGCGGGCCGGGTCGCGGGCCAGGTCCCGCAGGGTGAAGTCGAATTCGCCCCGCAGGATGACGTCCACCGAGCCGCCGGCCCGGGCGAAGGTGTCGTCGGGCTCGGCCGAGGCGTGGTTGCCCACCAGCGCCGTGACCGCCCCCGTTCGCTCCTTGAGGTCGCGGGCATAGGCCAGATCGTTCAGGATGGAGGGGGTAGTCGTGTGCAGCACGACCAGGTCGGGGCCAAAACCGCCGATGCGGCGGAGCACCTCCTCCCGCGGCAGTTCCTCGGCCGGTCCGTCGAGGAAGAGAACCTCGTGCCCGTCCTGCTCGAGCACCGCCACCGCGATGAGCAGGTAGTCGGGATGGCGCTGCACGCGGCCGCGGGAGCGGGCCGCCCACCGGGCCGAACGCACGAAGCCCGGGAAGTACGGCGGGTTGAGAACGGCGATGCGGCTCACATTTCACTCCAATTCCAACGTAAAGAAAGGTTTATGGTATGAATCGACTTTCGCCGGGGCGATGCGGGGGCACGTCCGGCAGGCGCCGTAGGGCTGCCCGGCGGCCAGCCCCCTTCGGTAGCGGCGGGTTTCCCGGCCGTTCCAGATGGACGCGAAGTCCTGCCTGTGCAAATTGCCCACCAGAGTGACCTCCTGGCAGCAGAGAAAAACGTTGCCGTTCTCGAAGACCTGCGCCGTTGTCCACGGGTCGAGGCAGGAAGAGCCTTCCGGAAGAATGTCGCCGGCAAATTTCCACCATCTGGCCAGTGAAAACCCGCCGGGCCGGCGGGGAGGCCTCCCGCCCGACGGCACCGGCGAAACGGGCGAACCTTCCTCCTCTCTCCCGTCCCCCGCCTTATCCGCGTAGAGGGCCCGGATCTCGTCGGCGACCCCCACCCACACCCCGCAGGCCCGCCCCGCCTCCTCGGCCCGACGGACCTGCGCCCGCAACTCCTCGCAGCAAGCCTCGTCCCCGGGCGGGACGAACTCCTTTTCGGTTTCCCCGTCGATGATCCAGAGGGGCTTGAGCCAGAGGGCGTCCAGGCCGAACTCCCGGCAGAAATCCACGCCCAGGGAGAGACCGGACAAGTTGCGCTTCATGACGATGCACTCCGCCACGGCGTGGATGGCCCGGCCGGAAGCGGCCCGGGCTTCCCGGAAGAGGGCGAGGTTCTCCCGCAGGCGCGCGAAGTCGGCGCCGCGCATGATGCTCGCGTACGTTTCAGGCGTGAAGGCGTTGACGGAAAACTGGAACCGGTCGACGAGGGCCACCGCCTGTTGGGCCCGGGCGGCCGTGTGCAGAAGGGTGCCGTTGGTGAAAACGTCGATGGCGACCGCCGGCCCCCGCTCCCGGATCCGCCGCAAGCGGTCGAAGACGGCCGGGTCCAGGAAGGGTTCCCCGTTCCCGCCGAGAGTCAGCCGCCCGAGGCCGCCAGCCAGGGGCAGGACCTTTTCGAACACGCTGTCCGGCATGGTCATGAGGTCTTCCTTCACCCCGGGCCGGCAGTGGACGTTGCACATGAAGCAAGAGAGGTTGCACCGGCTCGTCAGGTCGAGGATGAGGTTCTGGGGAAGCTTCGCCGCCATTTCGTCTCCTGGTTGGCGCCCGGGTTTTCCGTAACAGCCAGTGTACCCGAGCCGCCCCCCTGCGCGCAAGCCTTCCCGGGGCGCGGGGCCCACGGAGGCGGCCCGATCACTCTTGCAGGCGCATTGCCTCCCCCTCGTTCTCCGGCCCGGTTCCCGGCCCTCCCCGGCCGTGCCCCCGTGCCTCCGTGAGAGACATTCATTCCAGCTGCCCGTGGATGACCCGCGTGATGCCGTCCCGCATCAATTCCTCCCCAGGATTGAGCCGGCAACCGAGCGTTTTCGTGCATGGCTGCCCTCCTGAAATATTTCTCTCACGGGGGCGCGGGGCCCACGGAGGCGGCCCGATCACTCTTGCAGGCGCATTGCCTCCCCCTCGTTCTCCGGCCCGGTTCCCGGCCCTCCCCGGCCGTGCCCCCGTGCCTCCGTGAGAGACATTCATTCCAGCTGCCCGTGGATGACCCGCGTGATGCCGTCCCGCATCAACTCCTCCCCAAAATTGAGCAGGTAACCCAGTTTCAGGCCGGTCAGCCGGAGATAGGTCAGCACTTGCTTCTTGTGCGCATTGTGGACCTTCTCCACCGACTTCAATTCGATAATGACTTTCCCCTCCACGACCATGTCCGCCCGGAAGCCCTCGTCGAAACGAACGCCGTCGATCTCGATGGGGACGGCAACCTGCCGTTCGACCCACAGGCCGGCCCGTTGCAGCCGGTGGGCCAGAACCACCTCGTAGACACTCTCCAGCAGGCCGGGCCCGATTTCGCGATGGAGTCCGACGGCTTGCTCGACGACGATTGTGCCGATGGCGTTTTCGTGCATGGCTGCCCTCCTGAAATATTTCTCTCACGGGGGCGCGGGGCCCACGGAGGCGGCCCGATCACTCTTGCAGGCGCATTGCCTCCCCCTCGTTCTCCGGCCCGGTTCCCGGCCCTCCCCGGCCCTCCCCGGCCGTGCCCCCGTGCCTCCGTGAGAGACATCCATATCCCATAACGCACAAGCCGGGAATTTTCCGAAACGGGAGAGATTCGCCCGCCATGTTGGTATAATGGTCCTGTTTTCGCACGATCACCGATCGGCCCGACTCCGACAGGGATGAGACACAGAATGGCAGACCAATCCCCAGCGAGCGCCAGGCGTCCGCCCCGCGTACTCCTGGCCGAGGACAACGACATCAGCCGGCAGGTGGAACTGAATATCCTGCAAAGGATGGGCCTTTCGGCAGATGCCGTCGTCGACGGCGAGGAGGCCCTTCTGGCGGTGGAAAAGGTGGATTACGACCTCGTCCTGATGGACCTGGAGATGCCGGTCCTGGACGGGCTGCAAGCCGCCCGGGCCATCCGGCAAGCGGGGCGGCGGATGCCCATCATCGCCCTGTCTGCGCACGCTGCGGACCAAAGGCTTTTACAATGCAAAGAAGCTGGCATGGTTGACTATCTTGTTAAACCGCTTTCCCGTGAATCCATGAGCATCGTCCTGAACAAGTGGCTGCCGGGAACGGCCTTTCCCGGAGCGGCGCAATGCGCCGCCGGAAAGGAACCGGCGCCGCTGCCCCTTCGAGCCGCAGACGCTCCTCTCGTTTTCGACAAGGCGGGCCTGTTGTCCCGCCTGCTGCAGGACAGGGATTTCGCCCGGTCGGTCGTCGGCGTCTTCCTGGACGAAATGCCGAAGCAGCTGGCCATGCTACGGGAGTTCTCTGCCGCCGGGACTCTCGGCGAAGCCGAGCGGAAAGCCCACGCCATCAAGGGGGCCGCCGGTTCCATCGGCGGTTGCGCCATGAGCGAGAAGGCGGGCGAAGTGGAATCCGCGGCCAGGGCCGGGGACTGGGAGAAGATGGAAAGGCGGGCGGGGGAACTGGAGGAACAGTTCGCCCTCCTCCGGCAAGCCATGGGCGAAGAGTTCGGCGCATGAGCGGCCCCGGCTGGACTGGAACCGTCGGCAACTCACGACGGGCGATAGCTTTGGCCCATATTCCAGTCGGCCTCGAAAGTCCGCGGGATTCGGGCATTGACAAGCCCGAAAGAATAAGGGACGATTGGATTCCGTTCCCGTAACGGGGCGGGATGTCCTTTGGCGACTTCACGCGGTACGCGGCACGGACACTCCGGCGCTGGCGCCCAGCCAGGCCGGAGGGATGAGGAGAAGCACCATGACCCTGCCCCAGAATGATTGGCGCCCGGCCTACGCCATCGTCTTCGCCGACGATCCCGCCCGGCGGGAAGAACTGGCCCGGCTGGCCCGCTCGGCCCGAGCCGTGGCCTGCGTATGCGCAGACATGGGCTCCTTGATGGCCAACACGGATCCCTCGGCGCCGCCCGCCTTCATCCTGACCGACCTGGCGACGGCCTCGCGGGGGGACTGGCAAGTCTGCCGGCAGCTGCGTTTCCCGCAGGTGGAAGAGCTGCTCGAGGTCCCCATCGTCGTGGTTTCCGAAGAAGACGAGGCCCTGGCCGTCGAGCGCGCGGTGGGCGAGTTCCGGCTCGGCCGGGTTCTGGTGGCGGGCCGGGAGCGGGAGCCTTTCGCCGCCCAAGTTCTGCCTCTCCTGGGAGAAGGGCGGGCCGAAGCGAAAACCCTTCCTGAGCGGAAACCCGCCACGGAGGGGCCCGGCGCGGGCGAGGAGGAGGTCCGCAACCGGATGCTGTTCGACCGCAGTCCCGACGGCATCGTGATCCTGGACCCTGCCACGGCCCGCATCCTCGATTTCAACGACCGGGCCTGCCAGCAACTCGGCTACTCCCGCAAGGAGTTCGCGAAGCTGAGCGTGCGCGACGTGGAAGCCTCGGAAAACGAGGAAGAGACCAGGCGCCGGATCGAAGGCGTGGTGAAGGAGGGATGGGCCGACTTCGACACCCTGCAGCGAACCAAGCAGGGCGACATCCGGAACATCCACGTCACCGCCCAGTACTTCAGCGCCGGCGGGAAGCCCTACTACCTGTGCATCTGGCGCGACATCACCGCCCGCATCCGGGCGGAGGAAGCGGTCCGCCAACTTTCCATCCGCTACAAGAACATCCTCGACGACATCCCCGACATCATCATGGAGGTCGACACCCGGAAGGCCTACACCTGGGCCAACCGCGCCGGGTACGAATTCTTCGGCCCCGACGTCATCGGGAAGGAGGCGGGCCACTATTTCGAGGGAATGCAGGATACCTACGGCCAGGTCCAGTCTCTTTTCGACGGAAGTGAAGACCTTCACTGCATCGAGAGCCTCCAGCGGCGGAAAGACGGCCAGAAAAGGTTGCTGGCCTGGTGGTGCCGTGTTGTGAAGGACGATCAGGGAAAGGTCACGGGGGCCATGTCCACCGCCCGCGACATGACCGACATCCGGCGCCACGAGCAGGAGCGCGACATGGCGGTGGAGGTGCTGCGCCTGGCCAACGCCAGCCAGAGCCTCCGGAGAATGGTGCGGGAAACGGCCGTCCTGTTCCAGCGACTGTCCGGGTGCGAAGCGCTCGGCCTCCGGCTCCGCGAGGGCGAGGACTTCCCGTACTGGGAAACCATCGGCCTCACGCCGGAATTCGTTCTGCGAGAAAACCGCCTCTGCACCCGGGACGCCGACGGAAGGCAACTGGAAAACCCGGACGGCACCCCGCTCATCCAGAACCTCTGCGGGATTGTCATCCAGGGCCGAACCGACCCGAAGCGCCCCTATTTCTCGACTTACGGAAGCTTCTGGACCAATGGCGCCTCCGAGCTGCCGGGACAGGCCAAAGACGGCGAACCGGCAATCTGCGCCCGGGGACGCTGCATCGACGAGGGCTTCGAATCCATCGCGCTCATCCCCCTTCGCTCCGGCCAGGAATGCATCGGGCTGCTGCAGTTCCTGGACCGGCGGAAAGGCCGGTTTCAAGAGGACACCGTCTTCCTGTGGGAACGGCTGTCCAGCTACCTGGCCATGGGCCTGGCGCGCTGCCTGGCGGAAGAGAGGCTGCGCCGGAGTGAAGAGCGCCTGCAGCTGGCCACCAAGGCGGCCAACGACGTCATCTGGGACTGGGACCTGCTCAAGGACGAGTACCAGTGGAGCGACGCGGGAATCCCCGTCTTCGGATGGGCCGAAGTCGTCCGGGCGCCCCGGACCGTCGACTGGTGGTGGAAGCGCATCCATCCCGAAGACAGGCCGAGAGTGCTGAAAAACTTCCATGCGGTGGTGGACAACCCCTCCCGCTCCCACTGGGAGGACACCTACCGTTTCCAGAAGGCGGACGGCAATTTCGCCTTCGTCTTCGACCGCGGCTACATCGTCCGCAGCGATGCGGGCCGCGCCGTCCGCATGATCGGTTCCCTGCTGGACCTGACCGAGAGCCGCCGGCGCGAGGAGGAACTGCTGCTCCACTCCCTGGTCCTCGACCAGATACAGGACCACGTGACCGTGACGGATCTGAACGGTGTCATCACCTACGTCAACCGGGCCCAGTGCAAGACGTTCGGGCTGCCTGCCGAAGCCTTCCTCGGGAAGTCGACGGCGTTTTTCGGCGACGATCCCCACCACGGGGCCACCCAGCAGGAAATCGTGGAGAAGGCCAAGCGCTTCGGCCGGTGGCGGGGCGAAGTGGTCAACACCACGCCGGAAGGGCAGCGGCGCGTCATGGACTGCCGCGTTCAGACCGTCCGCAACACCCAGGGCGACCCCATCGCCCTCTGCGGCATCGCCACCGACGTCACGGAGCAGAGGCTGAGCGAACAGGCTCAGCGGGAAAGCGAAGAGAAGTACACCACCCTTTTCCGGGAAATGCTCGACGGGTTCATCCTCCTGGAAGTCGTGCGCGACGAGGCCGGGGCTACCCGCGACCTGCGTTTTCAGGCCGTCAACCCGGCCTTCGAGCGCATGACCGGGATGAAGTCGGCCGACATCGTCGGGCAGACGATCTCGCAGGTCATGCCCCGTCTGCCCCAGACGAAGATCGAATCCTTCATCAACGCCACCCTGAACGGGGAACCGCTTTTCTTCACCGATTACTCCCCGGTTTTGAAGAAGCACTTCGAGGTCACCGCCTTCAGTCCGGCCCCCAACCAGTTCGCCGGCATCGTCACCGACGTCACCTTGCGGAAAGCCCTCGAAGAGCAGCTCCAACAGAACCAGAAGATGGAGTCGGTCGGCCGCCTGGCCGGCGGGGTGGCCCACGACCTGAACAACCTGCTCACGCCCATCCTCGGCTACGGAGAGATGCTGAGCGACGAAATCGCCCCGGAAAACCCGCTGCATACCAGCGCCCTCGAGATCGTGCGGGCCAGCACGCGGGCCCGGGACCTGGTCGGCCAACTGCTCGCCTTCAGCCGCAAGCAGACCCTCGCCTACCGGACCATCGACATGAACCGGGCGGTGGAAGGCTTCAGCAACCTGCTGCGGCGCACCCTGCGGGAAGACATCCGCTTCGAGATCACGCTGGAACCTTCCCTCCAGAAGATCCGGGCCGACATCGGCCAACTCGAGCAGGTGATCATGAACCTGTCCGTCAACGCGCAGGACGCCATGCCCAAAGGAGGGATCCTCTCGCTGGGAACGACCATGGCCTTTCTCGAGGAAGGCGATGCGGACCTTCATCCCGACATGAAGCCGGGCGAGTACGTGATGCTGACCATCCGTGACACCGGTTCCGGCATCGACGAGGAGACCCGCGCCCACATCTTCGAACCCTTCTTCTCCACCAAGGGCCAACTGGGCACGGGCCTGGGCCTGGCCACGGTCTACGGGATCGTTCGCCAGCACGGCGGCAACATCTGCGTCTCCAGCGACCCCGGCAGCGGCACGACTTTCCGGGTCTACCTGCCCGCCAGCCCGGAACCGGACCCCGAGATGACGGCGGAAAGCCCGGGGATGGCGGAACCGGCCGCGACGGGCACGGAGACCATCCTGGTGGTGGAGGACAATGCCCAGGTTCACCGCCTGACCTCCACCCTGCTCCGGCTGCGGGGGTACACGGTCCTGGAGGCCGGCAGCGGCTCGGAAGCCCTTGCGCTGCTCGGCTCCGGCGATCAACCGGTGCACCTACTGCTGACCGACGTGGTCATGCCGGGGATGGACGGAAGGCAGCTGTACGCCCAGGCCAGGGAAAAGAGACCGGATCTCCGCGTGCTCTACATGTCGGGGTACAGCCAGGAGGTCATCGCCCACCACGGCGTCCTGGACGAGGGCGTCCAGTTCATCCCGAAGCCGTTCACCCTCCAGGGCCTGGCGGCCATGGTGCGCAAAACGCTCGACCGCTGACCGTTTCCCCGGGGCTTCGGCCATCCCCGTTCCGCCGCTGCCCGCGCACGGGGGCCAGACGCGTTGTGACCGGGCCTTCGCTGCAGAGGTTGTGGCTTGCGTCACCGCCCGCCGGTGGCCTCCGGGTCATTTTTCGAGCAGCCGGACATCCAGCACGCGGACTCCCGATTCGCTGACGAAGCGGTTCAAGTGAGAATCGTTCCTTTCGGGCCGTTTCCCTTTCCCGAAACCGTAGCGCAACTCGACCAGGGCCACGACGGAAAGCCAAAGTTGCCCCTCCGTTTCAGCCAGAACGTCGACCACGTTCGCCACCCCGGCGGCGAAATCGCAGTATGCGCAGGTGTCCAGTACCAGGTTCACGGCCCGTCACCCGGTTCGATTGTTTCGCGAGGCACCCTTTCGTTGGATAACCTCGCTTCCGGGCGTATAATGGCCGGTTTGCCTGAAACCTTCGGGGGAGTGATGTCATGAAGTTTTCCCAAAAGTGCCTGTGGGTGGGGATCTCGGTGCTCTTCGCCGTGTCCTTCGCCATCGTCACCGGCCTCCTGAACCCTTCGGAAAAGGTCAACGCCATCTGGCTCGTCACGGCCAGCGGCTGCTTCTTCATCCTGGCCTACCGCTTCTACGGCGCCTTCCTGGCGGCCAAGGTGGCGGTGCTGGACCCCGGCCGGGCCACCCCGGCGGTCCGACTGAACGACGGAATGAACTACCACCCCACCAACAAGTGGGTCCTCTTCGGCCACCACTTCGCCGCCATCGCCGGCGCCGGCCCGCTCATCGGCCCGGTCCTGGCCGCCCAGTTCGGCTACCTGCCCGGATTCCTGTGGATCCTGGTGGCCTCGGTCCTGGCCGGCGGGGTGCACGACTTCGTCATTCTGGTAGCGTCCGTCCGCCGGGACGGCAAGTCCCTCGCGGGCATCGTACGCGACGACGTGGGCCCCGTCTCGGGCGGGGCGGCCATGTTCGTCGTGCTCTTCGTCATGATCATCGCCATCGCCGGCCTGGGGCTGGCCTTCATCAACTCGCTCACCCACAACCCTTGGGGCGTCTTCATCATCTCCATGACCATCCCCATCGCCCTGGGCATGGGCTTCTACCTGAAGATGAACCGCCAGCCCAGCATACCGCTGGTGTCCGCCGTCGGGACATTCCTCCTCCTCAGCGCCGTGATCGGCGGCCACTACATCCCCGGCACGGCCTTCGGCCGGCTCCTCGATCTTGGCCCCACCGCCCTGACCGTCCTGCTCGGCGTCTACGGCTTCATCGCCTCGGCCCTGCCCGTCTGGATGCTGCTGGCGCCGCGCGACTACCTTTCCTCGTTCCTGAAGATCGGGGTGGTTTTCTTCCTGGCCGTGGGCGTCATCTTCCTGGCCCCGACCCTGAACATGCCGCCCCTCACCAGGTTCATCGGCGGGGGAGGACCGATCTTCAACGGCCCGCTGTTCCCCTTCCTCTTCATCACCATCGCCTGCGGGGCCATCTCGGGGGGACACGCCCTGTTCGCCTCCGGCACGACCTCCAAGATGATCGAAAACGAGAAGTACATCCTGCCCATCGGCTACGGCGCCATGCTCACCGAGGGCTTCGTCTCGGTGATGGCGGTCATCGCCGCCAGCGTGCTCATGCCGGGCGACTACTTCGCCATCAACACCACCCTGCCCGCCGCCAAGGTGGCCGAACTCGGTTTCCCGGTGATGCACCTGGGCGAACTGTCCCGGCTGGTTGGCGTCGACCTGGCCAACCGCCCGGGCGGCGCCGTCTCGCTGGCGGTGGGCATGACGCAGATCTTCGCCAGCATCCCCCTGCTGAAATCGGTGATGGCCTACTGGTACCAGTTCGCCCTCATGTTCGAGGCCTTCTTCATCCTCACCACCATCGACGCCGGCACCCGGGTCTGCCGCTACATCGTGCAGGACCTGGCCGGGCACGTCTACAAGCCCCTCGCCAACCTCCACTCGCTGGCCGGCAACATCCTGGGCAGCCTGACCGTCGTCCTGGCCTGGTCGTTCTTCATCGCCGCCGGCTCGCTGTCGGCCGTCTGGCCCATGTTCGGCGCGGCCAACCAGCTCCTGGCCATGCTGGCCCTCTGCGTGGGGACCACCCTGATCCTGAAACTTCGGAAGCCGGCGTACGCCCTCGTGACTTTCCTCCCCATGGTCTTCATGGCCGTGACCACCTTCACCGCCTCCACGGAGCTCATCGTCGTCTTTTCCCGGGCCGCGGCCCAGGGAGGGGAAAAAGCGACCCTGAACCTGGTGAACGCCGTTCTCATGGTGCTCATCGTGATCCTGGCGCTGATCATCCTCGTCGATTCCCTGTTCAAGTGGCGGTCACTGCTTCGGAAGGAAGCGCCGGCCGCCGGGGTCCAGGATTTCGCATGACCGGCCGCTCCGCCGCGACGGGTGGCGGCGAAAGCCCCCCGGCTGCCCCGCCGGCCGGTCCCCTGGTCAGCGTGGTGATCGTCAACTGGAACGGCGCCCACCTCCTGCCGGCCTGCCTGGCCGCCGTGCAGGCCCAGACCTGGCCGATCCGGGAAGTCATCGTGGTCGACAACGGCTCCACGGACGGCTCCGCCGAACTCCTGGCGAGGTGGGAAGCGGAGGGGGCCCTGAGGGTCCTCCGGCTCGGTGAAAACACCGGCTTCGCCAGGGCCAACAACCTGGCCTTCCGGGAGGCCCGCGGCGAGTGGGTGGCCCTCCTCAACAACGACGCCTTCCCGGAACCGGAGTGGCTCGATCTCCTGCTCCGCCGCGGCGACCGGGCCGCCCGCCGGGGCATGCTGGGCGGGAAGGTGCTCTTCGACGAGAAGCGCGACACCCTGGACAAGGCAGGCCACCTGCTCTACCCGGACGGGCTGAACCGCGGCCGCGGCTGCCAGGAACCGGACCGCGGACAGTTCGACCGCGAGGAGGAGATCCTGTGGCCCGACGGCTGCGCAGCCCTCTACCACCGCGACCTGCTGGCCGAAACGGGCGGCTTCGACGACGCCTTCTTCGCCTACGGCGACGACGCCGACCTGGGCATGCGGGCGCGGCTCCTGGGCTGGAGCGCCTGGTACGTCCCGCCGGCGGTGGTCTACCACCGCCATTCCGCCACGTCCGGCGAGTACTCGCCGCTCAAGGCCATGCTGGTGGAGCGGAACCGAATTTTTCTGGCTTTGAAGAATTTTCCACTTTCGCTGTTGTTGCTGAACCCGTGGTACTCGCTCTGCCGCTACGCCTGCCAGGCCTTCGGGGCCTTCGGGCGGAAGGGCGCCGCGGGCCGCTTCGTCGAGCGGCACGGGCGACTCCGTCTGGTCGGGACCCTTTTCTGGGCCTACGCCAGTGCGGCGAAACAGCTGCCCGCCATGCTGGCCAAGCGCCGCGCCGTCCAGCGCCGCCGCGTCCTGACGACCCGCGAAGTGCACGCCCTGGTGAAGCGCTTCCGCATCGGGGTCCGGGAACTCTCCCTGCGGGACTGAGCCCGACCGGACCGGCGGAAGGCGCTTATGGCCGAGCGCCGCGGTCCGCCCGGAGGCGCCTTGCGAGGCAAGGCGCACCCTCGTTCCGCGGCGGGGCGTAGGCCTACGCGCGGGGGGCTGCCCTTTGGTGCGCCTTCCGGCGGAAAGCGCCTACGACGCCCGCCCGGAGGCGCCTTGCGAGGCAAGGCGCACCGTCGTCCCGTATCGAGGAGCGGGCAACGCCGGAATGGGTCAAGTTTTACATGGATGAACGGGATGGTCAGGATGCGGAATTCCTTCTCCCATCCTCCCCATCCTGTCCATCCATGTCGCCGGCCGGCGGACGGTGGTTCTGGATGTCCGCCTGAGCGCCGGCAAACCCTTTTCCCGTAGGGAATTCATGTTCATAGCCGGTTCGAAAGGCAGACCCGCCCGTTTCCCGTAGGGAATCAACCGCCCAACCGGTGCGATCCAGATGGCCACGGATGCCCAACGGACAAGGAATCGTTGGAAATCTGCTGTTTCTATGGGACTTGATGCCCTCTGGGCAAGCATGCAGCGGGGAAAACGTTCGGGCTATGGACATCCATGCCCTCCGGGCAAAAGACCTGATCTCTCGTTCGTGGCCTTTGCGATCTTCGTGTCGAGGGTGAACACAGTGCGCGCGAACGGCCACGAAGGGGGACGGGGTTGGAGACTTTCGTTATGATCTGCGGATGGGTAACCGGTTGCAGGAATTGCCATTAAGGACGGGGCGGGCGTCTCCGCGTTCGGCGCTCCGGGGGCCTGCGCGCCGCACTCCCGGGCGGCGAAAAATGTGCGCCGGGCGCTGCGCCCGGACCGCCGGCATCCTGCCGGCACCCGCACCAGAGAACGTCGCTTGGCCTTGGGCCGGCTGGAAGCCGGCGGTCCGGCAAACCGGCTCAGGCGGGGAGGAGGTTGGCCAGGGCCAGCTTCATGTTCCGGGAGAAGAGGGAATACTCCTCCACCATGGGGAACCGCTTGAGCTTGGCCTTGACGGCCTTGACCATGGTCTCTTCGGTGGAACCGCCGGCCAGGAAATCCGTTTCATTCTCGTCGAAGTCGGCCACGGCGTCGATGTCCTCGGTGTATCCCCGGTTCCCCTTGCACTTCAGCTGGCAGTGCAGGCAGCCGGCCACCGTGTGGTGGACCTTGGGGTCCATCCAATCCGGCACCGGGACCTCGATCTCATTGTACAGGGCGACGCAGCGGCCGGCATCGATGACGAAGTTCTCGGGGCGGATGCACTGGGTCGGGCACAGCCTGGTGCAGATGGAGCACTTGGCGCAGGAGGGCATGAGCTTCATCATCTTCTGCCACTGGTCGGGCAGCTCCTGCTCGACGAAGTAGGTCGCCAGCATGTGGAAACTGCCGTAGCCGGGCACGTAGGAGACGTTGTTCTTGCCGTACATGGCCAGCCCGCTGCGCACCGCCAGGGTCTTCTGGGGCAGCCGGGCCCGCTCGAACTTCCCCTCGGGGTTTTTCAGGACTTCCCTGGCCAGCTGGGCTTTCAGCACGGCGACGTCCAGGCCGTCGTCCACGTAGCCCGTGGGGATGAGCATCACGTAGGCCTGTCCCCGGCGATGGAAGGTGAAGGAGGCCAGCTTCTGCGGGATGGAGACGACGAGGAGCGACTTGGCGGCCGGCATGGCGGCCGGCAGTTCGAACTGGAAGCCCCCGATGTACTTGCGGAACACCTCGTTTTTACTGAGCTTCCCACCCTTGTCCAGGGTCTCGAACCAGGCTTTGAGCTCGCCCAGGTGGGAAACGGAAACGGTCCGGTACTGGTAGCGCATGGTCGGCGGAGCGGCGGGCTGGGTGGACGCCTCCTCCGGCAGCAGCGTCCGGGCGAAGCCGGAAGTGGGCCACAGGCACATGACGGCCCCGGCGGCGCCCAGTTGTTTCAAGAAATCCCGGCGATCGTTTCCCGTTCCCTTCTTTCCGCTCTCCATGCTGGCCTCCTTGTGTTTCGTTCGGTTCGGCCGCCGACCCGGCATAGCTCTCCCCTGGCCGGCTACCCTCGCTTGTGGCGTTTACGGCCGGGGTAAGACATCGGTTCAGCGGTCGGCGTTTTTTCTTCCGCCGGCTCCGCGTCGGACAGCAGCGGCAGCGCAGACGGTTCCGCGCCGGGTTGGTCCTGGGGGACCGGTCCGGGCTCACCCTCCCCGGCCTCGTCCCGAAGGCTGCCGGTCACAGGTTCCGCGGGTGGCGCCGCCGCGCCGGCGGGCGCCCCGGCCTCCCCGGGCTTCGGCTGTTCCGGCGCCGCCTGGGGAGTCGGCCCGGCGATGTCCGGCAAGGCCGCTCTTTCCGCCAGGATCCGGCGGGCGTATTCGCCCATGAGCATGCGGGCCTGGATCTGGGCGCCTTCCCGCACCTGCAGCATCCGGGCGACGATCAGGCCGTTCACCTGGGCCCCGTTTTCGATCTCGGCGTTCTCCAGGGCGTACAACTGGCCGTCCAGGCGCCCGGAAATGTTGATCCGGCGGACGGTGACGTCGCCCTTGACACAGCCGGTCTTCCCGATGAAGAGCTCGTCGGGGCTGACCACGTCGCCCTCCAGCGTCCCGTCGATCCGGAGCGTGCAGTCGAAGAAGAGGTCGCCCTTGATGCGCACCGAAGGCCCCAGCAGGCCCATGATGTCCGCAGAGTCCCTGGCCGTTTTCGGGCGGACGGAGCCTCCCTCGGGACCGGCAACGTCCCCGGAGAAACCCCGCTGCGCCGAATCGCCCTTTTTCCAGAAGTCCATATCCTTGCCCTCGCCAGGTGCAGGCAGAAAAGGCGCCGGCCTTCGACACCGGCCCGGTCCGCCGCGGTCAGTCCTCGAGGCGGCAGATTTCCTCAAAAAGCCTTTCCAGCTCGTCCTCGGTAGTGTAGTGGATGACGATCTTGCCGCCCTTGCCCCCCTTCTCGATGCGAACCTTGGCCCGCAGGAACTGGGTGAGCCGCTCCTCGGCGGCCAGCACGTTGGGGTCGACCGCCGCGCGGGCCGCTTCGGCCTTGTCGTCCGCCCTTTTCAGCCGGTCGACCATCTTCTCCACTTCCCGGGCCGACAGCCCGCGCTTGGCCACCGCCTCGGCCAAGCGGGCCTGCAGGGCGGCGTCCTCCACGGCCAGCAAAGGCCGGGCCTGGCCGGCGGTGAGCGTCCGCGCCTCCAGCAGGTCCTGCACGTTGCGGGCCAGGTTCAGCAGCCGGACGGAGTTCGCCACGGCGGCCCGGGACTTGCCCAGGCGGTTGGCCAGGTCCTCCTGGCGGTAGCCCTTCTCCCGCAGCAGGGTGTCGTAGGCGCGGGCCTCTTCCACGGGGTTGAGGTCCTCCCGCTGGATGTTCTCCAGCAGGGCGAGTTCGAGCAGCTTGTCGTCGGGGACCTCGCGCACCACCACCGGCACCTTCGGCTGGCCCGCCTGCTGGGCGGCCCGCCAGCGCCTCTCCCCGGCGATGATCTCAAAGCGCCCCTCGTCGCTGCGCCGGACGACGATGGGCTGGAGGATCCCGTTTTCCCGGATGGAGGCCGCCAGCTCCTCCAGCGCCTCGGGCTGGAAACGCAGGCGGGGCTGCTGGGAGTTGGGGATCAGCAGGTCGATGTCGACATTCAGCGGTTGTCCGCCGTCATCCGAACCGTAGGAGGGGAGGATGGCGTTGAGGCCTTTACCGAGCGCTTGCCTTTTCATGGTCGAGAATTTCCTTTGCGGCGGAGATGTAAGCGTTGGCGCCCCGGGAGCGTGCGTCGTGCAGGATGATGGGCTTGCCGAAGCTGGGGGCCTCGGCCAGGCGGATGTTCCGGGGGATGATGGAATTGAGCACCTGGTCCCGGAAGAAGTTGACCAGGTCTTCCCGCACCTGCTGGGATAGGTTGGTGCGGTCGTCGTACATGGTCAGCAGAAGGCCTTCCACGGCCAGCTTGGGATTGTAGTTCCGCCGGATGCGGATCAGGGTGTCCCACAGCTCGGAGACGCCTTCCAGTGCGAAATACTCGCACTGGATGGGGATCAGCACGGAATCGGCCGCCACCAGGCTGTTGATGGTCAGGAAGTCGATGGCCGGGGGGGAGTCGATGACGATGTAGTCGAACACTTCCTTGAGCGGGGCCAGGGCCTCCCGCAGCACGAACTCGCGGTTTTCGCGCTCGGCCAGCTCGATGTTGGCGCCGGCGAGGTTCTTGTCCGCCGGGGCGAGGAACAAACCATCCATCTCGGTCGGGCGCACGATCTTCTCCATCGACTCGCCCAGGACCAGCACGTGGTACATGGTCCGCGACAGGCCCTGGCGCTTGCAACCCAACCCGCTGGTGCAGTTGGCCTGGGAATCGCAGTCCACGACCAGAACCCGCTTCTCGGCCAGCGTCAGGGAGGCGGAGAGGTTGATGGCCGTGGTGGTCTTGCCGACGCCGCCTTTCTGGTTGGCTATGGTGATGACTTTTCCCATGGGTTGTCCGTCCTTGGCGAATGGATGGGCGGCAGTCGCCCGCACCGGAGCTGTTTCAGCCGGGGAGTGGAAAGTACCACATTTCTGCGGGAAGATGAAGCCGAAAAAAGCGCGGCGTGCTATTCTAGGGCGCCAAGACGTGGCTTTTCGCTCAAGGGGATAGCCCATGGCCGAGAACGTGCTGTTTCTTTGCTCCCTCACCGCCGACAGCGGGTCGGGCGTCCGCTTCTGGAACATGGCCCGCTGCGCGGCGGCCGCGGGGATGAAGGTGACCTTCCTGGAACGCCGCCGGCCGGGGGCCGCCCCGCCGCCCGTCGAAAACCTGGTCCGCCTGGCCACGCCGGAACAGGGTCCCCTGCCCCTCTGCATCCTGCGCTCCCTGCGGGCGGGTCTCCGGTTGGCCAAGTCCCGCCCGTGGGACGCCGTGTGGGCGCTCAAGCCGCTGCCCAACTCCGTCCTCCCCGCCCTGGCGGCGGGCCGGCGCGGAGCCCGACTCCTCCTGGACGTGGACGACCTCGACTTCGAATACTACCCGGCCGGCCTGTCGCGGGCGCTGGTCCGCCGTTGCTTCCTCCGCTACCCGGCCCGGTTCGCGGCCGTGTCCTACCACGTCGCCCCGCTGGCCGAATACCTCCGGCAGAACGCGGGCGTCCGGCCCCAAGCCCTCCGCCAGGTCCCCCAGGGGGTGGATTTCGACCTCTTCGACGCCCCGGCGCTCCCCCTTCCCCCCGACGTCCGTGACTTCACCGCCCGCTGTCGGGTCCTCGCCTACATGGCCTCCCTGGGCATCACCTCCGACGCCGAGGACGTCCTGCCCCAGCTGGCCGGCCTCCTTCGCGTTCACCCGGACTGGGGCCTGCTCGTGATCGGGCACGGGGTCAAGCAGGACCGCTTCCGGCAGATCATCGCGGAAGCGGGGGTTGGCGAGCGGACTCTCTTCCCCGGCTACATCCCGCACGAGCAGGTGCCCTCCGTCCTGCGCGCCTGCCGGGCCGGGCTGCACTATCTCCGTCCGGGCGGGGCGAACCGCTACCGGGCCGTCATGAAGATCCGGGAGTACCTGGCGGCCGGGCTGCCCGTGGCCGCCAACGCTTCCGGCGACGCGGCCGAGTTCGCCCCCTTCCTCGGCCTGGCGGAAGACCTCGCCTCCCTGGGCCGGGAGGTGGAAGCGGCCATGGCCGGCCGGGCCGACCAACAGGCGGCGGAAGGCGCCGCCCACGTCCGCCGCCTGTTGGACTGGCGCCGCCTGGCCCCTGGCATCGTCTCGCTCCTCCATGGGGATCTTTCTCGGGATCCTCGCACGGGGGCCGCGGAGGGTTGATCATCGAAGCGAGGGCACACTCCCCGAGCTGAAAAAGCGATCAAGCCGCACGGGAAAAATGCGATCAAGAGCTATAAATGCCCCGCCGAGCGGAACCTTCGACTTGGCCCAGGCCAAAATCAAAAACAGCCATCCGATCCCGTCCATCCTGTTCAACCGTGTAAAAATTCCGCCTCGTGTTTCCGGAACGAGCGGCCGGCTACGGGGACATTCCGGTCATCCGTCACAATTTGCCCACATTTCCGCCGCAGATCTCCGTTTCCCGCGTATTTATTTTCGAAGCGGGCCGGGCACGGTGTTAGAATGCGTCCGCAACATCGTATCAGCACAGGGAAACGAACCATGAACGGAGAATCCAAGGATATCCTGATCATAGAGGACGACAAGACCATCGGCCGCTGGATCCTCGATCTCCTGAGCGAGGAGGGCCGCATCCTGCGGCTGGCGCACAATGCGGCCACAGGCCTGGAGGAACTGGTCGAGAAGCGTCCGGACCTCATCGTGCTCGACTATTCGCTGCCGGACATGACGGCCCTCGAGTTCCTGGACGTCCTGGTCGATCCGCCCCCCTTCATCGTCGTCACCGGCGCGGGCGACGAACGGATCGCCGTGGAGATGATGAAGCGGGGCGCCAGCGACTACCTGGCCAAGGACCCGCAACTCCCGGACCGCCTCGTGCTCGCCGTGCAGAACACCCTGGACCGGGTCGAGACCGAGCGCCAACTTTCCTTCACCCGCGCGGCCTTGCGGGAAAGCGAAGCCCGCTACCGCCACCTCATCGACATTTCCCCGGACGCCATCGCCGTATTCAGGCCCGAAGGCGCCCTGCTGACGGCCAACCAGCGCTTCCTGAGCCTGTACGGCTTCGCCTCGCTGCAGGAGGCCCAGGATTCGGGCGCCACCCGGCTCGACCTTGTCACGGCCGAGGACACCGACATCATGAAGGAGGCGGAACAACTGATCGAGGTCTCCGGATCGGCCACGGACGTCCTCATCCGCGCGAAAAGGAGGGACTCGTCCATCTTCCTGGCCGACTTCAGCCTGGGCCTGGTCCACGACGCCGAGGGGAACCCCGACGTCAGCATCGCCGTCATCCGCGACATCACCGACCGCTTGCGGGCCGAGGAGTCCCTCCGCCAGAGCGAGGAACGTTTCGAGCAGATCACCTCCCTCATCTCGGATTTCGCCTACCTCTGCCACCGGGAAGCCGGCTCCCACTTCCGGATCCAGTGGATGAGCGAAGCCGTGGACGCCATCAGCGGCTACACTTCCGCCGAGATCGCGGAACATAGGTGCTGGAAGTTCATGGTGTACCCCGACGACCTGCCCGTCTTCGAAGCCAATGTGGCCGACGTCCCGCCCGGCGAGGAGCGCGTCTGCGAACTGCGCATCCAGCGCAAGGACGGCAGCATCCGCTGGCTGCGCTCCTTCGTCAAGTGCGTCGCCTCTCCCAACGCGCCCGGGTTGGAGACGCTGTACGGCGGCTGCCAGGACATCACCCCCCTCAAGGACGCCGAAGAGGAGCGCCTGCACCTCGAGCGGCAGGTCCAGCAGGCCCAGAAGCTGGAGAGCCTCGGCGTCCTGGCAGGCGGCATTGCCCACGACTTCAACAACATCCTGACCGCCATCATGGGCTACATCAACCTGGCGGCCGACCAACTGCCCCGCGGCGCCCCGCCCCGGGCCGACCTGCAGGAAGCCGAGAAGGCCGCGCGCCGGGCCGCCGAGCTGGCCCGGCAGATGCTCGCCTATTCCGGCAAGGGGCACTTCGTCATCCAGTGCCTCGACGTGCGCGAACTGATCGAGGAAATGCTGCACATGATCCGGGTTTCCGCCTCCAAGAAAGCCGTGTTCCGCATGAATTTCGGGGAAAACGTGCCGATCATCAAGGCGGACCCGACGCAGATCCGCCAGGTGGTCATGAACCTGGTCATCAACGCTTCGGACGCCATCGGGGACAGGAGCGGGACCATCACCATCTCCACCGGGGTGCAGCACTGCGACCGGGAGTACCTGGCCGAAACATGGCTCAAGCAACCGCTGGAAGAGGGATTGTACACTTACATCGAAGTCGCTGACACCGGCTGCGGCATCGCTCCCCACCAGTTGCCCAACATCTTCGACCCGTTCTTCACCACCAAGTTCACGGGCCGGGGCCTCGGCCTGGCCGCGGTCCAGGGCATCGTCCGCGGCCACAAGGGCGCCATCAAGGTGCACAGCGAACCGGGCCGGGGCACTTCCTTCCGGGTTCTTTTCCCGGCCGTCTACGACCATGCCGAAACCGACAGCGCACACTCCGCCCTGGAGCAGAACTGGCAGGGCAGCGGCCTGGTGCTGCTGGCCGACGACGAGGAGGCGGTGCGCACCATCGGGAAGAGGATGCTGGAAAGGCTGGGGTTCAACGTCATCGCGGCCGCGGACGGGGAGGAGTGCGTCCGGCTGTTCCAGGCGCACGCCAGGGACATCGCCTGCGTGGTGCTCGACCTGACCATGCCGGGGCTGGACGGCGAGGAGGCCTTCCTGGAATTGAGGAAAATCCGCCAGGACATCCAGGTGATCCTCACCAGCGGCTACACGGAGAACGACGCGGTGCGGCGCTTCGCCGGGAAGGGCCTGGCCGGGTTCATCCAGAAGCCCTTCACGCTGGTGAGCTTCAAACAGGCCATGGAGCAACTGACCTGACCCAAGCCCGCTGCCCGGTCACCCCGTTTCGGCCCCGCCGGCGCGAGAACATCCGCCCGGCCTGGTGACTTTTCTCACGGGGGCACGGAGCCCGCAGGGAAGGAGCACCGGGCACGTCCGTCGCCAAGGCCTGGACTAGCTGCCTGCCTGTGAGAGCGAACGAATCCGAACAATTTCTGGATTCATTTTTTTCCAGCACGCTTGCCGGAGTTTCCGGTTTTCCTCCCCCCTCAGTGGCCACTGCGCCTCCGTGAGAGCGGCGCATCGGTGCCGTTGCGCCAGACCGTCGCTTCTTTCGCCGGGGGCCGAGTGCAGCGCGGGCTAGACCTTGGCCAGCCGGAAGAGCGTGTGGAAAAGGCTCTGCAGGTTGGTGTGCACAGTGACGTGGTCGCTGGGGTCCTGGCTTTTCTCGAGGATCAGGGCCCCCTTCTTCTGGAGTTCCTCCAGGGAGACCCGGAACTGCTCCGGCGGGCAGTCGGTCGCCTCCGCCAGCCTGGCCAGGTCCAGGTCGAAGGCGGCCGGGTTGACGTCGGGCTCGGCGCAACGCCGCAGAAGGCCCACCCCGCACGACAGCAGGTGATGGCTGTGCACCACGGCGGCCAGGCGCTCTGAAGCCCGGGACAGCCGGAGGCTGAGGGTCTTGAAGAGCCGCATGGCCAGTTCGGGGATTTTCTCCAGGGCGATGAGGAAGGTGGCATTGTCGTAGCGCAGGGCGCGGACGGACGTCCGCGCCCGGATGGTGGCCGAGCGGCGGACTTCCAGGAAGGCGCCCATCTCCCCGATGACGTCGCCCTTGCCCACCTGGTTGATGACGCAGTCGGTGCCGTCGGGACCGGCCTTGAGGACGTCCGCCTGGCCGACGGTGACGACCAGGACGAAGGTGGAGGGGTCGCCTTCGCGGACCAGGAGTTCCCCTTTCTCGTACGAGCGCGGCGTCCCGTAGCAGACGAGGAACTCCACCAGTTCCTCGTTCAGGCGCACGCCGTACTCGTCGGTGGGTCCCGGGAAGCCGGACGGTGCGCTAGCGCACATGGGCGTGGATCCAATCCAGAATCGTCTTCCACCACAGGCGGGCGTTCTGCGGCTTGCTCACGAAGTGGTCCTCGTCGGGGAAGTAGAGCATCTTGGACTCGACGCCCAGGCGCTGCAGCGTGGTGAAAAGCTGGAAACCCTGGTTCACGGGCACCCGGTAATCCAGTTCCGAGTGGATCACCAGCATGGGGGTCTTGAAGTTGGGCGCCAGGTTGCAGGGGGACCACTTTTCAAAAGAGGCCCCCGGGGTCCAGGGGGTGCCCCCGAATTCCCACTCGGGGAACCACACTTCCTCGGTCGCCCCCCACATGCTGCGCTGGTCGAACACCCCGTCGTGCGACACCAGGCAGCGGAAGCGGTCCGTCCGCCCGGCGATCCAGTTGATCATGAAGCCGCCGTAGGAAGCCCCGGCCGCGGTCAGCTTCCCCTTGTCGGCGAAAGGCGCGCGGGCCAGGAACGCGTCGACGCCCTTCAGGATGTCCTCGAACGGGGCCCCGCCCCAGTCGCGGCTGACCGCGTCGGTGAAAGGCTGCCCGTAGCCCTTGGACCCGTGGAAATTGATCATCACCGGGATGAATCCGGCCGCGGCGTACATCTGGACGTTCCAGCGGTAGTGGAATTCGTCGCCGAACGCCCCCTGCGGCCCCCCGTGGATGAGAAATACGACGGGGTAGGTCTTGTTGGCGTCGAAGCCGGGCGGCTTGATGTAGAAGGCCTGCACGGCATCGCCTTTGGCGCCATCGAAGTCGAACTCTTCCAGGGCGCCGAACTCGATTTCCGCGAGGCGCGCGGCGTTCACACGGGTGACCTGCTCGGCCCGGCCGGAGGCCAGGTCGAGGCGCCATACGTCGTCGGGCCGGTCGGCGGCCTGCTGGAGGAGAACGGCCGTCTTCCCGTCCGGCAGGATGGCGGGGACGCCGTTGGTGTGCTTCGTCAGCACTTCCCGGACCGGCCCGCCGGCGGCCGGCACCGAGTAGACGGCGATCCGGCCCCGGGCATGGGCGATGAGGTACAGCGCCGAGCCGTCGGGCGCCCAGGTGTAGTCGTCCACGGAGAGGGGCCAGGCTTCCGTCAGGTTGCGCCGGCTCCTGGCGGCCCGGTCCTCCACCCAGAGCTCCACCTTGTCGGCTTCGAAACCGGGCCGCTTCATGGCCAGCCAGGAAAAGTAACGCCCGCAGGGGCTGTAGGCGGGCCCGAAGTCGTTGGCCCGGTTGGCGGCCGTGAAGTTCTCGGCCGGGCCTCCGCCCAGGGTCTTCCGGAACACGTCGTTGTTGGTGCTCAGGGCAGGCTGGGCGTCGGGGTTGATCACCCAGGCGGCCTCCTTCCCGTCCGGCGACAGGGCGACGTCGTGGGAAGAGCCAAGGTCCAGGGGGGGGCAATGCACCTTGCCCGGCGTCAACTCCTCGAGCGAACCGTTCGTGAGATCGTAGCGGAAGACGTGGCTGTACATCTCGTCGACCCAGCGGTTCCACTGCCGGAAAAGCAGCCGGTCGAAGATTTTCCCGGTGCACTTGTCGGCCGCGCGCTCCGCTTGCCGTTTCCGGTAGGCTTCCTCCGTCGGGGTATCCGGCCAGACTTCGGCCGTCACCAGGGCGAATTTCCCGTCCGGGGACCACACGAAGGAGTCCACCCCCATGGCCAGGTTCGTCAGCCGCGTCGCCTCGCCGCCGTCCAGCGAGATCTTCCAGACCTGCGCCCCGCCTTCCCGGGTGCTGATGAAGGCGATTTCCCGGCCGCCGGGCAGCCAGCGGGGATGCCGGTCCCGGGCCGGCGAAGTGGTCAGCCGGCGGATTTCCCCGCTGCGCAGGGAGACGATCCAGAGGTCCGAAGTCGAGGCGTTGGCCTCGATGCTGTACTCGGTCTGGACAAAGGCCGCCCAGGCGCCGTCGGGGGAGACCTGCAGGTCGGAAAGCCGTTTCATTCCGAACAGGTCTTCGAAGGAAAGCCAGCGCCTTTCCCCGGCCATGGCCGGCAAAAGGAAGAAGAAGGAAACGAGGGCGAGGGCGAGGGCGGTTTTTCGCATGGATGCCTCCTGGTTGAAGGGGAATCTTACACCATCGGCCTTTCGTATGGTTCACGTTTTTCGGCAAAGACCCACGGCGAAAAAATTGTCTTTGCGTCCAGCGGGCAGATGCGCTATCATGAATACATTCGAAAGTGTGGAAAAAGCGATGAAAACCTATCATAATCAACAACTTTTCCAGAAGATGACCAATCCCACGACCATCCCGCCCTTTCCGGACGTGGCGTTGCGGACGATGAAGCTACTGCAGAACCCCAACTGCTCCTTCCGCGAAATCTACGAGTGCCTGATCCTCGACCCCTCGCTCGTAGCGCTGGTGCTCAAGGTCGTGAACTCTCCGCTGTTCCCGATCCAACGCGAGATCACCAACATCAACATGGCCCTGTCGTACCTCGGCTTCAAGCGGCTCCGGTCGCTGCTGTACACCTTCTACTTCCGGACCCTGATGGAGAAAGGGGCCAGCCGCTTCGAAGGGCAGGATAAGTTCTGGTCCCACTCCCTCTCCACCGGCATCTACGCCCAGATCATCGGCATCCAGTGCGACTACCCCGACGACAGCGAGTGCTTCACCGCCGGCCTGATCCACGACATCGGCCGGTTGGTCATCGGCATCCAGGACCCGGCGCGGTACCGCGAGATCATCGACGTCTCCACCAAGCAGGACATCCCCATGGTGGAAGCCGAGCAACGGATCCTGGGCTTCGACCACCAGGACGTGGGCTACAGCATCGGCAAGAAATGGAACTTCCCCACGGTGATCGTCGAGGCCATCTCGCACCACCACGAACTGGTGGAGTTCGACCGGCTGCCGGACCAGACGAAGATCGTCGCCCTGGGCAACGTGCTGTCCCACGCCGAGGAAGAGGGGGAGGATTCGCCGTCCCTGCGCAAGGCCGTCCCCTTCCTGGAAAAGCTCGGCCTGGACTCGGTGACGCAGGAGGGCATCCGCGTGCTGTACAAGGAAAAGTTCATGTCCGTGCGCGCGATGTTCTGAGCCGGCGATTTTTGTCTTGTATCCCGTTTCATCCCGTGCTAGCATTCCCCCGCTTTTCCGGCGGCGACGCCGGAGTTCCCCTGGCGCAAATCGAAGGAGAGGTGCTGGAGTGGACGATCAGGGCTGCCTGCTAAGCAGTTGTACCCCGTTAAGGGGTACCGCGGGTTCGAATCCCGCCCTCTCCGCCACATAAGGCCTGCGAACAGCAGGCCTTTTTTCATGGGTCACCGGCCATGTTGAACGTCGCTGAAATATTCTACAGTCTTCAGGGCGAGTCCACCTTCGCCGGCCTGCCGTTCGCCTTCGTCCGCCTGGCCGGGTGCAACCTGCACTGCGCCTACTGCGACACGCCGGCCGCCGGGGAGGAGGGCGCCCCGATGCCCCTCGAGGAGATCCTGCGGCGCGTGGAGCGGATCGGCGCCCGCCACGTCGAGGTCACCGGCGGCGAACCCCTGCTGCAGACGGACACGCCCCTTCTCTGCCGCCGGTTGCTCGAGCGGGGGCACACCGTCCTGGTCGAGACCAACGGATCCCTGCCCGTCGACACGCTGCCGCCGGGAACGATCCGCATCGTCGACGTCAAGACGCCGGGCAGCGGCGAGGCCGGGTCCTTCCGGGACGAGAACCTGCGCGCCATGTCCCCCCCCGACCAGCTCAAGTTCGTCATCGGGTCCCGCGCCGACTTCGACTGGACGGTGGGCTTCGTCGCGGCCCGCCTGCCGGGCTCCGCCCTCGAAATGCTGCTGTCCCCGGTCACGCCGGGGCTGGCGCCCGCCGAACTGGCCGGCTGGATCCTGAAAGGGAACCACCCTTTCCGCCTGCAGATCCAACTTCACAAACTGCTGCGGCTTCCCTGAAACCGTTTGACAGCCCGCCGGCCGAAGCGCTATAGTTCCATGTTCAATCTTTCTTGGGAGGATTCGATGTCCTGCAACTGTCATCCTTCAATCACCCCCGACCAGGTTTTCGACGTCATCGGCCGCCACATGCTCGCCGACGGATTTCCCATGGTGGTGGATCTGGAAAAGAGCCGCGGCGCCTACATCCACGACTCCTGGCACGACCGCACCTATGTGGACTTCTTTTCCTACTTCGCCTCCGCGCCGCTGGGCATGAACCACCCCAAGATGAAGGAACCGGTTTTTCTGGAAAAGCTGCAGGCCGCGGCGCTGCACAAGGTGTCCAACGCCGATTTCTATACCGTGGAGATGGCGGAATTCGTGGACACGTTCGCCCGCGTGACCCTGCCGGACTACCTGCACTACCTGTTCTTCATCGACGGCGGCGCCCTGGCCGTGGAAAACGCGCTGAAAACCGCCTTCGACTGGAAAGTCAGGAAGAACTTCGCCAAGGGGCACATCCGCGAGATCGGCCACAAGGTCATCCATTTCCGTGAAGCCTTCCACGGGCGCACCGGCTACACCATGAGCCTGACCAACACCGACCCGGCCAAGATCGACCTCTACCCCAAGTTCGACTGGCCCCGCATCCTGAACCCGAAACTGAGCTTCCCGGTCACCGCCGAAGTGTTCGAGCAGGTCTGCCGCGACGAGGAACTGGCCCTGGCCCAGATCAAGCAGGCCATCCGCGACAACCCGGACGACATCGCCGCCCTCATCATCGAACCCATCCAAGCCGAAGGCGGCGACAACCACTTCCGGCCCGAGTTCCTGCACGCCCTGCGCCAGGTCACCCAGGAAAACGATATCCTCTTCATTCTCGACGAAGTGCAGACCGGTGTCGGCATTACCGGGAAGATGTGGGCACACCAGCATTTCAACGTGCAGCCGGACATCATCTGCTTCGGCAAGAAGACCCAGATCTGCGGCATCGCGGTCAGCCGCAAGATCGACGACGTCAAGGACAACGTCTTCCACCTCTCCAGCCGGATCAACTCGACCTGGGGCGGCAATTTGGCCGACATGGTGCGCTCCTGCCGCTACCTCCAGATCATCGAGGAGGACAAGTTGGTGGAAAATGCGGCGGAAGTCGGGGCTTACGTGCTGGACAAGATCCACGGCCTCGGGGAGGCCTGGCCGGGCACCATCACCAACGTCCGCGGCAAGGGCCTGTTCACCGCCTTCGACCTGCCGGACCGGGACAGCCGCCACGCCTTGCTGGGCCTCTGCAAGGAGGAAGGAGTCATCCTGCTTCCGTGCGGGAACCGGAGCATCCGCCTCCGTCCGCCCCTCGACATCGACCGCTCCGCCGTGGACGACGGCTTCGCCCGCATGGACAAAGCCATGGCCCGTTTGAAGAAGAATGCCTGATTGGCGGGCGGAAGCAGAAAAAAGCATTGACAAGGCCTTCCGCATGACTTAACATTAGCGAGTCCGCTGCAGCCGGGCACTCCGGCAAAGACACCGGGGCGGACGTTGAAACGAACAGTGGGCCGTTAGCTCAACCGGTAGAGCAAGTGACTCTTAATCACTAGGTTGAAG